>DATJZK010000034.1:0-22402 GCA_035499145.1 Thermoplasmata archaeon
CCGACCGCGGCAGGTCGACCTGGGCGATGACCCGTCCCTCCCCGACGCCGCCGTCGGGAGCGCTCGATCGGGGGACGAGCGAACGGTACCCCCCGTCCTCCCGGGCCACGAGGCCCTCGCGCTCGAGCCGATGAAGCGCCCGCGAGAGCGATTCGGGATGCGCCCCGAGCAGCCGGCGCAGACCGCTGAAGGCGACCCGGCCCGGCCGCCCCTCGAGGGCGACCAGCACCCGCTCGTCGAGCCGAGCCGGCTCGGCCCGCTCGTCGCGGCGCTCCTCCGTCGTCACACGGGCATCAGCCGCGGCGCTCCCTATAGAGGGACGGTTACGCGCGCGTAAGCGGCATCGCCCGAGCCGAGTCGTGTGACCGGCCGGCGTGCGACCCGGTCAATATCCTCGACCGACCGGTGATTGCCGAGGGCGGAGAACGCCCCGAGGAACGAACGATGAAGCGAACGAGCGGATCCGGGCGAGAGGGACGAGGCGAGTACGGGCCGTGGGTGTGGACGGCGTACCGGGCGTACAACGAACTGCTGCGGGAGAAGGTCCGGGCCCGCTTCGAGGCGCAGGAGGGCCCCTGGATGGAGAAGGTCGCGGACGTGCTGGTCGAGATCGTGAACGCCCGTTGGCAGGCCGGCCGCCAGGGAGCGACGGAGCTCGACCCCCTGTTCGCGCGGCTCGACAAGCTCCTCTCGGAGTGAGGATGCCGATCCCGCTCCAGCCGCTGCCGTCGCCGCCGCTCGGACCCCAGCCGTCCGGCCCGGGGCTCGGCCCGGGATTCGGCCCGTGACCGCGGGGGAGCTCGAGCGCCGGATCGCCGCGGCCGTCGACGCGATCGCCCCGGCGGTCGCGGTCGTGGAGAGCCTGCGGGTCCGGCGGTCCCGGATGCGCCCGCCGTTCGCGATGCCGTCGGAGGGGAGCGCGGTCGTGATCGACCCGGGAGGGCTCCTCGTGACCAACCACCACGTCGTCGAGGGGGCGACCCGGATCGGCGTACGGCTCGGGGACGGGCGCGAGTTCGTCGGCGAGGTCGTCGGAGGGGATGCGGTCACGGACGTGGCCGTCGTCTCGGTGGAGGCGACCGACCTCCCGACCGCCCGACTGGGCCGATCGGACGCCCTCCGGGTCGGCCAGCTCGTGCTCGCCGTCGGCAACGCGCTCGGACTTCCCGGCGGTCCCACGGTCTCGCTGGGCGTGGTGAGCGCCCTCGGCCGGCCGCTGCCCGGCGCCGACTTCATCTTCGAAGGGCTGATCCAGACCGACGCGGCGATCAATCCGGGCAACAGCGGAGGACCGCTCGTGGACCTCGACGGCGCGGTCGTCGGGATCAACGCCGCGATGGTCCCGTTCGCCCAGGGGGTCGGGTTCGCGATCCCGATCGACGCCGTCCGCCGGGTCGCCGGCGAGCTGCGCCACCGCGGCCGCATCGTCCGCCCGTGGATCGGGGTCACCGTCGCCGAGCTGCGTCCCGAGATCGCCCGGCAGCACGGCGTCGCGCCCCACTCGGGGCTGCTCGTTGCCGAGGTCGTGCCGCGCTCCCCCGCGCATCGGGCCGGGCTCCGTCCCGGGGACGTGATCACGCGCGTCGGCCCGTTCGAGGTCCGGTCGGTCCGCGAGCTGCTCGGCTCGCTCTCCGGCTTTCCCGTGGGCTCCGACGTCCAGCTGGCGTACGCCCGGAAGGGGGCGTCCGGGGTGACGAGCGTTCCGCTCCAGGAGCGGCCCGAGACGGAGGCGATCGCCCCGTAGCCCGGGAGGCCCGGGGTTTCGCCCCCGCTATATCCCCCCGGCCCGTTTCCGGGGGGGATGCTCGCCGATGCGTTCGGTCGGGAGGTGACCGACCTCCGCATCAGCGTCACCAAGCGGTGCAACTTCGGCTGCGTCTACTGCCATGACGAGGGGCTCGGGCCGGTCGCCCGGCCCCGCGCGGCGCACGGCGAGGAGATCACGCCGGCCGAGGTCGAGCGCCTCGTCTCGATCGGCCGGGAGCTCGGCGTCCGGTCGGTCAAGTTCACCGGCGGCGAGCCGCTGGTCCGCGACGACCTCGAGGAGATCGTCGCGCGCACGGTCCGGCACATCGCCGACGTCTCGCTCACGACGAACGGGTCGATGCTCGAAGGGCGGGCCGAGTCGCTGCGCGACGCCGGCCTCAAGCGGGTGAACGTCTCCCTCGACTCGATCGACCCGGATCAGTTCCGGGAGATCCGGCGGGGGGCGCTCGCCCCGGTGCTGCGGGGGGTCCAGGCGGCGCTCCGGGTCGGGCTGACCCCGGTGAAGCTCAACCTCGTCGTCTTCCGCCCGACCGTCGAGAACATCCCGAAGATGATCGCCTACGTGGGGGCGACCGAGGGGCTGAAGCTCCAGCTGATCCAGTTCATGCCGGAGCTCGTCCCCGAGCGGTCCTGGGCGGTCGACATCGCCGAGGTGCGGCACTGGCTCGAGACGCACGCCTCGCAGGTGCTCGTGCGGGAGATGCACCACCGTCGCATCTACCTGTTCGACCGGGCGGAGGTCGAGCTCGTCGACCCGGTCGGGAACGCCGAGTTCTGCGCCAACTGCCACCGGATCCGCGTCACGCACAAGGGCGAGCTGAAAGGGTGCCTCAACCGCAACGACGACCTCGTCCCGACCCGCGGGTTGAGCGACGGGGCCCTCCGCGGAGCGTTCCGTCGGGTGATCACGTCGCGCGTCCCGTTCTACGGGGCGTTCGTGCCGGCGGGCATCCCGGCACCCGCCGCGGCCCCGCTGATCTCGATCGAGCCGTCGCCGCCCGACCCCGGCTAGGCGAATAAGGGTCCCCGGCCTCCGCCGGCGATGCCGAAAAAGACGGTCGACTTCGAGTTCGCGAAGGCCCCCCGGTACCGGGTCGCGGCGATCGCCTGGAGCGGTCCGTGGAACGAGCGGAAGATCCGGGCCCAGTTCGAGCGGGTCGCGGCGTGGGCGAAGGGGCAGAAGCTCCGGACGGGTCGATGGATCTTCCGGGAGCCCGGCACACGTCGGTGGGAAGTGTCGATCGAGCTGCTCGGTCGGGCCCGCGGGTCGTCGCCGGTCCGTCTCAAGACCCTGCCGGCCACCCCGGTCGCCCGGGTCGTCTTCGACCCGGATGTCGTCTCCCCCCGGGTCGTCTACCACGGGCTCAGCGACTGGCTGCGGTGGCGGAAGCGCGAGAAGCAGATCCGCTCGGTCGTCTCGACGCGAGAGCTGTACCCGGGCAACCCGTGGACCGATCCCTCCGCGTGGGCGCGGACCGAGGTCCAGTTCGTCGTCCGGAAGTAGCCGGTGGGGCCCGCGCGGGAGCGCGAGCCGGCCGGGCGGCGGGCGCGCGACCCCTAAGAAGCCCCGCTCCGTGGGGGGCGCGATGAGCGCGACCCCGAGCCCGCCGGCCCCCGGGGAGACGATCGTGCTCGGCGGGGGCTGCTTCTGGTGCACCGAGGCCGTCTTCTCCGAGCTCGCGGGTGTCCTTCGGGTCCTCCCCGGCTACTCCGGCGGGACGGTCCGCGACCCGACGTACGAGGCCGTCTGCACCGGCACGACCGGGCATGCCGAGGTCGCGGAGGTGGTGTTCGACCCCGCCGTCGTCTCCCTCCACGACCTGCTGGTCGTCTTCTTCACGACGCACGACCCCACGACCCGCGACCGGCAGGGGAACGACGTCGGGCCGCAGTACCGATCGGTGGTCTTCTACCGCTCGCCGGCGCAGAAGGCGACCGCCGAGGCGGTGATCCGGGAGATCGAGGGGGAGAAGGTCTGGAAGCACCGGATCGTGACCGAGATCGTTCCGTTCGAGGCGTTCTACCCGGCCGAGGAGTACCATCGCGACTACTTCCGGCGGAACCCCGAGCGGTCGTACTGCCAGATCGTGATCGCTCCGAAGGTCGCCAAGTTCCGCAAGCAGTACGCCGCGCGGCTTCGTCCCCGAGGACCGCCGGCTCAGTAGACCGCCAGGGCCGCGAAGTACGCCGCGAAGCCGAGGAGCAGCGCGCCCGAGATCAGGACGATCGCCCGGTAGGCGCCGGGGAACCGCCGCACCCCCGCGTGCACCGCGAGCGGGAACGCGACGACCCAGACCGCGATCGCCCCGAACAGTCCCGCGAGCAGGACGGCTCCCCCGAGACGGGCGAAGGCGAGCCCGACCGTGAGCCACCACAGGATCTGGAACGGATTCCCGACCCCGAGCACGAACGCCTGCGAGAACGTCCGCACGGTGGTCGACGCGGGCGCGTTCACCGCCCGGGGCGCCCGGAGCGTGCGCACGCCGAAGTACGCGAGGGCGACGGCGCCGACCGCGTCGATCGGCCGGACGAGCGCCGAGAGGTCGACCGACGCGCTGAAGGCGAAGACGACCGCCCCAAGGACCGCGTCGGCGCACATCGCGCCCAGGCCGGTCACGGTACCGGCGCGCGCGGAGCGGACCGCCATCGAGGCGATCAGCGCGTTCATCGGCCCGGGCGGGATCGTCAGCGAGAAACCGAGGGCGATGCCGAACGCCGCGCTCTCCGCGACGTTCATCGGGGGGCCGGGCGTCCTACGGGCCGGACGGCCGGCGGGCCCCCGCGGCCGGGCGCGGAGCGGCGGTCGGGGGCACCCAGACGTACGCCATCATCGCGCCGAGGAGGACCAGGAAGAACCCGACGATGAACCCGGCGTACGCGAAGAAAATGCTGAGGACGGCGAAGACGAGCGCGCCGAACGCGAAGTACGTCTTCCGACCCGGCGCGAGCGGCACGAGGAAGCCGAGCAGCACGATCATCCCGCCGACGGCGACGCCGGCCTCCCCGGCCGCCAGCGCCGGGCCCCACTCGACGAGCCCCGCGAGGACCGTGAGCGCCCCGCCCGCGGCGATCAGGAGCCCCGGAAGCACCGGCCGCGCCACCGCGTGAATCCCCGCGAGGCGTACGATGACAGGGGTATTACGCTACCCGGCGCCGTCGTGCCGTCCGCCCGCGGTCGAAGCAAACCTATTTGGAACCGTCGCGGACTACGCACCGCCGATGTCGCCTCCTCCGCCGCCGGATACGGTCGGTCCCCGGCCCAGCGAACTGGTCCTCTATCGATGCCTCGTCTGCGGCTTCCAGTCGCTGAAGGGCGACGAGATCGGCGAGCACCTCATGCAGCACACCGAGGCCGCGAAGTACACGTTCGCGACCGTGGTGAAGTAGGCCCGTCCGCCCGTCACTGGGACGGGGACGGCGCCGAATCCAGCAGGCGGCGGGACATCTCCTGCAGGATCGTCCGCAGCACGTCGGGGTTCTCCGAGGCGAACCCCCAGAACTCCCAGCGGGAGAGGACCGCGACCCGGGTCGGTTCGGCGGCGACCACGTCCGCCGACCGCGACCGATCGTCGAACAGGGCGAGCTCGCCGAAGAAGTCTCCCCCTCGGAGCCGAGCGATCGTCCGACCGCTCTTGCGGACCTGGACGCTGCCGCTCAGGATCAGGTAGAAGCCGATCCCCTTCTCGCCCTGCCGGACGACGACCGTATCGGGAGCGAGGTCCCGGACCTTCGCCGTCCGCGCGACCCGCTTCACCTGGCGCTCGGAGAGCCCGGAGAACAGCGGGGCGGCGGAAAGTCCGGCGACGATCTCCTTCAGCTCGTCCTTCGCGGAGGGCGGCACGGGGCGGGCATCGAGTCGTGAGATAAAGAGTTGCGCCGGCCGCACGGGGCCGGTCCCGTTCCGGCGCGCGGGGGGGGCCGGTCGCCCTCGAGCCGGCCCGGGGCCCGCGCCGCGGCCCGCCCTCCTTATGAAGGGTCGTTCTACTCTAGGATCGGGCTCGGAGCGTCCGGGGTCCAGAGTCGAGGCTGTCGATGACGTCGGCGACGTCCCGCTACACCCGCATCGAGGTACCCGAGGAGCGCCCCGAAGAGCGGACCGAGGATTTCCGGGAGGTCCTCCACGCCTACACGCGCGAGGAGGCGGTGCTGGAGGCGCAGCGATGCCTCCAGTGCGATCTGCCGTTCTGCGTCGAGGCGTGCCCGATCACGCAGGACTGCCGCGGGTACATCGGGCTGATCGCGGACGGGCGGTTCGACGAGGCGGCGCACCTGACGCTCGTCGCGAACCCGCTCGCCACGACCCTCTGCAAGGTCTGCTACCATTACTGCGAGGACGCCTGCGTCATGAAAGGGCGCGGCACCCCGATCGCCATCCGGCACCTGAAGCGCGCTGCCCTCGATTTCGGCGATTCGCACAAGACGTACGTCCCCAGCGCTCCCAAGCACCAGCGGATCGCGGTGATCGGCGCCGGACCGGCCGGCCTCCAGGCGGCCTGGGAGCTGGGGCTGAGGGGCTACGGCGTCACGGTCTTCGAGAAGCAGCCGGCGGTCGGGGGCCAGGCGGGCGCGATCCCGCGGTACCGGATGCCCCACCACGAACTGTTGATCGACCTCCAGCGGTTCCGGCAGCTGGACGTAACGTTCGTCGAGGGAAAGACCGCGGGCGTCGACTTCACGCCCGAGAGCCTCCTCCAAGAGGGGTACCGCGCCGTGTTCATCGCGATCGGCGCCTCCGCGGCGCGAACGCCGGGCGTCCCCGGCGAGACGCTGCCCGGGGTGATCCCGGCGCTCGACTTCCTGTACGACGTGAACCTGGGCCGGCCGGTGCGGCTCGGCGAACGGATCGTCGTCATCGGCGGCGGGGACGTCGCGGTCGACGCGGTCCGCACCTCGCGACGCCTCGCCCCCCATGCCCACGTCACGATGGCGTACCGCCGCACCCGGGCCGAGTCGCCCGCGGGCGAGGAGGAGATCCGCGAGACCGAGCCCGAGGGGATCGAGTTCCGGTGGCTGCTCTCCCCGCTCCGTTTCCTCGGGACGGACCACGTGCAGTCGGTCGTCTTCGAGAAGATGGAGCTCGGCCCCCCGGACGAGTCGGGCCGGCGCGCGATCCGGGCGATCCCCGGGGCGACCGAGTCGATCGAGTGCGACACGGTCATCGTCGCCGTGGGCGAGAAGGCGGACCTGGCGGGCTTCCCGCCGGAGCTGAAGCTCACCATCGGCACGAAAGGCTGGCCCGAGGGTTCCCGCCCCGACACGATGACCGCGGTCGAGGGCGTCTTCGCCGCCGGGGGCCGGTCGGTCGTGCACGCGATGGCGGCCGGCACGAAGGCGGCGGAGGGGATCGACGCCTACCTGGCCCGCAAGGACGGTCGCGCGCCGACCCCCCGCCCCGATCCGTTCGGGGAAGGGGCGCCGCCGCCCTGGATCCCGAAGGGCTACTCGGGACCGGTCTGGCGCCCATAGGCCCCCCTCCGGCTCCGCCGGGCGACAACGGCCGCGGCTGCGGGGGATCGGTGCGCTAGAGGATCGGGGCGGAGTACGACCCGCTGAGGTCGACCGTCTCGGGGGACGTCGAGTTGACCTCGAAGAAGTAGATCCCGATCGTCGCGGTGAACGCGAACGTTCCGGAGGAGCCGGTCGCCGAGTCGATCGGACCGCCGGCGCCGACGATCTCGAAACTGACCGAGCCGCCGCCGATCACCGACCACTGGCCGCTGACCGCCGCCCCGCTCGGGAACGTCAGCAGCTCGTCGGCCGGGGTCGAGCTCGAGCTCGTGAGCTCGTCGTGGAACGGATGAGACACGGGGACGACCAGCAGCACCGCGAGCACGACGACGATCACGAGGACGACGGCGACGAACACCCACAGGAGGGTCCGACTCCCGCGGGGCGGCGGACCCGCACCGGCCCCCGAGAACTGAGGGGTGGACGGACCGGGGATCGGGGCCGCGAAGGGAGCCGGACCGGCCGCCGGGGCGCCGCACCGCGAGCAGAACCGAGCTCCCGGGGACCACGGCTGGCCGCACCGGGGGCAGAAGCTAGGCGTCACGCGGTACGCTGCGGCCCACCCCTATACAATCTTCACCTCGGAATCGCGATGTCCGGGCGGATTGTTCAGTTTGTTAACGTAACAGTGTATTAATCCCCCCGCGGTACGGCGGGTGATGCCGGAGCCGGACGGTCCCACGATCCCGCCCGCCTACTCCTCCGCGAAGCGGGCGATCCTCCTTCTCCTCAAGCGGCGGCCGGGCGCCTCCCTCGAGGAGGTCGCCCGGGCGCTCGGGATCTCCAAGGCCGGGGTCCTCGGGCATCTGCCGTCGCTCGAAGGGGCCGGCCTCCTCGAGCGCGCGTACCGCGCGGGGCGCGTCGGGAGGCCGCGCGTCGTCTTCCGGCTGACGCCCCGCGGCGTCGAGCTGTTCCCCCACGGCTACACCGAGATGTCGCTCGCCGCGTTCGAGTTCATCGAGCGGAAGCTGGGGTCGCCCGGTGTCGCCGAGCTGCTGCAGCAGCGCGCCCACGAGGTCGCCGACCGGCACCGAGCGCGCCTCGGCCGGGGGGATCTGGCGACGCGGGTCCGCGCGCTCGCCCGCCTCCGGACCGAAGGCGGCTACATGGCCGAGGCGTCCGCCCGCCAGCGCGGCGGGGTCGAGCTCGTCGAGCACAACTGCCCCATCCTCGCGCTCGCGGACCGGTTCCCGATCGCCTGCGAGACCGAACGTCGGATGTTCGAATCGGTCCTCGGCGCCCGTGTAGAGGTCACGCATCGGGTCGTCGCGGGAGATGCGGTCTGTCGATTCCGGATCCGGCCGGCGGAGGCGACGGCGCGATGACCGCCCGGCGTCGCGCGGACGCGCCTCGCGTCGCGCTGATCACGGGCGCGAGTCGCGGGCTCGGCTCGACGATCGCCCGGTTCCTGGCCGGCCAGGGGTACTCGGTGATCGCGAACGCCCGAACGGCCGGGCCGCTCCGGCGGGAAGCGGCGCAGCTGCTCGCCGTCGGCGGCCGACCGATCGAGGTCGCGGGGGACGTCGCCCGGGCGGACGTGCGCCGCCGGCTGCGGCTCGCGGCCGAGCGGCTCGGCCGCCTCGACCTGCTCGTCAACAACGCGAGCGAGCTCGGTCCGTCGCCGCTGCCGCCGCTCGCCCGGTTCCCGCTGCGGGCGCTCGAGCGGATCTACCGGACGAACGTGGTGGCGCCGGTCGCGCTCGTGCAGGAACTCCGCCCGCTGCTCGCGCGATCGCGCGGGCGGATCGTCAACATCTCGAGCGACGCCGCGGTCGGCGGATACCCGGGATGGGGCGGCTACGGCGCGAGCAAGGCCGCGCTCGACCTGGTCTCCCGCACGCTCGCCCACGAACTCGCGGAGGACGGGATCTCGGTCGTCAGCGTCGACCCCGGCGACATGCGGACCGCGATGCACCAGGCCGCGTACCCGGGCGAGTCGATCGCCGACCGGCCGCTGCCCGAGGTGACGGTGCCGTTCTGGGCGTGGCTCCTGGGTCAGGATCCACGCCGGGTCTCGGGCCACCGGTTCCGGGCCCAGGCCGAGACCTGGGAGGTCCCCGCATGATCGGGCCCGGGTCCGCCGCGACGTGGCCCCGATTCCCCGAAGCCGACCGACCGCCCGAGGAGCGCGGGCTCGCGCGCGACGCGGTCCGGCTCCTGGTCTCGACGGGGGACGGCGAGGTCGACCGACGATTCGCCGACCTTCCGACGCTCCTCCGGGCCGGCGACCTGCTCGTGGTGAACGACAGCGCCACCGTGCCGGCGAGCCTGCCGGCCCGCGGGGACGCGGGGGAGTTCCTCCTCAACCTCTCCACCGAGTACGGCCCCGGGCTCTGGCTCGCCGAACCCCGATGGGGGGTCGGCCGGCCCGGTCCGCTCCCGCTGCGGGTCGGGGATCGGTTCCGGGCGGGGTCGCTCGAGGCCCGGGTCGTCGGAGCGTTCCCCGGGATCCCACGGCTTCGGTTCGTCCGTCTGCGCGGCAACGTGCGGGCGACGATGGCCCGGCGGGGGCGCCCGATCCGCTACGGCCACCTCGCGGAGGTCCGGCCGCTCGCGGACTACCAGACGATCTTCGCGCGCTCGCCGGGGTCCGCGGAGATGCCGAGCGCCGGCCGACCGTTCACTCCCTCGCTGCTGGACCGGCTGCGCGCCCGAGGGATCTCGGTGGCGTCGATCACCCTGCACACCGGGGTCTCCAGCCTCGAGCTCGAACCGGCCGCGACCGCGGCCGTGCCGATCTACCCGGAACCGTTCGAAGTGCCGGTCGCGACGGTCGAGGCGATCGCCGCGGCGCGGTGTCGGGGCGGTCGCATCTTCGCGGTCGGCACGACGGTGGTCCGGGCGCTCGAGTCGACGGTCGGACCGGGGGGGCTGCGGCCCGGCCGCGGCTTCACCCGGCTCTATCTCCATCCGGGGCGGTCGGTCCGGGCGTTCGACGGCCTCCTCACCGGTCTCCACGACGCGCGCTCGACCCACCTCGCGTTGATGGCCGCCGTGGTCGGCGCGGACCGGCTCGAGAGCGCCTATCGCGGGGCCGCCGCCCGCGGCTACCTCTGGCACGAGTTCGGCGACAGTCACCTGATACTCCCGGAGGCGACCGCCCTGCCTTCGGCCGCCTCGTAGAGGCGGACGTCGCCGGGACCGTTATCCCGCACGGCGTCTCCCGCCCGCGTGGTCCCGTCGCCGTCGCTGAGTCCCCCGATCTCGTTCGATCGGGTCGCTCGGATCTACGACGCCACCCGCGCGCTGCCGCCGGAGCTCCAGGGCGAGCTTGTCGTGCATCTGGCGAATCGGTTGCGGGACGGACGGACGCTCGACGTCGGCGCGGGGACCGGGCGCCTCGCGATACCCCTCCAGACCGAACACGGCCTCGACGTCGTGGCGGCGGACGTCTCCGCCGGGATGCTGGCGGAAGGTCGCCGCCGCGGCCTCCGCCGGATCGTCCGAGCGGACGTGCGTCGGCTCCCGTTCCGGACCGCCGCGTTCGACCGGAGCCTCGCGACCCATCTCCTCCACCTGGTCCCGGAATGGCGCGTCGCGCTCGGCGAGATCGTGCGGGTGACCCGCACCGAACTGCTCTCGGTGCTGAAGCAGGAGCGGGAGACCCCGTCCCTGCACGACGAGTACGCCGCGCTGGCGAAGGCGGCCGGCACCGACACGACCGCGCCGGGGATCCCCGAGCGCCGGTTCGCCGAACGGTTCCCGCCGGACCGTCGGGAGCCGGTCGGCGGGTTCCGAGAGAGCGAGCCGGCGACCGCCGTGCTGCAGCGGCTCAGCGACCGGCTGTACCGCGACCAGTGGGAGGTCCCGACCCCGGTGCATCGGAAGGTCCTGAAGACCCTCCGTGAACGCTACCGGAACGAAGAGGTCCTCCGGTCGGCGACGGTCGAGATCGGCAGCTGGGAGGTCGGTCGGCTGGCGGCCGCCCTGCCTGGGCTAGCCCCCGGGCACGAACGAGGACCGAGTCGCCCGTCGTGAGTCACGCTTATCGGACGTGTACTCCCTCCGCGTTCGGGCCCGCTCGCGAGGAGCGTCCGGCCGTTCCCCGAGGTTCCGGCCGTTCCGTCGAGGGCGGCGGTCGCGGAAGCCACGATGGCGGGGCAGGACGACGACGACGCACTCGCCGAGGCGCTGGCCGGCCAGGGTCCGCTCGGGGGCCGCGCCCGGCTCTCCGAGGAGGCGCTTCGGGACCTTACGGCCCAACGCTCCACCCCCGTCGAGGCGACCGTGATCGTCGGCGACCTGCGCCTGTCGACCCACCTCCTGAAGGAGTCCGTGCAGCCGGCGACGTTCGCCCGATTCATCGTCGGGTTCACGGAGGCGACGCGGGGCCTCGCCCAGTCGCGCGACGGCTGGTTCGACAAGTTCACCGGCGACGGGTTCATCGTCTTCTGGATCGGCGGCCTCGAGGAGGGGTTCCTGCTCGAGACGGTGCCCGGCTTCTGCCAGGAGGTGCGGGGGGCGGCGTCCAAGCTGATCGACGGACTCCGCCGCAACTCCCGCAACTTCCCGGCGGGGGTCGGACTCTCGCTGGGGATCGATGCCGGGCCGTGCGAGCTGGTCTGGGTCGGCGGGACGCTGACGCTCGTCGGCAGCCCGATCGTTGGGGCGACCCGCATGGCGAGTTCGGCGACGGCCGGCGAGACGCTCGCCAACATCCACGTCGGAGGCGCCCTCGAGCGGGCGAGCGGGGCCCCCGCCGATCCGCGGGTCGCGGTCGAGCGTGTGACCGCTCGGACGAAGGAGTACCCGGACGGCCAGGAAGCGTATCGGCTGACGTTCCCGCAGGGCCCGGGACCGACGGCCGGGAGTTAGCCGTCGGCGATGACCCGCCCCCGGTCCCGGTCGGCGGAGGTCGAGCGCCTCGCCGCGTCGGCGCGCTCGGCGCTCCGGTCGGCCGCCACCCCATCGAAGTTCGACCTCCGGGCGTACCTCGGCGCCCCGGCGCCCGTCCTGGGGGTCAGCGCACCCGCCCTCGAACGGATCGCGCGCGCGATCCTCCGACCGCCGAACCCGCTCCCCGACGGGCTGCTCCTGCCCCTCGCCCGTCGCCTATGGCGGGGAGCGACGTACGACGAGCGGGCCCTCGCGATCGTCCTTCTGCACCGCTCCCGTGCCGGGCGCACGCCGGCGGCGTGGACCACCGCCTCCGTCTGGGTGGACCGGGCCACTGGATGGGGGCTGTGCGACGCGCTCGCGGGCGGGCCGATCGCGACGATGGTCGCCGAGCGTCCCCCGCGACTCCGCGAGCTGATCGGGTGGAGTCGGTCCTCGAACCCTTGGCGTCGGCGCGCGGCGCTGTACGCGCTGAACCGGCTCGTCCGGTCGGGGAACCTCGACGGACCGTTTCGGGTGATCGACCGCCTGCGGGAGGACCCGGAGTTCTGGGTCCAGCGCGCGGTCGGGACCTGGCTCCGGGAATGCTGGAAGCAGGACGAAGCTCGGACGCGGCGCTACCTCGAGCGGCACGCCGCACGGCTGCCGCCGGTCGCGCTGACGGTGGCGACCGAACGGGCCCCGGCGTCGCTCCGTGCGCGGCTGCGTCGCCTCGCGCGTACGGTCTCCGCCCGGCGGACCCGCATCGCGCACCGTCCCGATCGCCGCCCGGCCCGGGGGTAAGGCCCCCCGCCCCACCGGCGCCCTGTCCGAGAGAAGGTTCATCTGGGGGCGGCCCGCCATGCGCCCTCGTGCGTCAGCTGGGCCAGGGCTCTCCCCCGCGATCGACGGAGGGATTCCGGCATGCCCTCGCGGCCCGCATGCACGGAGCGGTAGGGTAGATGGCGGCGATAGACAGCGGGGACACGGCGTGGGTGATCACGGCCACGGCGCTCGTCATGCTGATGACGCCGGCGCTCGGCTTCTTCTACGGCGGGCTCGTCCGCCGCAAGAACCTCGTCGCGACGATCGTCCAGTGCCTCGCGATCTTCTCGGTCGTCAGCCTCGTCTGGGCGCTCTGGGGCTACACGCTGACGTTCGGTCCCGCCGTCCACGGCGTGATCGGGAACCTCTCGAAGCTGATGCTCCTCAACGTCGGCGCCGCCCCGAACGCCGCGCTTGCTCCCACGATCCCCGAGCTGCTGTACTTCGCCTTCCAGCTCAAGTTCGCCGCGATCACCCCGGCGCTCATCATCGGGGCGTTCGCCGGTCGGGTGCGGTTCAAGTCGCTCCTGATCTTCATCGTCCTCTGGACGACCCTGATCTACGTTCCGATCGCGATGTGGATCTGGAACCCCGGCGGCTGGCTCCACCAGCTGGGCGTGATGGACTTCGCCGGCGGACTCGTCGTCCACACGAGCGCGGGCGTCTCGGCCGTCGCCGCCGCCCTCGTGATCGGTCGGCGCTCCGAGTCGGAGGCGAGGGCGAACCGACCGAACAACGTCCCGTTCGTGATCCTGGGGACGGCGCTCCTCTGGTTCGGGTGGTTCGGGTTCAACGCCGGTAGCGCCCTCGCCGCGGACGGCATCGCCGTGGATGCCCTCGTCACGACCAACCTTGCGGCCGCGGCCGCGGGGGTCAGCTGGATGCTCGTCGACTGGATCCGCAAGGGTCAGCCGTCCGCCGTCGGGATGGCTGTCGGCGCGGTCTGCGGCCTCGCGGCGGTCACACCCGCGGCCGGGTTCGTCGGACCGTCCGCGTCGATCGTGATCGGCCTCGTGGCAGGGATCCTGTCGAACTACGTCGCGAACTGGCGGGAGCGGTCGAAGCTCGACGATTCCCTCGACGTCTTCGCCTGCCATGGGGTAGGGGGGATGTGGGGGACGGTCGCCACCGGGCTGTTCGCCTCGGTGGCGATCAACTCGGTCAGCGGGCACAACGGCCTGTTCTTCGGCGACCCGCACCAGGAGCTGGTGCAGCTCATGGGCGTCGCGATCGTCGCCACCTTCGCGTTCGTCGGGTCGTTCGTGCTGCTGCGCGTGATCAACGTCTTCTCGCCGCTTCGGGTCGGTCCCGCCGAAGAGAAGGCCGGGCTCGACATGTCGGAGTTCGGGGAAGAGGCGTACGAGCACGGAACGATGCCGCCGCCCCCGACCCCGGCCACCGGCGGCTAGATCCCGCGCGCGGCCCCCCGGGGGGACGGGACGTCACGCCGGCGGGCGGCCGACGACGAACGAGAGGTTCTGCGCGAAGAACGACGAGAATATCCACGCGTCGAACGGGGCGGGAGCCGGGGTCCTCGCCACCTCCGACGCGCGGTCCTCGCGTTCGCGCAGGCCGGTCGCGAGCCGCTCCAGGACGGCGACGTACTCGCCCATCCGACGCACGTCGAGGTCGCGGCCGAGCGGACCGTGCCCGGGGAGCGCGGTCGTCGCCCCGAGCCCTCGCACCTGATCCAGAATGCGGGCGAGCTCCCGAGGGTCGCCGTCCCAGAGCGACGGGTGGAATCCGATCGAGAGGAGGTCGCCGAGGAGGACGATCCGCTCGTCCGGCAGATGGACCAGCACATCGCTCGGCGAGTGGCCGCCACCGAAGGAGAGGATGTGCGCTTCCCGCCGCCGTCCTCGGATCACGAGGGAGTCCGAGAGCGTGAGGTCGGGCGGCGGCACCAGCCACCCCTCGGGCGTGGCGAGGATCCCCTCGAACCACCCCTCGAGCGTCGCCCGCTCGGCCGGGGTCGCCGACGTCCGACCCGCCCGGAGCGACTCGAGCTCCGCCGCCGCCTCGCGGCGGTCGGAGGCGAGGTGGTCGGACGCCCGCTCGAGGATCAGTTCGCGGACCCGATGGGTGGAGACGATGTGCCCGGCCTCGAGCGAGGCGTTCCCGCGCACGTGGTCCCCGTGGTAGTGGCTGTTGACAAGGAAGTCGACCGGTCGGCCCGTGAGCCGGCGGGCGGCGCGGCCGAGCGCCTCGCCGGCCTGCGGGGTCAGCATCGAGTCGAAGACGAGCGTCCGGCCGCCCAGGTCGACGATGGCGGAGTTGCACAGCCCGAAACCCTGCGGCGTAGCGATCGCGACGTGGATCCCCGGCGCGATCTCCTCGAGCGTGAAGTGTTCGGGTACGGCCGCCATCCGAAGGCGGAGACCGCGGTCCGCCTTAGACTATCGGCCGACGCGAACCTTCAAGGCTGGGACCTCCCGTGGGAGGCACGGCGAGCGCGCCCGGCACGACCGACGGGCGGACCCTCGCGGGACCGGTGGATCTCCCGACGTCGACCCCGCTGCCGCCCTCGACCGCCGGCCGGTGGATCGGGTTCTTCCGAGGCCATCCGATCGTCTGCCTCGCGATCCTGACCCCCGGCATACCGGAGTACCTCTCCACCTCGAGCCCTCTCCTCAACCTGGTGGTGAACCCGGCCGGGTTCCTCCTCGGACTCGCGATCAACGTCGCCCAGTACACGGGGGGCGCCCTGCTCGTCCGCGAAGCGTGGGTCCGCTGGCGGCTCGGCTGGCCGGGCGTGACGGCGCTCGCGCTGGCGTACGGGGTCACCGAAGAAGGACTCGGCGACAACACTCTCTTCAATTCGACCGGCCACGTCGATGGGATCCTCGGGCACTACGGCCGATTCGCGGGGGTCAACTGGGTCTGGAGCGTCGGCGTCCTCGCGTTCCACGTGATCTGCTCGATCGGGATCCCGATCGTGATCCTCGGACTCGCGCTGCCCGCCACGCGCGGCCGATCCCTTCTCGGACCGCGCGGGGTGGCGGCGGCGTTCGCCGCCGTCGCCGCTTCGACCGGCCTCGAGACGGCGATCGTCTGGGGGTCGGACCGTTTCTGGATGGGCGCCCCCCTGCTCGTGGGAGCGCTGGTCGTGATCGCCGTCCTGGTCGCCGTCGCGCGCTTCCTCCCTCGGGATGTGGGTGCTCCGACCGGCGTCCAGCCCACGCTCGGGCCCCGGACGGCGGCCGCGATCGGATTCTCCGTCTTTCCGGTCCTCTTCGTCCTCGAGTACGGGGTCGGCCCCCTCGGCGTCCCGTCGGCGGCCCTCATCGGGATCGAGCTCGCGGTCCTGCTCCTCTTCATCGAGCTCGGTCGACGATCGATCGGCCGGCAGGACCATGACCGGGTGCTGGTCGACCTGTCGTTCGGGTTCGTGCTCTGGGTGGCGGTGTTCGGCGTCCTCCTGACCGTCGGACTCCCGTACACTCTCCCCCTGGTCGGCGTTGCGGTGCTCTTCTTCGTTCGACTGCGACGCACCTACGGCCCGGTCGTTCCGACGCCCGGCGGATCGTCGACCTAGACGCGTGCGCGGTCCGGTATCGCGGAGGGGTCCGAGCGATCGAGAGCGCCGGCGGCCGGTCCGAACGGGTCGGACGCCCGACGTCGAAACGATACCCTTAATGCCCCTGGCCCGCCCTCAACGAGTGACGGTACCGGGCCCGTCGTCCGATGGTTCCCGACCCCGACGCGGACGAGATCGAACGCGAGCGCGAGCACCGTCGAGCCGACGCGCGCCGGCGCATCGACGGCGAGCGCGCGAGCCGTCGAGCGGAGCTCGATCGGCTGCGGCAGTTCTCCGGCGGCCGGGGCTCGGGAAGCGAACCCTCCCCGCCGTCGGCGGACGGTCGGCGGACGACCCGCTCCGCCCCGCGCGCTCCCGAACCGAGAGCGGAGCCGACCGGACCCCGCGAGGAGGGGGAAGAGCGCCGAGCTTCGCCCGAGCAGCCCCGCTCCGCCCCGACGCCGCGAGCGATCGGGGCGCCGATCCATGCTCCGTCGGTTCGCGAGTTCCTCCACGTCGATCCCGCCGAGGGGTTCGACATCGAGGCGCTCAACGTGCTCCGCACGACCGGGCTCGTCGCGCGACTGGAGGCCGAGCCGACCCTCCTGGCCGAGCTGCCAGGGCGGGTACGGGCGCTGATGGTGCGGGTGAAGCAGGAGGTCGACGACCCGTTGAGCGCCGGGGCGTTCCTTCGGGAGCGGGTCCTCTACTGGTATCGCCACAGCGCGGCCGACCCGGCCTGGACCGACCGGGTCGGGCCCCGGTGGGCCGGGCTGTTCGCCGACTCGCGCGTGAGCGGCGGCCGGTTGCAGCCGTGGATCAACAGCCGGTTGCGCGCCCTGGAGGACGAGGCGTCCGCCGCCGGGCGGCTCCCGGGACGGCTCCGCCGCGGGTTCCTGCGGGACCGCTCGGCCGAACAAGCCGTGCAGCGCTCGGCCTCCCAGCAGATCCAGGCCGAGGTCGCCCAGGCGATACTCGACGACCTCGCCCGACGGGGGCGCGAACCGGAGACGCCGCTCCCCCTCGTCCGATTGAGCGAGCTGGCGGTGCGCCGCCAGGTGACGACGATCAACGACTCGCTGGCGGTGCTGTTCAACTCGCCGGAGGGCGGTCCGTTCGTCGTCCTGCATCCGAACCGGTATCCGGACTGCGAGGAGATGGTCATCCGTCCTCCGGTCCCCGGGGCGGCCGGGGCCGCCCTCGCCTATGCCCTGCTGCCGGGTCGATCGGGGCGCAAGGGAGCGGTGCGGCTGAGCCTCTCGACCGACGGCGTCGTGCTCGCGGGCGGACCGGGGGAGGGGCCCTCGCGCGGCGGGTCGCCCGCCGACGAGGTCGACGCCAGCACGATCTGGGAGGCGGAGACGGTCGACCGGGCCGCGTGGGTCCGGGCGGTCGAGGAGCGACGGCGCGAGCGCCGTCGGCTCGACCCTCCGCCCAAGGAGTTCCGGGTCCGTCCCGCGTTCGCCGTCCTCAAGGAGCTGATCCTCGCCGACCCCGAGTTCCGGAAGTCGTTCCTTGCGGCCCGCTGGCGGGGCCGGCCGACGGGACTGCCGCTCCTGGTCTCGCTCCTCCAGAAGGGCAAGTTCGTCCCCGAGGCGTCGACCGACCACGAGTACCTCGAGTCCGAGCTCGGGGAGTGGATGCAGGGGGATCCGCAGTGGCGTCCCCCCGCCCCGGTCTGGAACGTCGGGGGCTGGACGATCCGCCGCGACTCCGCGGAGGGCGGGGACCTCACGTACCGGGCCGACCGAACCGCCACGCCGGACGTCGCGGGCGACTAGGCGTCGTCCGACGCGGGAAGCCGAACCGCGAGCTCGCCCATCCGCTCGAGGAGCGCGTGGTACTCGCCGTACGGATAGTCGGGCTCCCAGCCTCCGACCGGCGTGCGCCAGCGCCGCCGCACGCGGTGCGGGTCGCCCGGTTCGGTCGCGACCTCGCTGAAGAACCACTCGGCGGGGGCGACCGAGACCCGACGGTCCGGGGGCGACGACAGGACCGCCGCCGTCTCGGGCAGGACGGTCGAGGTCAGACGGGCGGCGAGATCCGCCCGGGCGGACGCGGCCCAGGCGATCGTCGGTCCGGGCGGCAGCCGCAAACGCTCCGCCGCGGCCGGCGCGACCCGGTCCCACTTCGTCATCACGAAGATCGGGAACAGGTGCCGGGCCGCCCGCCGGCGAGCGCCGGCGCGGAACCGCAGGACGAGCCCCAGGGCGGTCGCGAGCCGTCGGTCCTCTTCGACCAGCTGGGGGGGGCGCTCGTCGGTCGTCGGCAGGTCGGTCGCAGCGATCAGCCCCAGGACGATCGGGCTGCCGAGCAGGCGCCGCGTCGTGGGATCGAGCACCGCGTCGCGCTCGGCGAGCTCGGCGACCTCGTCGATCGGGATCCCGCCGATCTCCACCGGGAACGGGACGAACTCCCCGTCCGCCGCCGCGCCGCCGCGGAGGCGTCCGAGCGGAGAGCGGCGTCGGGCGAACAGGAACGTGAGCGGGGAGCGCTGCCAGTCGACCTCGCTCTCCGGGAACCGCCCGTCGCCGAGCTCGCCGTAGATCCCGCCGAGCCGCTGGATCGACTCCCGGTCAACGTGGAACCGGAACTCGTCGGCCTCTTCGCTGCCGAGCCGGACCTCGGCGGTGTACAGCAGGCCGAAGAACGTCGACAGGCCGCTCCCCCGGCCGGCGACCACGAGCGCGCTCGTCACGAGCGGTTCCCGCCGCCCGAAAAACGGGCAGGCCCGTCGGGCCTGCCCGGGGCGGCGTGCGGTTAGACGAACGCCTCCGCGATCCGCGAGTAGACCGGGGTCCGGCCCCGCACCGGCGGGAGCGCGACGCGGTCGATGCTCGCGTCCAGGAGCGTCCACGTGCCGTCGGCGCGGACGCCGCGGGAGGAGATCGCGAGACGGAAGTGGTTCATCGCGCTGAGGGTGGGCGCGTCGCTGATCGCGGCGAACAGCGGGATCTCGCCGCCCGCGTTGAACAGCTCCATCAGCTTGTACAGCAGCTCGTTGCGGTAGTGGTGCGTGCTCCCGCGGCAGAGGATCAGCGTGCGCGCCTGCGCGTCGGCGAGGAGCCGGCTCGCGAGGGTGTCGACCGCCGGCTTCGTGATCAGCCGGCGCAGCCCGACGCCCAGCGGCTCCGCGGCCTCGCCGGGGCGCCGGAGCGGGACGGTGATCGGGTCGACCCGCCCGCTCGCCTTCGGCGTGTGCCGGTCGAACTCCAGGACCGCGGCCTCGGCGTCGGCGAGCGTGAGCCGCCCCTCCCGCAGCAGTCCGGCGGGGAGCACGACCGTGTGGTTCGCGATCGTCGGTCGGTTGTACTCGTCGGCGACCCCCCGACCGAGGATCGAGAGGAGGACCTCGTCGTTGACCGGCGCCGGATGGATCATTCGGGCGTCGATCACCGCCGTGCCGCTCGCCGTCTTCTCGACCCGCACCGGGGTGAAGTGGTTCTCGAGGTAACGCATGTACAGCGGGCCGTTCAGCCCCGACGACTCCGCCTTCGTGCCGTACCCCTTCTCCGGGCTCGCGCCGTAGATCCAGTGCTCGAGCGAGACCGTTCTCGCGTCGTCCATCGTGCGGTGCCTCCGTCCCTGGGCCGGGAGTGTTCCGGGGCTCCTACGCGGTGGCGGCGGCCGGGGGCGCCTGGAGGGTCGCCTGCTCGACGATCTCGTCCGGGACCTTGTTCGCGACGTCGCGGAAGTGCTCGATGAAGGCGACATAGTCCTCGTAGGAGAAGTCCGGGTCCGCGCCGCCGTCGGCCGAGAATCCCTTCCGCACGATGCGCGGGGCTCCGACCGGCTGCATGCCGGCCTCGGCGGTCTCGGTCCGCACCCAGCTGAAGAAGTACGCCGCCTGGTCGAAGTTGACCCCCGCGACCTTCCCGCCGCGGATCTGCGACAGCGTCTGGGGCATGAACACGCGCAGGAGCGCCTCCGCGTACTCCTTGCGCTTCCGCTTCTGGTCGCCCGGCGGGACGCCCCGGTGGAGTCCGAGCTTCACCAGGACCTCGTCACGGACGGAGTCGAACTTCGAGAGGACGATCGCCGGGTAGATCACCGGCGTGCCGACGCTCAGCCCCTGGGTCTTCATCCGGCCGAACTCCTGCTTCTTGTACGTCTGCAGGGAGACCAGGAGCGACGCGACCTCGCTGTCGTACTTCAGCATCTGGCGGAAGACGGGCGAGTCGATCTCGGTGGTCATCTTGCTGCAGTCGACCAGGATCACGACGACGTGGCTCTTCAGCAGCTGCTGGATGATCGGGCTCGCCGCGACGCCCGTCTCGATGAACTCCTGGACATCCTCGCCCGAGACGTCGTACGCGGCGAACTGGAGCTTCGCGAACGGATTGACCCAGTTCTTCTCCTTGAGGGCGGTCGGGAGCCGCCCGGAGATCGGCTTTCTGTAGCCGAAGACGAAGCCGATCTCGGTCATCTCGTCCTTCAGCGTCGCGCCCGGGAATCGGGCGTCCTTCATGCCCTCGTAGACCTGGCTCATCAGTCGGAGCGATTGCAGCGGCGCGTGAAACCGGAACGAGTCGAGCACCCTCGTTCCGTACTTCACCTGGGCCGCGTACAGCAGTCCCAGAAACGTCGTCTTTCCGCAGGCACGGTCCCCCAAGATTGCCGCCGGACACATTGTTCCCACCCTCGTGCGTTGTTCCCCGATAGGGTCAGGGACTCGCCTCCGCGTCCGTGCTCGCCGTCCAGTCGGGACGGGTCGGCGCGGGGGGTCGCCCCGGCGCTATCGATTCGTGAGGGGAGGGGGCGGGAGGCTCCGCGGTCGGCGCCTCCAGCCATCGAACGTCCTCGAGGGGCCGGACCGGCTCGTCCCGCAGAAGGCGAGCGAGGTCGGCCGCGAGCACCCGGAGCCCCCGCTCGACCCGGGCGAGCCGGAGGTCCGCTTCGTCCCGCCGTCCGGCCGCCCCGGCGAGGGGCGGGGACCAGCCGGGTCGGCGGCGGGACTCCCCCGGCCGCTCCGGCCGCGGGGCCGCGCCGATCCGACGGAGCTCCCGGACCGCGACGGTCCGGACGATGAGCCCCGCGGTGACGAGGTCGGGGGCGATCGCGGCCTGCAGCTCGGCGCCGAGCCGGTCCCAGTCCGGTTCCGCGCCGTCCCGCGGGATGCGGGCGAGGACGCTCGGGACGACCCCTTCGACGGAGCGGCGAACGTACGCCCGAAGCTCGTCGTCACCGAGACCGAGCAGGTTCTCGGCCGCGGCGCGGAGCGCCCGGGCCTCGGCCGGGACCTTCACCTGGACCTGCAGCACGACCTCCCAGCCGTCGGCAGCGCCCGCGTCCATCGCGTGGAGCGCGCGGACGGTCGCCTCGACGTCGAGCGGGGCGAGCGAGAGGGTCGCGTGCGCCCGGTTCCAAGGGGCGAGGAAGGCCCCGCCACCGATCAGGATCCGGGGCTCCCGGGCGACCGCATTGCCGTCCGATCCGGCGGTCGGCGCGGGCGAACGGGCCCGCCGTCCGAACAGGACGAGCGCCCGGTTCGGGGGGATCGGGACGTACAGTCGTTCGAGGAGCGCCCACGCCGCCGCCGCGGAACCGCCCGCCGCGACGGCCGGGAGGATCAGGTCGAGGCTCCCGAGCATCTCCCCCGCCCGCGCTGGAACGCGTGGCCGCGATCGATCCTCGCGGGCGCACGCGGGAGCCAGCCGTCGACCCGGGCGGGGCTAGCCGTCACACGTACGGAATCCGGACCGACGGCCGAGGGGCCCGGGACCGGATGCGCCTCGACCTCGGTGCGCATCTCGATCTCCCCCCTCGCGGTCCTCCCGCGCGCGGAGCGCGGGTTCCGTGCCGTTCAATACGCATCCATGTGGATAAATACCTACTCCCCCCCTCGGCGCACCGGCCCCCGAGACGGGGGCAATCGGCCCTACGCGGCGCCGAGCGTCGCTCCGATCGCGCCCGTGACGTCGTGGTGCTCTTCGACCCAGGCGATGACGATGAAGTACCATCCCAGGATCA
>DATJZK010000035.1:0-5170 GCA_035499145.1 Thermoplasmata archaeon
CCGCAACGCCTTGAGGCGGGTCTCGGGGACGGTCACCGGGGCTCCGTCGTCGGGCATCGGGTCCGGGTCGGGAAGCGGCCGACCCGATAAAACGGGATGCCGCGCGGAGGAGGTTGGAGGATGCTCCGGCGCGCAGGCGACCGACCCGTCGGGTCCCGCGCGCGCAACTCTATTGACCCCGGTCCCCTCCCCCTATCGCTCGTGACGCTCAAGTTCGGGCAGCGGGTCGACCGGGTCCTGAAGGCGCGGGACTCGCTCGTCTGCATCGGGCTCGATCCGGACCCGTCGTCGCTCCCGAAGTCGCTGCGCGCCTTCTCGCCCCGGGTCCAGCTCGACCGGTTCCTGGGAGGGATCGTCCAGGCGACGTATCCCCACGCCGCCGCGTACAAGCTCCAGCTCGGCTCGTTCCTGCAGTACGGCCCGGACGGGTTCGCGGCGATCCAGGAGCTCTCCCAGCAGATCGGCCCGACGCGCCTCCGGATCCTCGACCTCAAGGCGAACGACATCCCGAACACGATGCGGATGGTCCGCGACGGCGCGTTCCGCACCTTCGGCTTCGACGCGATCACCGTCACGCCGTGGAACGGCTGGGAGACGCTCGCCCCGTTCTTCGACGATCCGACCCACGGCGTCTTCGTTGTCGCGCACTCGTCGAACCCGGGGTCGGTCGACTTCCAGGAGATCCCGACCCCCCGCGGGCCGCTCTGGCTCGCGGTCGTCGGCGAGGTCCGCCGGCTCGCCCACGCCCACGGGAACGTCGGGGTCGTGCTCGGCGCGACGTTCTCGGAGGCGATCCGCACGGCCCGAGCGACGCTGGGGAACGGCGTCCCGATCCTCGTCCCGGGGGTCGGCGCCCAGGGCGGCTCGCTGTCGACGACGGTGCGCGAGGGCGTCGACGCCCACGGGCGCGCGCTGCTCGTCAACGCCTCCCGCAGCGTCCTGTACGCCTCGGCCGAGTCCGATTGGAAGTCGGCCGCGGGCGCGGAGGCCGAGCGGCTGAAGCAGCAGATCAACCAGTTGCGGACAGGCCTTCGTACATCCGAATGAGCTGGCCGGCGACGGTCCGGAGCCCGAACCGGGCCTCCGCCCGGCGCCGTCCGGCGGCGCCCATCCGTTGGGCGAGCGCCGGGTCGTCGAGCAGGGTCCGGATCTTCCGGGCGACGTCGGAGGCGATCAGCGGCTCGGTCAGGAGCCCCTCCCGCCGGTCCTCGATGATCTCCCGCACCCCGGGGACGTCGGCGACGATCACGGGGAGGCCCATCGCCATCGCCTCCGCGGCGGCGAGCCCGAACCCTTCGAGGCGGTTCTGCGACGGGAAGACGAACATCTCGGCGAGCGCGAGGTAGCGGGGCAGGTCGTCGTCCGCCACGCGCGGGCAGAACCGGACGCGGTCCGCGACGCCGACGCGCGCGGCGAGCCCCACCAGGTCGGGCAGGAGCGCCCCCGCGCCGACGACCAGAAGGACGACGTCGGGCGGCAGCTCGCGGAGGGCGTGGACGATCACGTCGACCCCCTTGTGCGGGACGAGCCGTCCCGTGAAGGCGACGACGCGCTTTCCGTCAAGCCGAAGGTCGCCCCGCAGGCCGCTCGCATCGATCCCGGGCCGGAACCGCGCGAGGTCGACGATCGACGGGATGATCTCGAGCTCCCGGCCGCGCAGGACCGCGGACGTGCTCCCGTAGCTGCGCGTGTGGACAACGATCCGTCGCACGCGCGCGAGCGTCGGGGGCAGGAACGCCCGCTCGTACAGTCCGCTGATCGCCCGACCGGCGATCCCCGGCAGGAACAGGTCGCAGTGGTACGTGAGGCACATCGGGACGCCGGTGCCGTCCATCGCCCGCGACGCGAAGAACGACGTGAGGGGCGGGGGGTAGTGGAGGTGCACGACGTCCGCCGGGACGCTCCGGACCGTCCGGCCGGCGGCGACGTCGATCGGGGTGTTGAACAGCACGCCGGCCGAGGGAGTGCGGACGATCCGGTAGCCGTCCCGCTCCTCGAACGGCGGCAGATCGCGATGGTACCGCGAGGTGACGACCGTCACCTGGTGGCCCTCGCGGGCGAGCTCGCCCGCGAGCGTGCGGACGTGGGACTCCACCCCGCCGGCGTGGGGGTAGAAGAACGGCGCGACCTGGACGATGCGCACGGGGCCGGTACGGTGGGGACCGTATTACGGCGTGCGGCCGATCGGCGGGGCGGGCCTACGCCGGCGTCGGGGGCCTTCGAGCGGGTTCGTCGGGGATCGGGACCGCTTCCCGCCCCTGGAACAGCGCGTCGGCCGGCAACCCCGCGATCTCGGTCCCGCGCATCAGCTCGCCGAGGCCGCTCGAGACCCGGGCGAGGACGTCGGGTTGGTCGAAGTGCAACGACGCCTCCACGATCGCCCGCGCGACCTTCAGCGGGTGCTCCGCCTTGAAGATCCCGCTGCCGACGAAGATTCCGTCGACCCCGAGCAGCCGGCAGAGGGCGGCGTCCGCCGGGGTCGCGATCCCGCCGGCCGCGAAGTTGACGACGGGAAGGCGGCCGAGCGACCGGACCTCCCCCAGGATCGTCTCGGAGACGCGCTCCTTCTTCGCCCACGCGCCGAGGTCGCGCTTCGGGAGGCGGATCACGTCCTGGATCTCCTGGCTCGTCTGGCGGATGTGGCGGACCGCCTCCACGACGTTGCCCGTGCCGGCCTCGCCCTTCGTTCGGATCATCGCGGCGCCCTCCTCGATCCGCCGGAGCGCCTCGCCCAGGTTCCGGGCGCCGCAGACAAACGGCACCTTGAACCCCTTCTTGTCGACGTGGCCGAACGGGTCGGCCGGCGTCAGCACCTCCGACTCGTCGACCATGTCGACGCCGAGCACCTCCAGGATCCGGGCTTCCGCGGTGTGCCCGATCCGGCACTTCGCCATCACGGGGATCGACACCCGCTCCTTGATCTCGCGGACCTTCATCGGGTCCGCCATCCGCGCGACGCCGCCGGCGACGCGGATGTCGGCCGGGACCCGCTCGAGCGCCATCACCGCGACCGCCCCGGCCTCCTCCGCGAGGCCGGCCTGGTCGGCCGTGGTGACGTCCATGATGACGCCGCCCTGCTGCATCCGGGCGAAGCCCCGCTTGACGAGCTCGGTCCCGAATCGCAGCTTCTCGATCGTCTCCGTCATGGGGCGCCAAGCCGTACAGACGGCGCGGAGTATAAGACGGTCGGGGCGCCGCCGCTCCCGGTCCGCCCCGGTGCCCGACCGGCCGGCGGCCGCGATCGGGTCAGACCGCCGCGAAACCTCAAATCGCGCGGCCGCTTCGCCTCCGCGCAGCAGGGGGAGCTGGGCACCGGCTGAGAGGACGAGGGCGACCTCGTCGACCCCACGAACCTGCACGGGATAATGCCCGCGAAGGGAACGCGATGCGGCCAGCGTTGACTCCCCCCGCCGGGCGGCGGGGCTAGCGTGGGGGGCGCTCCCGCCGTCGGACGGATGCGCCGGCCCGGCCGGGCCGGGCGGGTCTTCGTCGCGGTCGCCGTCGCCCTCGCGGTCACCGCTGCGGGCGTCGGCCTCGCCGAGTACGTCACGACCGCGTTCGGCGAGCCGACCCTGGTGGTCTACACCTACCCGAGCCTCCTCAACGGCACCGACTGCGGGTCGCCGGAGTTCGCCGACGTCTTCGGCGCCTTCGCCGCCGCCCACCACGTCCGGGTCGAGGTCGACTGCCCGGCGGGGACGCTGATCAGCACGCTCGCCGCGCAGGCGAACGCCCCCGGCGCCGACCTCGTGATCGGCCTCGACGAGATCACGACGCCCGAGGCGGAGGCGCGGGACCTCCTCCTGCCGTACGCGCCCCCCGCGCTGACGGACGTGCCGGCCGGTCTCGCCGCGGAGCTCTCTCCGGACGACGGCGCGGTCCCGTACGAGTACGGGTACCTCGCGATCGACTACACCCAGGCGTTCCTCAACGCGTCGGGCGGGGCGGTCGCGAACGCGACGCTGCCCGAGTTCGCCGCGAACCCGCGGACGTGGGGCGCCCAGCTCGTCACCGAGGACCCGACGCTCGATATCACCGGGGAGGAGTTCCTCGCCTGGGAGGTCGAGTTCTACGAGAGCGTGCTCCACGCCAACTGGACCTCGTTCTGGCGGGCGATCGCGCCGTACGTTCCGCCGCCCGCGCCGAGCTGGGGGATCGCCTTCGGGGACGACTTCGCCAGCAGCGCGGGGCACGACCAGATGGTCGTTAGCTACTCGACCGACCCGGCGTACGCGAAGTACTACGGGACGCCGGACTACCCGTACAACGCGACCGTCTCGTGGTGGAACGGGACCGAGTACGGCTGGAAGACGATCTACGGCATCGGCATCGTCCGCGGGAGCCGGCACGTCGCGCTCGACGAGCAGTTCGAGAACTGGTTCCTGAGCGGCTCCGTCCAGCAGCGGTTGCCGACCGACGAGTGGGAGTATCCGGCGAACTCCACCGTCCCGCTCCCGCCGGTCTTCTCGGCGGCGGTCGACCCCGCGTCGATCGTGCCGCTGAACGACGCGATCCCGCCCGCGACCCTCGCCCGGGAGATGCCGATCTGGTCGGAGGAGTGGCAGGAGCTGTTCGCCACGGCGTAGCGATGGCCGGATCCCGCCGCGAGCTGCTGTACCTCGTCCCGGTCGTCGCGTTCGTTGCGCTGTTCGCGATCGGTCCGGCCGCCGCGCTGTTCGCCTCGACGCTCTCGGCGTCGGGCGGATGGCCCGGACTGCGGGCGGTCGTCTCGAGCCCCCTCGACCGGCTCGCGATCCAGAACTCCCTCGTCCAGGGCGGCCTCTCCGCGGTCCTGGCCGCCGCGATCGGCTACCCGTGCGGCCTCGCGCTGGGCCGGTTCGACTGGCCGGGGCGGTCGGTCGTCCGCTCCCTCCTCCTCGTGCCGTTCCTGATGCCGACCTTGATCGTCGTGGTCGGCCTCGAGGACCTGTTCGGGGCCGGCGGACTCCTCGCGCAGTCCGTACCGGCCCTCGGGCTGTTCGGCCGCGGGGTCCCCGGGATCGTGGCGGCGAACCTCCTGTTCAACGTCCCGATCGTGGCGCTGCTCACGGCGACCGGCTGCGACGGCGCCTCCGCCGAGCTCGAGGAGTCCGTCGCGACCCTGGGGGGAGGCCCGGGGCGCGCGTACCGGGACGTCTGGGGCCCGCCGACGTGGGTCGGCGCCGCCGCC
>DATJZK010000036.1:0-5424 GCA_035499145.1 Thermoplasmata archaeon
CCGACGGCCGCCGGGGCCGAGCAGGCCGGCGAACGCGCCCGACCGGGCCGGGGCGAGGCGGCTCGCCTTGTAGATCGCGCGGGCGAGCGCCCGCGGCCGGCCGGTCAGTTCCACGGCGTCGAGGTCCGCGCGGAACTCCTCGCGGCGGGTGAGGGAACCGGCGGCGAGGGCGAGCACGGGATCCCACCGCATCATCCGGGCGAACGTGCGGACGAACGTGAGGTACCGGCCGTCCAGCTCGCGGAGATGACCGAGCTCGTGCGCGACCACCGCCTCCCACTCGGCGGGCGACAGGTGCCCCAGGAGCCGCTCGGAGACCAGGATGACGTCCTCGCGCCGCCACGGGGCGCGGAGCGACGGCACGAGGAGGGTGAACATCAGGGCGTCCGACCGGTCGGAGTCGTAGGCGAGCAGGCGCGTCGGCGTGGCGGTCGACGCGAGCCCCGCGGGCCAGGGTACCGGGCGGGGTGCCAGGACGGTCAGCAGCCCTCGTCCCACCAGCTGGCTGAGCAGGAACGCGGCCGCGAAGACGGCGAACGCCCCGACCGCCCCGATCGCCCAGACCCCGGCGGCCGCCGGCGTGAACAGGACCGTCGGGGAGCGGGCCAGCCGCTCCGCGCCGCCGAGCCCCCCGCTCCCAAGTACCCAGACGAGCGCCGTGGTCACGACGACCGCCCAGACGGCGAGCAGCCCGACCGTGAGCCGGAAGACCCCGACCGATCCCGACCGGCCGATCGTCCGGACGAACGCCGCGGCGACGAGGCCCGCCGCGACGACCGAGACCGCGATGCCGGGTACGATCCCGGGCCCCATGCCACCGCAACGGAGGTCAGTCGAGGCGGAGCCGACGGCGCAGTTCGCGCTCCTCCGACGGCTTCAGCTTCGCGATCTCCTCGTTCAGATGAACGACTCCCGCCGGGCCAAACATGGCGACGACGCCCCGCAGGAGATTGAGGAGGTATTTCTGCTCGACGTTCGCCGTTCGATAGACGTACCGCTCGCCGCCCCGGCACGTCTCGCGCCGGCGTCGAACGAGGCCTTTGTCGAACAGGCGCGAGAGGATCGTCGCAACGGTGGTGTACGCGATGCGGGTCCCCCGACGGTCGAGGGTCTTGCGGACGGTCGCGGCCGGGGCTTCGCCGAGCTCCCGCAGCGAGGCGAGGACCTCCGTCTCGAGCGCTCCGAGCATCGACCCGGCCCGGAGAGGCCCGGTTCTTTCCTTAAGGGATAGGGCGGATTCGAACGGACGGGTTCGTACCGCACGAACCCGGGCGTGCCGCGGGCCGTCCGCCCGCCAGCGGAGGGTTTAACTTGGACGCCCCGCTCGCGCGGGCCGTGCCGCCGACCGACCGCCCCGTCCGGTCGATCCTCGACCTCGTCGGGAACACCCCCCTCGTCCCGCTGCGGCGGGTCGGGGCCGAGCTCCCGTACCGCCTGGTCGCGAAGCTCGAGTTCCTGAACCCGGGGGGGTCGGTCAAGGACCGGATCGGGCCCCAGATGATCGACGCGGCGGAGCGGGACGGCCGACTGAAGCCGGGGGGCACGATCGTCGAGGCGACGAGCGGCAACACGGGGGTCGGGCTCGCCTTGGTCGCCGCCGTGCGGGGGTACCGGTCGGTGTTCGTGATCCCGGACAAGATGAGCTCCGAGAAGATCCGCCTGCTGAAGGCGTACGGCGCGCGCGTCGTCGTCACCCCGAGCGGCGTCCCGCCCGACCACCCGATGAGCCACTACTCGGTGGCCGCCCGGCTCGCGCGCGAGATCCCAGGGGCGTTCTACCCGGATCAGTACACCAACGCGGCGAACCCCGAAGCCCACTACCGTTCCACGGGTCCCGAGATCGACCGCGACGCCGGGGCGGAGCTCGCCGCGGTCGTCGGGACGATCGGCACCGGCGGCACGATGAGCGGGATCGGACGGCACTTCAAGGAGCACCGGCCCGCCGTCCGCATCGTCGCGGTCGACCCCGAGGGGTCGGTGCTCGAGCCGTACTTCCGGACGAAGCAGCTGCCCCCGGCCGTGCCGTACCTCGTCGAAGGGATCGGGGAGGATATCGTTCCGAAGACGGTGCAGTTCCAGTACCTCGACGAGTTCGTCGTGGTCGGGGACCGCGAGTCGTTCGACACCGCCCGGCGCCTCGCCCGCGAGGAAGGTCTGTTCGTCGGGGGCTCCTCCGGCGCGGCGGTCGCGGGGGCGATGAAGTGGCTCGCGGCGCGGCCGATCCCCGAGCGGTCGATCGTCGTGGTGATCCTGCCCGACTCCGGCGACCGGTACCTCTCCAAGTTCTATTCGGACGACTGGATGCGGGAGAACGGGTTGGTCGGCGCGGGCCCGACCGCCCGCGACGTCCTGCGCGCGAAGCGCGACGTGCCGGTGCTCGTCTCGGTCGAGCCGACGACGAGCGTGCGCGCGGCGCTCGAGAGGCTACGCACCCACCACATCGCCGAGATGCCGGTCCTGGACGGTGCGAAGAACGTCGGGTCGTTCCGGGAGGATGAGGTGCTGCGACGCAGCTTCGACGACGGCACCGTCCTCGACCGGACGGCCCGGTCGGTCCTCTCCTCGCCGTTCCCGGAAGCGGCCGCCGACACGCCGGTCTCGGAGCTGATCCGCCGGCTCCGCGACGAGCGGGCGATCCTGGTCCGGGACCGCGCCACCGGGGCCCCGCTCGGAGTCCTTACGAGGCACGACCTCGTGGGGCGGGCGGTCGACGAGGGGGTCCGCGATGCGGTTTAGCACCCGGGTGATCCACGCGAAGCAGCCGGCCGACCCGCTCACCGGCGCGGTCAACCCGCCGATCTACCTCACGAGCACGTTCAAGCAGGCGGCCCCGAACCGCAACCAGGGGTACGTCTACAGTCGCTCCGGGAACCCGACCCGAGCGGTCCTCGAAGCGACGATCGCCGACCTGGAGGGCGGTCGGACCGGGCTCGCGTTCTCCTCCGGCCTCGGCGCCTTCGCGACGCTCCTTGAGATGTACCCGAGCGGGAGCCGGGTGGTCGCGGGGGACGACCTGTACGGGGGCACCTGGCGGCTGTTCGACCACCACCGTCGGCAGTTCGGCGTCCGGGTCGAGTTCGTCGACCTCGGCGACCGTGAGGCCGCCGAGCATGCACTCTCCGAGCCGGCCGACCTCGTCTACGCGGAGTCTCCCACCAACCCGCTCCTGAAGCTGGTCGACCTGCGACGGATCGCCCGGCTCGGCCACGCCGCCGGCGCGGTCGTCGCGGTCGACAACACGTTCGCGACCCCGGCGCGGCAGCAGCCGATCGCCCTCGGGGCCGACATCGTCCTCCATTCCACCACCAAGTACCTGGGCGGGCACTCCGACATCATCGGCGGCGCCCTCGTCGCCCGCCGGCGCGCCGTCGGCGAGCGGCTCCGCTGGCTGCAGAACGCGGTCGGCGCGGTCCCGAGCCCGATGGACTGCTACCTCGTGCTGCGCGGCATCCGGACGCTCGCCGTGCGCATGGACGCCCACGAAGCGAGCGCGCGGGCGGTCGTTGAGGAGGTCAGCGGCGACCGGCGGGTCCGCGCCGTCCACTACCCCGGGTCGCGATCGCACCCGCAGTACGCCCTCGGCCGCCGCCAGATGAGCGGTCCCGGGGGGATCGTCACGATCGACCTCGCGGGCGGCCGGTCGGCCGCCCTCCGATTCCTCCGACGGCTTCGCGTGTTCACGCTCGCCGAGAGCCTGGGGGGCGTCGAGTCGCTCGTCGACCACCCGGCGTCGATGACCCATGCCAGCGTACCGAAGGCCGAGCGCGAGGCCCACGGGGTGACCGACGGGATCGTCCGGCTCTCGTGCGGCATCGAGGACCCCGCGGACCTGGCCGACGACGTCCGGCGGGCGCTCGGGGGGCTTTGACGGTGCGCCGGGTCACGATCTACGACTCGCTGAGCCGGTCGAGCCGGCTGTTCGCCCCGCTGCATCCCCCGCGGGTCGGGATGTACGTCTGCGGGCTCACGCCGTACGCGCCCGCGCACGTCGGCCACGGCCGGACGTTCGTCGTCTTCGACGTGGTCGCGCGCGCCCTCGCCCGCTGGGGGTACCGCGTCTTCTACGTCCAGAACGTCACGAACCTCGACGACAAGCTGATCGCCCGGGCGGCCGAGGAAGGGACCGAGCCGCTGCTCCTGGCCGAACGCCGGTTCCGCGAGTACCGCGCGGCGATGGAACGGCTCGGCGTCCGCTCGGTCGACTACTATCCGTTCGCGACCGACTACGTGCCCGAGATCCTCGCGCAGATCACGACCCTGATCGAGAAGGGGCACGCCTACCGTGCGGACGACGGCTCGGTCTACTTCGACGTCTCGTCGTTCCCCGGCTACGGGAAGCTCTCCGGCCAGAAGGTCGAGGGGCTGCGCGCCGGCGCCCGCGTCGAGGTCGACGCGCGGAAGCGTTCGCCCGAGGACTTCGTCATCTGGAAGGCGGCGACGCCCGGGGAGCCGTCGTGGGAGAGCCCGTGGGGGCCGGGACGCCCCGGCTGGCACATCGAGGATACCGCGATGACGCTGCGGCTGCTCGGTCCCCGCTACGACCTCCACGGCGCGGCGATCGACCTGATCTTCCCCCACCACGAGGCGGAGGTCGCGCTCGCCGAGTCGACGACCGGCGACGCGCCGATGGTCAACTACTGGATGCACGGGGGCCTCCTCCTCTTCTCGGGAGAGAAGATGTCGAAATCGATCGGGAACGTCGCCGCGCTCGACGCGGCGATCGACGCGGTCGGGCCGGGGGCGCTGCGGCTGTACTACCTGAACGCCCTGTACCGGAGCCCGCTCGACTTCGACCCCGACCGGAGCCTCGCGGAAGCCAAGGACGCCTACGACCGGTTGCGTCAGCCGGCGGAGCGGATCGACCAGATCCTGGCGCGCGACGGCGCCGACCGGCCCGGCGCCGCCCCGCCCGAGGCGCTCCTCGCGGAGGCGGCCGAGCTGGTCGAGCGCCTCGACGCCGTCCTCGCGGACGATTTCAACACGCGCGAGGCGATCGCGCTCCTGTTCGGCTGGACACGACGCCTCTCGGACCCGGCGGTCGCCCTCGCCGAGCTGTCGGGAGCGTCCCTCGCGGCGCTCCGGGCACCGTACGATTGGGGCGCGGAAGTCCTGGGGCTGTTCGGCACCGACCGATCGCCCGACGGCGACGGGTGGGGCCGCGCGGTCGGCGCCGCGCTCGCGGCCCGGTCCCGAGCCCGCGCTCGGGGGGACTACGCCGAGGCCGACCGGATCCGGGACGACCTGAAGGCCGCCGGCATCGAGCTCGAGGACGGGACGGCCGGCACGGGGTGGAAGCGGTCCGGCGCGGGGTGATCGGGACGCGCGGGTTCGGCTTCTCGGAGCACGGCGGGCCGGATCGGCTCGGGTTCGTGGAGATCGCGGAGCCGGTCCCGGGTCCGGGGGAGGTCCGCGTGCGCGTGCGCG
>DATJZK010000037.1:0-2501 GCA_035499145.1 Thermoplasmata archaeon
CAGATTCCCCGGGCCCGGCTCCGGTCCCGCCCGGGGTGGGGGAGCGGTCCGGTCGGCCGCGGGCGTAACGGCCGGACCCGAGACGAAGAGACCGCTCAGGGAGACGAGGACGGCGACCGCGATCGCGACCGACGGCCCGACCCCCATCCAGCCGCCCGAGCGAGCCGGGTCTAATATGGGTGCCTCCGGACCGAAGCGCAACGGTTTTTCCCCGGGTCCCCTCCCGCGCTCGATGGGAGCGGCGGCGTCCGATGCGCCGTGCATCTTCTGCGAGATCGCCGCCCGGCGCTCGCCGGCGTACGTCGTCTACGAGGACGCGACCACGATGGCGTTCCTCGACCTGTTCCCGTTCACCCGGGGTCACCTGCTCGTCGTCCCGAAGCGCCACGGTGCCCGGCTCACCGACCTCCCGTTCGACGACCAGACGGCGCTCGTCCGCACGCTGGACGAGATGTGCCGACGGGCCGAGCGCCTGACCCCGGACTACAACGTCGCCCTCAACGCCGGCGCGGCGGCCGGTCAGATCGTCTTCCACGTCCATTTCCACGTGATCCCCCGCTACGGGGAGGCGAACCCGTTCCACCCCCGCACCCGCGCTCGCCTCGACGAGGAGGAGGCGCGCGCCGTCGCGCGGGAGCTCGCGGCAGGCTGACGGCGATGAGCGAGTCCCCCCGGCGCCCGGCGGTCGCGGGGATGTTCTATCCCGCCGACGGCGCGGAGCTCGCGCGCCAGCTCGAGGCGTGCTTCACCGACCCGCGCGGCCCGGGTCGGCTGCCGTCGCGCCAGCGGAGCGCCGAGCGTCGGATCCGGGCGGTGGTGGTGCCCCACGCGGGGTACGTCTACTCGGGAGCGATCGCGGCCCTCGCCTATGCGCGGATCGCGGGCGAGCGGCCGCCGGCGTCCGTCCTTGTGCTCGGCGTCGACCACCACGGCCGGAGCCGGGGGGCGGCGCTGTCCGCCCGTCCGTGGCGCACCCCGCTCGGACCGACTCCGATCGACGCCGATCTCCTGCGCGCGCTCGAGGTCCCCCCCCTCGCGGTCGATGAGGCGGCGCACGCCTCCGAGCACTCGATCGAGGTCCAGCTCCCGTTCCTCGAGTACGTCCTCCCCCGGCCGTCGTTCGTCCCGCTCGAGGTCGGATTCGCGCCGTACCCCGACCTCGTCCGGATCGGGGAGGTGGTGGGTCGGGCCGTCGCGGACCGGGACGTGCTGCTGATCGCGTCGACCGACTTCTCGCACTACGTTCCGGCGGCCACAGCGGAGCGACTCGACCGGCGGGCGATCGACGCGATCCTGGCGGGGGACGGCCGGCGACTGTACGACACCGTCGTCCGGGAGGAGATCTCGATGTGCGGGATCGCCCCGACCACCGTGCTGCTCGCGGCGCTCCACGGGGTCCCCACGACCTGGGAGCTCCTCCGCTGGGGCCACTCGGGGGAGGTCGCCCCGATGGGCGAGGTCGTCGGATACGCCGCGCTCGTCGGCTCCGCGCCGGCGCCCCTCCGCCCGTCGGTTAAATAGCGGGCCCGGCTCGGCGCCGCCGGTCGGATGATCCTCTCGGACGCGGCGATCCGGCGGGCGATGGACGAGGGCCGGATCGTGATCCGGCCGTACCGCCCCGCGTGCCTCGGCACGAACTCCTACGACGTCCATCTCGGGCCGTACCTCGCGGTCTACCGCGACGGCGCGCTGGATGCGCGGCGGGCGAACGAGGTCCGGGAGTTCCGCATCCCCCGGACCGGTTTCGTCCTCGTGCCCGGGCAGCTGTACCTCGGCGTCACCGAGGAGTACACGGAGACGCACGGGTACGTGCCGTTCCTCGAGGGAAAGTCGAGCGTCGGACGGCTCGGCATCGACATCCACTCGACCGCCGGAAAGGGCGACGAAGGGTTCTGCAACTACTGGACGCTCGAGATGAGCGTGAAGCTCCCCGTGCGGATCTACGCCGGGATGCCGGTGGGGCAGCTGATCTACTTCGAGGTCTCCGGCGAGATCCGGCGGAGCTACGGCGCGAAGAGCTCGGCGAAGTACCGGACGATCAGCCGCCACCCCACGCCGTCGCGCATGCACCTCAACTTCCCGCCCTCGAAACGGGGTCGGTAGCGGCGGCCCCGGCCGCGCGCCCGCCGGGCACGCAATCAGCCGGTCGGACGTCGCTGCAGGTAGAACGCGGGGCGGCCCGGTCGCGCCCGGTCGCGGCGGCGCATCGGGTCGTGGGCGGCCGCGTCCTCCTCTCGGTGGACCACGACCGCGGAGAACCCGAACCGGCGCACGAGGTACCCCTCCGCCGACGTCAGCACGTCCCGCTCGTCCGGAGGGACCCCGCGGCTCGGCTCGGCGCGGATCGTCGGGGCGACCCGCTGGACGTACTTCGGGATCTCGGCGCGGTAGGCCGCCAGGTCGGGCTGCTCGCTCGCGCGGGCCATCACGGCCCGGACGGGGTTCGGCTCCCCCCGACCGACCGCCTCCCGGACCCACGCCTCGACCGGGGTCTTCCAGCG
>DATJZK010000038.1:0-4790 GCA_035499145.1 Thermoplasmata archaeon
CGTGACGGAGGTTCGCACGGTCGGAATCGCTACAGCGACCTCGGCCGGCGCCCCATCCCACTTCTCGGCGGGGGGGACGGGGGCGTTCCGGGCTCGAGCTAGCTTAATTCAGGGCCGCGCGTCGAGGGGTCGGATGGCGACCCGAAGAGCTCCCAAGCGGAAGGCGTCGACCCGGACGAGGCCCCGCCCCTCCGCGTCGAAGGCCCGAGCCGGCTTCGTGGGCCGCGACCCCTCGCCCGTGCTCGACCGGTACCCCCCCCGGAAGAGCGAGTTCTCCGTCCCGGCCCCGGTCGTCGTCGCATCGGAGCCGAGCCGGAGCCCGCCCACCGCCCCGACCGTGCCGGGAACCCCGCTCATCACCCTCGACCGAGGGTTCGACGTCGACCAGTTCTCGAGCCTTCTCGGGGAGACGTCGATCCGGGTGACCGTGCCGCGCGAGGACCTCCCCGAGGTCCTCCGACGGGTCCTCGAGTTCATGGGGTTCGGGGTGTACGTCTACTCGATCGCCGTCCGCCCCGGTCCGTCCGACCTCCTCAAGGAGTTCGTCGTCGAGCTGAGGCGGGTCGACTTTTCGGCCGAGAAGGGGGAGTGGACCCTGTTCGTCGAGAAGGACCCCCCGACCGATCGGTCGGCGTAGCGACCCGGGCCCCGGGCCGGGAAGCTAATCTTAGGGCGAGCCCTCCCCCCGAGGGGGAACGTGCCGGGACCGTCGGGAGAAGCGCACTGGGAGGCCGAGCTGCGGGCGCTCCGTCAGGAACTGGCGGAACTTCGCCGCGAGCAACAGGAGCTCGCCCGGGCGGTCAACCAGCTGACCACGACGTTCCGGACGCTCGCCACCCACCTCGGGATCGCGGCCGAGCCGTACGAACGGAAGGAGCGCCGCGAGTCCACCACGAGCCCTCCGGGGTTCGGCTGACCGCCGGAGGGCCACCTACGGCCGCCCGGCCGATTCGATCGGGATCGCCTTGCGTCCGTACCGCCACTCGCCCTCCATCGGGTACAGGCGTCGAAGTCGGGTCACGACCGTACTGCCGAGCCGGGCCCCTCCGGGCTCGCAGTCGGTCAATTGCAGGGTCGCCCGGACCCCGGGGATCAGCTCGACGAGCACGACGCCGTACGGCCCGCTCGCCTCGACCTGGCCGTCGAACTCGGTCGGTTGCCCGCCGGGGCCGATCCAGGTGACCGCCTCGACCTTTCCGCCGTCCTTGGGGAGCGGATACGGCTCGAGTCGGTCGGCGCGGCCGCAGCCGCGGCACCGGTGGCGAGCGGGAAAGCCGACGCGCCCGCAGGTGGCGCAACGCTCCCCGAGGAACCGCCAGCGGGAGTCTATCCCCTCCAGATACCGGGGTCGGGGGACGTACGCCCCCTCCGACACCGGGGCGGCGCCCCCGACGGGCGTCGGCTCGGCCCGGGGGGACGTCGGGCGGAGGCGGAGAAGATTCGGTTCCCAGTCGCCGACCCACACGGACCGGTCGGGCGACCCGGCGGACCGGAACAGTTCGAAAGCGACGTCCAGGGGAGTCGACGCCCCCTCGGCCGGGCCGCGGTCGATCGCGGGACCCCCGGTTTCGGTCGAACGTCCGACCCGGAAGGCGACCGCGCCAGGTCCGGCCCCTATAGACCCGCTGTCCACGGCCACCACGAGCGACGGCTCCGCCTCATCGACCGCCGCACGGAGGGCGGCCCGGAACGCCGGGCCGTCGGCGGCGTTCGGCTCGACGATCACCTCCGCCCCCAGGAGGGCGCCGAACCCCCACGGCCCCGCCGCCCCCGTCTCCCCGAAGACCCGGACCTTCCGGAGCCCGTCCGGCCCGGTCCCCGGGGGGACGGACCGCTCGACGGCGGTCGCGGCGAGCGTGAAGCCGTCCTCGTCCGGGCCAAGGGCGCGGCGGCCGTGAACCGACGCCGTCGGGAGGTATGCTGCCGCCCGGAGGATCGCCATCGGTCCCTCCCTACCCCGCCCGGAAGATCGCCACGGCGGCGGTCGCCCCGGCCCCGCCGACGTTGTGGGTCAGCGCGCGGTCCCGCCGCGCCACCTGGCGGGCGCCGGCGGCTCCCCGGAGCTGCAGGAACACCTCGACCGCCTGGGCGACCCCCGTCGCCCCGATCGGGTGGCCTTTCGCCTTCAGGCCTCCGTCGGGGTTCACCGGGATCGCTCCGTCCCGCCGCGTCGCCCCGGAGAGCGTCAGCGTCCCGGCCTCCCCGCGCCCGGCGAGACCGACGTCCTCGAGCGCGAGGAGCTCGGCGATGGTGAAGCAGTCGTGCAGCTCGGCGAACGACAGGTCGGACGGCCGGCAGTCGGCGGCGCGGAACGCCGCGTCGGCCGCGCGCCGGCTCGCCTCGAACCGGGTCGGCTCCGGCCGCTCCTGCACGGCGAGGTGGTCGGAGGCGGCCCCGAGACCGTCGATGTAGACCGGGGTGTCGGTGTAGCGACGCGCGGCCTCCTCGGAGGCGAGCAGCACGGCCGCCGCGCCGTCGCTCACCGGGCAGCAGTCGTAGAGCCCCAGCGGGTCGGCGACCCGGGGCGCCGCGAGCGCCCCCTCGCGGGAGATCTCCTTCTGGAAATGCGCGTTCGGGTTGAGGGCGCCGTTCGCGTGGTTCTTCACCGCGACCTCGGCGAGCGCCTCCGGTGGGACGCGGTGCAGGGCGAGGTAGCGGGAGGCGATCAACCCGTAGACCCCCGCGAACGTGAGGCCGGCCTGTCGCTCCCATTCCGTGTCGCCCGAGACCCCGAGCCAGTAGCGGCGGCGCGCGCTCGTTACGTCCGTCATCTTCTCGAGGCCGGCGACGAGGGCGACGTCCGCCGCCCCCGAGGCGATCGCGGCGACCGCCGCGTGGAGCGCGTATCCACCGGAGGCGCACGCGTTCTCGATCCGGACGGCCGCGACCCCGGGGATCCCCGCCTCCTCCGCGAACAGCGCCGCGGCGTTCCCGATCTGCCAGCCCCCGAATCCGAGCGTGGCGAGGAAGGCGGTGCCGATGCGACCGCGGTCCAGCCCCCGGTCGACGGAGGCGACCGCGCGGTCGACGGCCGTCCGGAGCAGCGTACGCGGCCCGTCCGGGAGGGCCCCGAATCGCGTCTGGCCGGCGCCGATGATCGCTGCCCGAAGCCCCACCGTCGCTCCCTGCGCGAACCGTCATAACGGTCGAGTCGTTCGAGCCCTTAAGCCCGGGGGAGCTCGGTGCCGGAAAAACCTCCCGTCGTCGTTGCGGTCTCGGGCGCGAGCGGGGCGCCGATCGCCGTGCGCGTCCTCCGCGGCCTCCGGGCGGCGCGCCTTCCGGTCGCGCTCGTCGTCTCGGACGGGGCCGAGAAGGTAGTGGTCGAGGAGGCCGGCCTCGACCTTCCCGCCCTCACGAAGCTCGCGACGACCGTCTACGCGGACGACGACCTGACCGCGCCGATCGCGAGCGGCTCGGTCCCGACGCGCGGGATGGCGGTCGTCCCGTGCTCCGCGAACTCCGTCGCCCGGCTCGCGCTCGGTCTCGGCGACTCGCTGATCGCCCGCGCGGCCCACGTGCACCTGAAGGAGCGACGGCCGCTCGTCATCGTCCCGCGGGAGACCCCGATGCCGACCCTGATGCTCCGCCACCTCACGACCCTGAGCGAGCTCGGGGTGGTCGTGCTGCCGGCCGCCCCGGCGTACTACCTGCACCCGAAGACGATCGACGACGTCACCGATTTCCTCGCGGGCCGGGTCCTCGACCACCTGGGGGTCCGCCATCGGCTCTACCGGCCCTGGAGGCCGGGGGCGCGATGAGCGGCGTTCCCGCCGGGGGGGTCGTCGCGGCCGCCGGGGGCCGGTTCCCGATCCCGCTCGTCGGCGCGACATCGATCCTGCTCGTGCTGATCGTCTTCACGCCGATCCTCTTCGCCACGGGACCGCCGGCGGCGGGGACGTTCGAGACCCAAGCCGAGCTGATCGTTGACCAGGTGGCCTCGGGCGGGACGGTCACGTTCTACGTCCACGCGGTCGGTCCGACGATCCGCTACGGAGCGATCTCGATCGGGATCGCGACGAACTTCGCCTGGGGCGGGAGCTGCCCCACGTCGGGGCTCGCGTGGAGCGCCTGGCAGAACGGGACCGACGTGCTGGCGGCACAGCTCGCCAGCCCCACGACGCCGGTCGTGGTCCAGGCGACCGCGACGTACACGGCGGGCGGCGCGACCGCGAACTACTCGGCGGAGGTGGCGTTCGAGTCGAGCGGGTCGACGATCATGAGCGCCGTCTGCTACGGGACGACCTCGCCCGCGAGCGAGCCGCTCGCCGGCCTCCCGCTCGTCCTCGTCCTCCAGAACTGGGGGACGGGAGGCCCGCCGTGAGGCGGTCGTGGACGATCTTCGCGTTCTGGGGCGCGGTGATCGCGATCCTGCTCGGGGTCGAGGTCGCCGAGCTGACGCGGCTGTTCACCCTGCCGATCCAGTCGGTCGTCGGCGACCCGATCGCGCTCGTCACCGCGCTCGTCTTCACGACGATCCTCGCGGTCGTCGGGGCGATCTTCATCGGGCTGTACATCTCCCACCGGCTCCTGACGCCGACCGGGTTCACGCCGTACGAGCAGGAGATGCTCCGGATGCGCACCGAGGTGCGGGAGATCCGCGCCTCGGTCGAGGAGATCCGGCGCGCCGTGCGGCCGGACGGCCCCGGCCGACCTCCGCGGGAGCGGCCGTGAAGGTCCCGGTCGTCGACAACGGCGGCCAGTGGACCCACCGGGAGTGGCGGGTGCTCCGGGACCTCGGGGCCGAGAGCCGGATCGTGCCGAACACCACCCCGTTCGCGGAGCTCGACGCC
>DATJZK010000039.1:0-4211 GCA_035499145.1 Thermoplasmata archaeon
AGGAGAATCAGGCGATCGCCGCCGCCGAAGGGATCAGCCGACTGACCGCCGCCCGCTGGAGGACTCGATTCCTAAGGTACCGCCTCCCGGGGCTCGGGGACCGAGAACGGATCGCCCCCTCCACCGGGATTCCCGAGAGCACGGTCCGGTCCATCGTTCGCGCGAGCCTTTCCCGCCCGCCGCCGGGGTTGCGGACCTGGAGCACCCGCTCGATCGCCCGGACGTTCGGGGTGAGTCACATGTCGGTCCGTCGGATCTGGGAAGCGTACCAGATTCGGCCGGTCCGTTTTGACGTCCAGCCGCTCCGCCCTGACCCGGTCGACCCGCTCGCCGCCGACGACATCGTCGGCCTGTTGCTCGATCCCCCAACCGCGGCGCTGATCGTGACCCTCCGCCCAAAGCGCCGTCGCGGGGCGCCGTCCCCCGAGGCCGCGCGACCACCCCCGGACGGGGGACTGGGGGTCGTGGCGCGGGCACTGCCCGAACGCTCGTCGCGGTCGGCCGTTTCGTCCCGGTCGGAGCTTCCCCGGCTGCTGGCGGGGATCGACCGTCGGCGACCGCGGGGCGAAACGCTCCGGCTCGTGGTCTCGGGCGACCCGCTCGTCGCTCGGACGGTCGAGCGGTGGCGGGTGCGCCGTCCCCGGGTCGATGTCGTGGAGCTTCCGGACTGGGGCCGATGGCGCACCCGCGCGCTCGAAGAGATCGCCGAGGTCGCCCGATCCTCGTCCGGGCCGTCGACCCGCCCCCCCCGAGGGGAAGTGGCCCTCTCCCTGGCCCGGTCGCTCCGGGAGTACGACCCCGGTGCCTCCGCGTTCGCCTGGCTCGCCCCCCGGACGGACGAAGCGCCCGACGGTGGGGCCCGCCGGTTACGATATGACCTCGCAGTTACAGGTCACCCGGCCTTCAAAAGCTCCGGGCCGGTCTCGCCCGCGATGACGCGAGGAACGGCGGTCGGGGAGACGACACGAGCGATGGCGCGGAACGTCCTCGGACGGTGCCTTCGATTGACCCGGGGCGAACGCGTGGCGATCGAGACCTGGACGACGACGCTCTCCGAGGCGAACGCGTTCGTCCTCGAAGCGACCCGCCTCGGGGCCCGCCCGATGCTCCTGTACCAGGACGAGCCGACGTTCTGGGCGACGACCTCCGAGGTCTCGACGGAGAACCTCGGCCGCGTCGGCGACCACGTCAAGGCCGCGATCGAGCGCTCGGATGCCTTCGTGAGCTTCTTCGGCCCCAGCGACCGGGAGCGCTGGCACGCCCTGCCGGCGGACGTCCAGGCGCGGGTCTGCGAGCTCGACGATGCCGTGTATGCTGCGGCCGAACGCGCCGGGGTCCGCGCGTGCCAGATGGCCCTCGGCCGGGCGTCGGCGGCCTCGGCTCGGATGTACGACGTCGACCTCCGCCGCTGGCGACGCGAGCTGATCGCCGGCTGCCTGGTGCCGCCGGAACGGTTCCGTAAGCTCGCGCATGGGCTCGCGGAGCGGTTGGGCTCGGGCAAGGAGCTCCGCGTCTCCCATTCCAACGGAACCGACCTGACGTTGAGACTGCGCCACCGGACACCGAACTTCGCCGACGGGGCGGTGAACGCCCCGCGGCGGAAAGGGAACTGGAGCCTCGTCACCCTGCCGGCCGGCGTCGTTTCGGTCGCGGTCGACGAGCGGGTCGCGGACGGAACGTTCCGGGCGAACGTGCGCAGCTCCGTGGGGTTGTCGAACGCCGTCGGGGTCTTCGACGGCGGTCGGTGGACGTTCGAGCGAGGGCGCCTCGTGCGGTACGCGTACGACGAGGGCGGGACGCTGTTCGACGAGAGCTATCGGACGGCCGGCGAGGGTCGGGACCAGCTCGGGTCGATCGCCGTCGGGCTGAACGATGCGATACGCACCGCCCCGCTCCTCGAGGACCAGGGGCTCGGGACGATCACGCTGCACCTCGGGCGTAACGACTTCTTGGGGGGCAGCAATCGGGCGACCTGGTGGGCATGGCTCTACCTCCGGGGAGCGGACCTCGCGGTGGACGGGGAGCTCGTCGTCCGCCGGGGGAAGATCTGCCCGTGAAGCGGCGCACTGCCCGCGCCGACGGACCGACCGGCTCCGTGGGAAGGCCGAATCCGGGTCCGTGGCCCCCTCAACGGCGGGGTCGTAGCGTTGGCTCCGCCGGCCGCTCCGCCGAGCGCCCTCCTCCCGCCCCTCCCGACCCTCGAGCGAGCCCGGTCATCGTCCTCCCCCGCGGCCGGTCGGATCCCTCGAGGAGCATCCTTTCGCGGGGGGCCGAACCGACGTGCTAGACCCCTGGGCCGTGCTCCTCCTCGCCGCGGGGTTCGGGTTCGCGATCAGCATCGGGGCGCACTACACGGGCGCCTGCATGGGCATGCCGTACGCGGCGGGGGCGATCCGTCCCGGCCGAGCGTTGATGCTGATGGCCCCCCTCGCCTTTGTCGGGGCGGCGCTCGCCAGCGGGCGGGTCGAGGCGACGGTCGGCCACGGGATCCTGAACGCTCCGTCGATCGCGCTCGGGATCGCCTTCGCCACGGTCGCGTCGGCGCTCGTTCTCACGAGCGCGTACAATTTCGCCACGATCCCGACGTCGACGATCCAGATCCTCGTCTTCTCGGCGGTCGGGGCGGGGCTCGGGAGCGGCATTCCGATCGAGTGGAGCACGATCGGGTCGTTGCTCGTCCTGTGGGCGGTCGCTCCGTTCGCCGCGTTCGGCCTCGGCTACTTGATCGTGAAGGTCGCCGACCGGTTGCGCCCGGCGGCCCGGCCCGGCTCGCCGCTCCTTCGACCCGCGGTCGCCGGGCTGGTGGGGGTGGGGGCGGTCGCTTCGTTCGCGATGGGCGCGAACGACGTCTCGAACGCGTCGGGGGCGTTCGTCATGACCGGGATCCTCGGGATCTTCCTCGCCGGATTGGTGGGCGGGGTCGGGCTCGCCGTCGGGGTCCTGACCTGGGGTCGCCCGATCCTGACGGCGGTCGCGTTCGACATCGTTCGGCTCGACCCGCGCATGGCGATCGGAGCGCAGCTGGCCCAGTCGACCGTCGTCCTCGTCTCCGTCGCCTTCGGGCTGTTCACCTCGATGAACCAGGCGCTCGTGGGGGCGATGATCGGCACGGGGGTCGCGCGGGGCCAGTCGACGGTCCTCTGGAAGCCGGTGCGCAGCATCCTGATCGGCTGGGGCGCCGGCCCGATCTCGGGGACCGCGCTCGGATTCGCCTTCGCGGTGGCGGCGGTGCACTTCGGCGCCGCCTAGGGCGATCTGCTCAGGGGACGAGGGGACCCTGCGAGCTCAGGCGTAGCCGAACTGGCGCTTCGCGAACTCGCTCATCCGCTCCGGGGTCCACGGCGGCTCCCAGACCATGTCGATCGTCGCGCTGTGGACCTGGGGAACCTGCTCGAGAGCGAGCTTGATCTCCTCCGCAAGGATCCCGGCGACGGGGCAACCGGGCGCCGTGAGCGTCATCTTGAGCTTCACGTCGTCCCCCTGCCACTCGAATCCGTAGATCAGGCCGAGGTCCACGATGTTCATCGGGATCTCGGGGTCGTAGATCTGCTTCAGCTTCTCCGTCATCAGGCGTTCACGCTCGGCGTACGGTCCGTTCGTCGCCGGGGCGAACTGGGCGGGCGGGGCCGGCGTCGGCTCGCTCATTGCCCCGTCGAGCGGCGCTCCCCGTATAAGCCTGCCCGAACCGAACGCTCCCCGCCGCGGCGCGCCCGGGAACCGATTTGAGGACCGCCCTCGTGGGCGCGGCGATGCCTCGGTCGACGGACGTCCACGCGCAGGCCCCCGCCCGGGGGCGGCTGCCGCTCCGGTCGGTCGGCCTCTCGTCGATCCGCAAGCCGCTCGTGATCGAGCGTCCCGGCCGTTCCCACAGCCTCGCGGTGACGTTCCGGGTCGCGGTCGATCTGCCGGCCGACCGGAAGGGGTCGGACCTCTCCCGGAACGCCGAGATCCTGGCCGAGATCGTCGACCGGACCGCCGCTCGCCCGGCCGAGAGCCTGGAGTCCGCCTGCTCGGCGATCTCCCGCGAGCTGCTCGCGCGGCACCGGTACGCCTCCGAGGCGTTCGTCGAGGCGTCGGCCGAGTACTTCCTTCGGCGAGGGCTCTCCGAGGAGCGCCGCAGCTTCGAGGACTACACGTTGCTCGCCGAGGCCCGCGCCGTCCGGGCGCCCGACGCGGGGGCGGCGACCGTGCACCGCGCGGTCGGCGCCGAA
>DATJZK010000040.1:0-2175 GCA_035499145.1 Thermoplasmata archaeon
CGGCTACCGTTCCGGACGTACCGCCTGAGCCGGGTGTACCGGACGACCTCCACCCCGTTCGTGACCGTCCGGGTCGGTAGGGTGCCTCCGGTGTGGTCGGACGTGTAGACCGTCACCGGCCGCCCACGGGCCGCGAGCAGCTCGGCGAACCGAGCGAACCGGTTCTCCTGGCCGCCGATGTTCGGTTCGAAGAGTTCGGTTACGATCGACAGCGATTCGGACAACGCACCCACGACCTCGGCCGGAACCTACCCGCGAAGCGCCTCGCTCCCAACGGTGGGGCCAACGGGACGCCGGGAGGGAACCTGACTGTGTTCCACAATGTATCTGTGCGCACTCGGGTTCTTAATCGAACCGGTCCATTTCGGGGAGCGGTTCCGCTCCCGCGCGGGTCGCCCGTCGGTCACCCCGCCGGGTCGGCCGGCTCGGCCCGCCAGTGCTCTAGCGCCTCCCGGATCGTGCGCTCCATCGGGATCTGGGGAGAGTACCCCATCGACCGAAGGCGGGCGGTGTCCGCCCGGTTGTCGGGCTCGTCGGTCGGTCGGAGCAGCTCGGGATCCTGCACGACCGAGATCGGGGTGCTCGCCGCGCGAACGAGCTCGTCCACGATCCACCGGATCGAGTAGCTCTGACCCGCCCCGACGTTCACGGCCTCTTCGGGGCGACCGTTCTCGAAGACGACGCGGAGCGCGCGCACCACGTCCCGGATGTCCGAAATGTCCCGGCGCTTGTCGAGGTTGCCGACGTGCAGCTCGGCGCGGGCCCCGGTCCGCTCGAGGCGGGCGACCTGACGGGCGAAGTCGTTGAGGGCATCGCCGGTCTTGCCCGGCCCGGTCGTCCCGAACAGGCGGGCCCGAACGATCCGCAGGCCGAAGTTCGCGGCGTACTGGGTGGAGAGGAGCTCCTGGCACGCCTTCGATACGCCGTACGGGTTGGTCGGGCGGAACGGAGCGTCCTCCGACACCGGCAGCGACGGGGGCGCGCCGTACGCCGACGCCGAGGCGGTCAGGAGGACCCCGTCCGGGGGCGGCCGCTCGCGCAGCGCCTCGTACAGCCGGATCGTTCCCTGGACGTTCGTGTCGAACGTGTCGAGCGGGTCCTTCCACGCCTTCTGGGCGTACGCCTGGGCGGCCAGGTGGAAGACCGCGTCCGGTCGCTCCTCGCGAACGATCGCTCGGACCTGCTCGTCGACGCGCATGTCGAGGGCCCGCCAGCGGATACGGGGATGCTTCGGGGTCCGGGTCGACAGATCGTCGACCGAAAGGTACGTGCCGACGACCTCGTCGCCCCGCTCGGCGGCGTCGTGGCTGAGGTAGCGGCCGATGAACCCGGACGCCCCGGTGATCAGGACCTTCATCGGAACGCTCCGTCCGTGGGCTCGGGTCAGTATCCCCAGCCGGCGAGCCGCTGCTCGACGTCCCCGTGGAACTCCTTCCCGGCGATCCGCTGCGCGGCGAGCGCGACGGCTTGACGGGCGAGCTCCGCGACCTCGCGGGAGGCGACGTCGTCGGCCGCGAGCGCCGGGGAGTGCGGCGCCGTGGCGGGGGCGACCGCATAGACGCGCGCGGCTCCGTCCTCGCCGGCGATCGCCTTCCGGTCCCCCCGATAGGCCGCGACGCCCAGCCAGTTCAGGCTCCGTCGCCGGGCCGTCGACATCCCCGGCGCCTCCCGCTCGGGGAGCCCATCGGTCATGCAGTAGATCGGCCGCGGGTCCGGGGTCGGGACCGGCGAGAGGAGGTCGCGGGAGGTCGGGTCCCCGAAGCTCGGGCGACCGAGGAGTTGGGCGATCGTCCGCGGCACGTCGATCAAGCTCGCCCACTCGTTCGACCGGATCCCGACGTGTCCCCGATGCGGCGTGCGGATCCACATCGGAATGCGGGCGACCGGTTCGTCGACGCGGAACCGGTGGTACAGGAGGTCCTGTTCGAGGAACGCGTGGCCGTGGTCGCTCGTGAGCACGAACAGCGTGTTCTCCCACTCCCTCCGCCGGGAGAATCGCTCGACGATCTGCCGCACGCGTCGGTCCATCGTCCGAAGGGAGTAGCGGTAGGCGGTGCGCAGTTGATCGACCTGCGTCGGCGACGGATTCCACTGGCCCGTGACCCAGCGGAGCGGATCCTGGCTCCGCCAGGCGTACGACAGCCAGTCGCCCAGCCCGACCGGGAATCCCCCGTG
>DATJZK010000041.1:0-11559 GCA_035499145.1 Thermoplasmata archaeon
GGGGGCGAAACCGCATCGTCGAGCCGGGCGAGCTCTGGAGCGTGACACGGAGCTTCTCCCCGATCGCGGGCCGACCCTCGACCGCCCGAATGAACGGATTCCACTCCGAGTATGCGGGAAAGTCGGTCAGTACCGACCAGACACGCTCGGGGGGCGCCCGCACCCGTATCTCGGTGTGAATCGTTCGTGCCATCGGATCGGCGACAGGGACCGGGTCTTAACAGGTCGGCACCGGCCCGGGGCCGCTCGGTCGCACGGACCCGGGCGTCGGCCCCCCTGCGGGAGGTTCCAATCAATCGGTCCGGTTCGAGAGCACGAACTCGTTGCCGTCGGGGTCGGCGATCACCCCGCGGACGAAGCTTCCGATCGCGGTCTCGACGAGCTTGGGCTCCACCGTCACCGTGCCTCCCCGCCGGGCGATCTCGCGGCACGCCTGCACTGGGTCCGCGTGGCGAAAGACGACGCCCGACACCGTCCCCGGCTCGCGTCCCTCTTCCCCGGGCGCTTGGACGTGCATTGTCAGCAGCGTGGAAGTCCCGGGGAGCTCGAAGACGAGACGGCTCGCCCGCTCGTCGTACATCAGCTCTCGCAAGCCGAGGACGTCGCGGTAGAACAGTCGGGCCCGGCCGGGGTCCTTGATGTGGATCGTTACGGCGTGAAGGCCGGAGACAACGTCGCTCACGGTCTCCGAAGCGCGCGCGCTCGATTAACGGTTCCGCGGCCGATCCCGGCCGAACGAACCCAGCTCCCCGGGCGTTTCGACGACCGGGACGAAACGGCCCGACTCGGCGACACCGGCCACCGTACCGCTGGCGGACGGCCCTACCTCGGACCGGCCGCCGGCTCCGCGTGGTCGTCGGACGCTCCGTCGGGCGGAGCCTCCGCCGGCTCGAATGCGAGGAACTCGTTGCCGTCCGGGTCGGTGAACCGGATCACGTTGCGGCCCCATGGCTCGTGCGACGCCGCCTGGGTGATTCTGGCCCCGGCGTGCTCCAGCCGCAGCTGGAGCGCGCGAACGCTGTCGGTCCGGAAGATGATCCCGGTCGTGACGCCAACCCGGCGGAGCGTCTCCGAGAAGAGCGGCTCCCCCCACTCCTTCTTCGGGACGACCAGGGAGAGGGCGGTGCTCCCCGCCCCGAGACCGAGCTGGACGTACCCGCTCTCCGGATCGTCGTCGAGCACGAGAAGCCCGAGGACGTCCCGGTACCACTCGATCGCCCGCCCGCGGTCCCGGACGACCACCGCGACGCTCTGCACCTGCGTCAGCCGTCCCGAGCCGCGGGACGGCGGCGGCTCGATGTTGACCCCGGCCCCGATCCGTTCGGTCCGCCAGTCGAGGATCTGGTAGTCGACATCGCCGCGTTTCCGCAGGGGGTCGCCCCGGAGCAGCCACTCGGCCTTCACCCGGTCCTCGGCCCGGAAGATCAAGAGGTCCCCTTTCGGCCGGGTCAGCTCGCCCGCGGCGACCAGTCGCCCGGCGGCGTCGAGCGCCGCGGCGGTGCGGTCGCGCTCTTTCGGCCCGGGGGCGTCCTCGCCGTCAGTCTCCCGGTAGCGGACGAGGCGTACGTACAGCCGCTTTGGCTTCCGTCCGAGTCGGGAGCTCCGTTCGGCCATCGGCTCGCCCGGCGAGCGCGGCGGGCGCTTTAGGCGCTCCCCCCCGCCCGCCGCCGCTCGGTCGTAGCTGTTAACTCGGGGCGGGCCGCTCGGCAGTCCGTGCCCGACCCCGACCGCCGCCTCGCGGCGATCATGTTCACCGACCTGGTCGGCTACTCGGCGCTCGCCCAGCGCGACGAGAAGGCCGCGCTCGCCCTGCTCGACCGGCACAACCGGCTCCTCCGACCCCGGTTCGACGCGTTTCGCGGGCGCGAGGTCAAGACGATCGGCGATGCGTTCCTGGTCGAGTTCGACAGCGCGCTCGCCGCCACCGAGTGCGCCCTCGATCTCCAGCGGGTGCTCCACGACCACAACCGCGGGGAGTCGGGCGAAGGACGGATCCGCGTCCGCATCGGCGTCCACGTCGGGGACGTCGTCCGCGTCGGGAACGACGTGCTCGGCGACGCGGTGAACATCGCCTCCCGCATCGTCGCCCTCGCGGAACCGGAAGGGATCTGCCTCACGCAGCAGGTCTACGACCAGGTCCAGAACAAGGTCGCCGCGCCGATGGTCCGATTGCCGCCCGCGGCCCTCAAGAACATCCGGGTCCCGGTCACGGTCTACCATCTCCTTCCGCCGTGGGAGGCGCCGCCGGCGGGTCTCCGGCTCGGACGCCCCGACGGTCGCCACCTCGCGGTGCTCCCGCTCGCGAACATCAGCCCCGACCCGGGGGACGAGTACTTCGCGGACGGTCTCACCGAGGAGCTGATCTCCGTCCTGTCCCGGGTCCGCGACCTGAACGTGATCGCCCGGACCTCGGTGATCCCGTACAAGCTGGCTCCGAAGCCGATCGCCCAGGTCGGCGCCGAGCTCGGCGTCGACACGGTCCTGGAGGGGAGCGTGCGGAAGGCCGGGAACCGGATCCGCATCACGCTCCAGCTGATCGACGTCGCGACCCAGGGCCACATCTGGGCGAACACGTACAACCGCGAGCTGAACGACGTCTTCGAGGTGCAGTCGGACGTCGCCGAACGGACGGCCGAGGCGCTCCGGCTCGAGCTGGCCCGTCGGGCCCCCGGCGCCGGCGACCGGCGGCCGACCGCGAGCGTGGAGGCGTACGACGCGTACCTGCGAGCGCTGGTCGACGCGGCGAAGCCGGGCTTCGCGTCGCTCGAGGCGGCGTTCCGCGGCTTCGAGCGAGCGACCGAGCTCGACCCGAGCTTCGCGGCGGCCTACGGGTCGTGGGCCGATGTCTACGTGCGCGCGGCCGGCGACACCCTTCCGATGCGCGACGTGATCCCGCGCGCCCGGGTGCTCGCCCAGCGGGCGGTCGAGCTGGACCCGTACTGCGCGGAAGGCCACGCCGCGCTCGGCAACATCGCCTTCCAGTTCGACCAGGCGTGGGACGTCGCGGAGCGCGAGTTCCGCCGAGCGTTGGAGATCAACCCGAGCGAGGCCCCGGCCCATCGGTTCTACGGGCTGATGCTGATCGCGCTCGACCGGCTCGACGAGGCGCGGGAGGAGGTCCGCCGCCAGATGCGTCTCGATCCGGAAGGCTCGGACGGCCTCACGCTCGCGCTGATCGAGCTGCTGGACGGGCAGTTCGACCGAGCGATCGACCTGTGCCGGTACGAAGGTCGCTCCGCGAGCGAGGTCTCCGCGCCCCACGTCGACCTCGGGCTCTTCCTCGCGGGGGCCGGCCGATGGGACGACGCCCGCGCGGAAGCCGACCAACCGCTCGGGGCGGTCTCGGAGGTCGTGCGATACGACCACGCCCTCCTGAACGCCCTGGTCGGCCGGCCCGACGAGGCCCGCGCTCTGATCGCCGAGACCGAACGCGGGGAGTCGAAGTCGTACACCTCGGCGACCCACCTCGCGATCCTCTACGCGGCGCTCGGCGACCGCGCCCGGGCGCTCGACCTGCTCGAGCGAGACTACCGGGAGGGCGATCGGACCCTCTGGCTGTACTACCGCGGGGTCTGGTTCGATGGGCTCCGGGACGACCCTCGGTTCGGAGCGCTGCTCGCCCGGTACGGTGTCCCTACCGACCGCGTCCGGGGCCCGCCGCGACCGCCGTGAGGGGCCGGCCGCGGGCGTTTCCGGGGGCGGGGCCGCCCGCGTCCGGCTCAGCCGAGGCGGTCGTGCTCGGTTCGGAGGTCGGTCCCGTGGTCGAGGACCGAGCGCAGGTTGGTCAGATAGTACGCCCAGCCGGATCGGATCCCGCCGAACAGGGCGATCGATCGCTTCCCGTCCTTGAACCCGGAGTGGGTGATCGTGAGCAGGGTCCCCTTCCCCTTCTTCTGGAGGTCGAACCGGGCCTTGGTCACGACCTCCCGTCCGTCCTCGAACCGGTCGACCCAGTCGAGCACGACCTTTCGCGGCGGGTCGATCGACCGGACGCGTCCGCGCATCGTGTACGCTCCCCACGTCAGACGGAAGACGCCCCCCTTCCGGGGAGCGGTGACGGCCCCCTGGACGAACCACCGGGCCAGTTGGTCGGCCTCGGTGAGCGCCGCGAAGACCTTCACGGGCGGGGCGGCGTAGGAGAAGGTGAGCTCGATCTTCGGTATCTTCGCCACGGGCGGTTCCATGACCGCACGACTCTTTAGGTCAGGGCACGGAGTTTCCGGGGAGGGGGTGTCCCGGGGGCGAGGGGAGACCGACGGTCACGAGGGGGGCCCGACGCGGTGCCCCTCGACGGTGAGGAACGCCGGCTTCGGGGGGTGCCAGCGGATCGCGATCAGCCCGCCGATCGTCGTCAGGAAGAACCCGAGCAGGAACCCCCCGAGGGCGAGCACGAGGCTGGCGATCGCCAGGACGATCGCCAGCGCCCCCCAGACGACGTGCAGCGACGGGGCGGCCAGCATCAGGATCCCGACGAGGATCGTCAGGAGCCCGACGACCAGACCGAGCAGGAAGAAGCCGCTCAGGAACCCGAACAGCGCGAAGATCGCCCCGACGAGGAGGACGACGACCCCCCCAAGGACGATCAGGAACCCGCCGAGGACGGTCAGGACCGCGGCAACGACCGGTCGGGGCACGTCCGGGGAGGGAACAGGGCCAGAAAAGGCCCACGCCGGGGCGTCTACCACGACGCGGAGCGCGGGGAGCCCCTACGGGGGCATCACCACCGGCGGGGGCGCGGAGCGGCGGCGCCGCCGGACGAGCGTCAGGCCGATCAGCAGAAAGACGAGCCCGATCAGCACGAGGACGACGCCGACGGTGACGGCGAGCGGACTGCCGACGAGGGCGCCGATGATCGCGAGCGGAAACCCGCAGGCGATGTAGAGGAGGCCGACGTCGACGGGGAGCGCGGGGGTCGGCATCGGGGCCCTCCCCGGACGCAACGCGCCCGGAATCATAATCCACGCGGCCCGAGCGGGTCGTTCCCTGCCCGGACGGTCCCGTCGCCGACGCTTCGGCGAGGACGCCCACCGGGGTCGACGCTAGCGAAGGGTGACCTTGCTGCCCTTCAGCAGCGCCTCGAGGTGGTTCTCCTCGGAGGGGGGTGGGTCGCCGGCCCGGCCGGCCGGCAGCGGCCGCTTGTACTCCTTCATGATCTCCCGGGCGTCCTCGCGCCGCTGGCGGGCCTTCGCGAGGAGCTCGCGACCTTCGCGCTCGACGTCGGCGATCTCCCGCCCGAGGACGTCCAGCTGGGCCATCAGCTCCGCGCGCGCCTTGCCGGCAGCCCGCATCTCCGCGACGACCGCGCCCGCCGCCTCGAGCCGGGCCGGGATCTCGGCCCGCCGCTTGTCCCGTTCGGTCCGCGCGGCGCCCATCTCCTGGACGAGTCGGGCCACCTCGGCCCGGGCCTCGGTGATCGCCGCGTCCGCCTCCTTCCGTTGCCGTTCGTGCTCGGCGGCGACCTCCTTCCGGGCGACGATCTGCTGGAGGTCCTTCGCTTTCTGGCGGAGGGCGGCGATCAGCGCGTTCTCCTCCTCGATCGGGAGCGCCCGCGTCTGTTGCCGGAGCTCGAGCTCCGCGATCTCCCGGCGGAGCTGCTCGGGGTTCATCCGTTCCCCCCGGTCGAACGTCAGCACGAGCTCGCGGCGTCGGATGACGGCCTCCTCGAGCCGACGGCGGGCCGCCTCGCAGGCGTTCCTCAGCTCGGAGAGCTTCCGGCCGAACTCGCCGGTCTCGTGGTGAAGCTGGGCCGCCTCGGCCTGCGGCGCCTGGCGCCGGTTGTACAGCTCCTGCTGCTTCGCCGACAGTTCCCGGACCTGGGCGACCAGCGGCCTGCGCTGGTCCAGGAGCGCGTTGAGCCGGGCCTCCAGCTGTCGGAGGCGGTCCCGCTCCTCCCGCTCCTCGCGCTGCCACTGCTCCGAGAAGAAGCCACGCGACGGCACGAACCGTGAAGGGACGAAGGGGCTAAAAAGGGCCGGAGCGCGGGCCGGCCGCGCGCCCTCCCTTTCGCCCCGATGGAGCTCGTGGGGACCGCACCGGGAGCGCCACCGGCACGGATTAATCGGGGGAACGCCTCCGCGCGAAGTGTTCCGCCCGCGCTCGGTACGCCTCCGGGACGGGCGGGTGGCCGTCATCCGAAGGGCGGTCGCCCCGGATGCGCGGGCCGTTCTGGCGCACGCGAACGCCGTCGGGCGTGAACGGATCTACACCCTGACCGAACGGCTCCGCCTCACCGAGCGGCAGGAGTGGGCGGTCTTCCGTGCCGCCGACGGCCGCGCCGGGATCTACCTCGTGGCGACGATCGACGGGGCGGTGTGCGGCACGGCGACGTTCACGCGGGGCCGGCGGCCGAAGATGTGTCACGTCGTGACCCTCGGGGTCGCGCTCGGACGTACGGCCCGCGGGGTCGGCCTGGGCACCGCGATGATGCGCGCCGGCACCGACTGGGCCCGATCCGTGGGGGCGCGAAAGATGACGTTGGGCGTCTTCGCTACGAACGCCCGGGCGATCCGCCTCTACCGCCGACTGGGGTTCCGGGTCGAGGGTCGGCTCCGCGACCAGGCCGTGGTCGAGGGACGGCCGGTGGACGAGCTCCTCATGGCACGCTGGCTCCGGCCGTTCCGGGGGAGTCCTTCCGCCCGCCCCGGCTCGGCCCGCCGTACGCGCTGACGGCGCGCGACCCCGTCCGGTGGCCGGTCATCCCGAAGGACCCCCCGACGGGGCCGGAGGCGGAGCATTCGGGCGGGCCCGACCCACGCCCATGACCAGCGCCCCGACCAGGACCCCCACCGCCACGAGCCAGTACGCCGGCAGGATCGGCTCCCGCAGGAAGACGAGGTCGATCGCGAACGTCACGAACGGGCTAGCGAGGTAGACGAGCGCGACCGGGGCGGTGGCGTCGGCCCACTCGTAGGAGCGGACGAACAGGATCGTCAGTCCGACGTTCTGGGGTCCGCCGAGGAAGACGATCGCCCAGAGGTCTGGCCCGGTGAGCTGGCCGGCGGCCCGCACGGCCGACGGCCCGTCGAGGATCGCGAAGCAGGTGAGGGCGATCGCATTGCACAGGAAGACGAACGAGAGCATGTTGGCCGGTCGGTACTTCCTCGAGTACGCGGCGGCGACCGCGTCCGCGAACGCCCCCAGGAAGAGGAACGCGACGAGCGGTAGGGCGACCGCGGGGAACAGGAGCGTGCCGGCCCACGCGTACGCTGCCGCGACCCCCGCGAAGCCGATCGCGAGCCCGACCCACTCCCGCCCCCGGAGCCGCTCGCCGAGCAGCGGCCAGGCGAGGAGGCCGAGCATCAGCGGCCAGGTACGGTAGATGAGGGCCACGAGCGACGCGGAGAGCGAGTGGGTTCCCGCGGCGAGGGCGAGCACCAGCAGCGTGAACGACCCGAATCCCCACGCGAGCAGCAGCGTCAGCTGCCCCCGGTCCCGGGCGTACAGCCGGAACGGCTCGCGGCCCGGACGGATCGCGAGCAGCGCGCCCGAGATCGCGGTCCCGGCGAGGGAGACCCAGAACGCGAGCGCGATCGGCGGCAGGTTCGCGGCGATCCGGTAGAACGGGGGCGCCGCGGCGCCGAGGAGCAGGGAGGCGAACAGCCACGGCGTCGCCCGGGGGTCGCCCCGGCCCGCCGGACGGCTCGACATCCGCGGGCGGCGACGCTCCGGGGCGGATTAGCGAGCGGTCCCCGGACCGGCCGCGGGCGATTTGAACCTGCGACCGGTGGTCGGGCCGGTCGGACCGTGTTCGCCCGGATCCTGGCGTGTGTCGACGCGTCGGCGACCGGCGAGCGCGCGGCGATCGTCGCCTCCGAGATGGCGGTCCGGTTCGGCTGTCGGCTCACGCTCGTCACGGTCCTTCCGTGGACGGGCAGGAACTCGCAACCGGACCTGGAACGGCTCGTCCCGATGGACTCGAAGGGCCGACCGATCCACCGGATCCTCGAGGACGCCCAGGCGGAGGCGTTGAAGAGGGGGGTCCCCTCGGTCGACCTCGTCTACCTCCGCGGGAAGGTCGTCGAGGCGATCCTGGAGCACCTCGAGCACTCCCCCCCCGACCTCGTCGTGGTCGGGACCCGGGGGCTCTCGCGCGGGAGCCGCTTGCTGCTCGGGAGCGTCTCGAGCCGTCTCGTTTCGGAGGCGCCGTGTCCCGTGCTGGTCGTCCGCCGGGTGCGGGCCCCCGGTGGCCGGCCCGCGTGAACGCCGCAAGAATCGTCGGCGGCCGTGCCCCGCTGCCCGTCGTCCGAGCCCCGGAGAGCAAATCTCCTCCGGGGTGATCGGCATCCGGGGGGATCCGGCTGACCGAGATGAACCGGCTGTCCCGGTGGATGGTCAATCGAGGGGCGGGCCGGCGCGCCCGCCGGCTGCTCGCCCGGCTCGAGGGACACCTTCCGATCCGTCCGGGGAGCGCGATCCTCGAACTCGGGGCCGGGCGGGGGGCGCTGTCGGCGCTCCTCCTGGAGCGGTTCCGGCCCCGTCGCGCCGTCGTCACCGACTACGACCCGCGGCAGGTCGAGGCGGCCCGGGCGTTCCTCGGCTCGCGGCCGGCCGGTATCCCCGAAGGGGTCGAGCTCCGAACGGCCGATGCGCTCCAGCTCCCGTTCCCGGACCGCGCCTTCGACGCGGTGTTCGCTATCGCGATGCTGCACCACGTCGACGCATCGCCGCGGGAGTACCGCCAGCGCCCCACCGCCCTCGCCGAGATCCGGCGCGTGCTCGCCCCCGGCGGGCTCCTGGTCTACTCCGATTTCTCGAAGGTGCCGGAGCTGCGGCAGTCGCTCCACGGGCTCGGGATGGTGCGCGAGTACTCCCGCCCCGGCTGGTTCGGCCGCGAGCTCGCCGTCTATCGCCGGCCGTTCGACCCGGCCGGGGGATGACGGCGCCCGGGCGCGCTCCCCGGCGCGGCCCGACCTACGCAAACGCCCCGGGAGCGACCCCGCCTTGGATCTGATCCCGATGGGAGCGGGCCGCCACGATGATCAGGACCAGGGCGACGATGTTCAGCACGGGGAAGATCAGCAGGATGGCACCGGCCTTGAACAGCCCGTCGTTGAACCGCGCACCGAGCCGCCAGATCCCGATCAGGACCCCGATGTAGCCGATCAGGGCGACGATCGCCACGATCACGAGGCCGCCGAGGAGGCCGAGGACCGCGCCGAGATTGATGCACGCCCGGGTGATCGGATTGCCGGCGGCGCACGAGACCGCCTGGGAGAGCGAGAGGAACAGCCCCGCCCCCAGAAGGGCGATCAGAACGACGCCGATCATCGCCAGCAGCGCGAGGGTCGACGGGGTGCCGAACCGATGATCTACCGGCGCGAGGGTCCGGAACGCTTCCCGGCAGAAGTACAGCTCGAGGAGGGCGAGGACGATCCCGCTCGCGGCGATCACCGCCAGGAAGTAAAGCGCTCCCGGATTGAGCGAGACGCTCGACCCGCCCGGCGTGGTCGCGACGCCGACGACGCCCCCCGGGGAACCGAACAGGTCCACCAGGCTGGCGGCGGCGCCGACGAGCCCCACGATCGCTGCCCAGAGGATGTAGCCGAGCGCCCGGACGTCGGACTCCCGGGTCGCCGGGCTCGGCATCGGCACCCCGTACCCCGCGGCCCCGTACCCGGGCGCACCGGGATAGCCGGGCGTCCCCCAGCCGGGCGGGGGCGCCGCGCCGGGGGGCGGGGCGCCGGCGAGGGGGGGCGCGCCGGCGACCCCGGCGCCGCACGACGGGCAGAACGCGCTCGCCGCAGGGACAGGACGGCCGCAGAAGGAGCAGAATCGGGCGCCCATCGGTCGAACGGATTCCCCCGGAGGCGGATTAATTCAACGCTCGAAACCTTCGGAAGCGCAAGCCGGGGCCCCGCCGCCGGTTAGACCGCCCCCCGGGAGGGCGGTGGCGCGTCCTACTTCGAGCGCGCTCGCGGCCGACGGGCCGGGGGCAGCAGCCCCAGCCGGCGGGCGAGCCGTCGGTGGTCGTCCGCGTCGACCCACTCGACCTCGAGGTACTCGCGCAGCTCGGCGTTCGTCATGCCGATCCGTCGGCCCTCCCGGATCGTGAACGCGTACGCCTCGATCTCGGTGGGCGTGTCGACGTACTTGCGCTTCCGGTCGAACAGCGGTCGCCCTTCGCGGAACTGCTTCACGTGGCACAGCTCGTGGACGACGTCGAGATACAGCGTGCGCAGGTCGCTCGTCTTCAGGTGGTGGCTGCTGACGATGAGATGGCCGTCGACATCGCTCGTGCCCATGTAGCCGAACGGCGGGGAGAAGAACTCGACCCGGAGCCGACTAAGGATCCGCTCCGTGTCCCGGCCGAACAGCTCGCGGACGGGCAGCGTCCGCTCGAACCCGCGGAAGTACCGCCGGAACGGGTAGAGCCGGATCGACGCCCGCCGGTCGATCCGGACCCCGAACCCCGTCTCGACCGCCGGAGCGCGACGCGCCATCCGCGTCGGCTAGCGGCACCCCGCCTTAGCCCTTCAGGTCGCGGCGGGAGCGGCCCCGAGCCGTCGGGCACCGCCGGGATCGTCGCCCTGTCAGACCCTGTCTCGACCCCGGGCCAGGCTCTCGGCGATCGACGGGAACGACAGCAGAGGGATCCGCTCTCCCGCGTGGAACGGCGTCCCCGGCGGGCTCTTCTCGACGACGAGGGAACCCGCCCGCCCGCGCGGCGTCTCTTCGACCTCCACCCGGAAGACGAAGTCGAACGCCATCCGACCGGGAGCCCGGCTCCCCCGCACCGCGAACAGCGGGATCAATCCGGCCGAGAGCTGCGCATCGAGGAACGGGCGGATCGCCTGGGGTTGCCCCGGATACCGCTCCCGCACCCGCTCGGCGTTGGCGAGGACGAGGACGCGCCGTTCGTGGCTCGCCCCGAGCTCCGCCGCGATCTCCTGGGTGATCGACGGGAGGCGGAGGAACTCGGTGAGCGAGGAGACGCTCTGATCGTCGGCGCGAACGACCCGCACGACCGCCGAGCGATCGAGCTTCGGCTGCGGGGCGGCCTCCGCCAGCTCCCGCGTGAAGAACCGCCGGTCCGACGGGATCCAGCCGAGCTCGCCGGGGCCGGCCTCCTCGGCGCCTACGGACGGGCCGCGGATGTCGAGCCAGAGGAACCCCGAATCGATGTCGCTCGCGATCGCGTAGGCGACGCGCAGCACCGGGTCGCGCGACTCGCCCACGACGATCGTCGCCCAGCGTCCGCGGGCGATGACGCTGAACCCGCCGGATCGCGCCGGGGGCGCGAGGGAGGGCATCGGCTAAGGAGGAGCGGACCCGGTAGATATATTTCGGTGGAGGGACGGCCCCCCCCCGCCGCCCGGGCCGAGGCGGTGCCGGTCGTTACGGGGCGTGGGGAGGGGGGCGGATCGCGGATCGAGCGGCGACGACGGCGGACTGGAGCTCGCGCCAGGCCGCCTCCCGAGCCGCGCCCGTGGTCGCACCGGGTCGCTCCAACTCGCCGAGCCTCCGCTCCACGTAGGTTCGGGCCGCGCGGCAGACGTGGCAGTGCTGGCAGTCGTCGCCCAGCGGGCTCCGCCGCAGGCTCGTGAACGCCTCGGACTCGTC
>DATJZK010000042.1:0-32414 GCA_035499145.1 Thermoplasmata archaeon
GCGGCGAGCCGGCTCGCCGGAACGAACGACAGGAACTCCGGGTCCGGCGCCCCGCTCATCGACGGGCCAGCGGGACGGGGGTCCGCGCGCGAAGGAGGGGGGCGAGGAACCGGGCGGTGTGGGACCCCCGTGCCCGCGCGACCTCCTCGGGGGGCCCCGCGGCGACGACGTGGCCGCCGGCGTCCCCGCCCTCCGGGCCGAGGTCGATCACCCAGTCGGCGCACTTGAGGACGTCCAGGTGGTGCTCGATGACGACGACGGTGTTGCCCCCCGCGCGCAGGCGCAGCAGCACCTCGAGCAGCTTCTCCACGTCGGCGAAGTGCAGGCCGGTCGTCGGCTCGTCGAGGAGGTAGAGCGTCTTCCCCGTCGGCGGCTTCGCCAGCTCGAAGGCGACCTTGATCCGCTGCGCCTCGCCGCCCGAGAGCGTGGTCGCGCTCTGCCCGAGCCGCACGTACCCCAGGCCGACGTCCCGCAGGAGGGCGAGGCGCGAGGCGATCCGGCGGTGGTTGGCGAAGAAGGCGAGCGCCTCCTCGACCGTCATGTCGAGGACGTCCGCGATGGTCTTCCCCTTGAACTTCACCTCGAGCGTCTCCGAGTTGAACCGTCGGCCGCCGCACTCCTCGCACGCGACGTAGACGTCCGGCAGGAAGTGCATCTCGTAGCGGAGGACCCCGTCCCCCTCGCATGCCTCGCAGCGGCCGCCGGCGACGTTGAAGCTGAACCGGCCGGGCGCGAACCCGCGGGCCTTCGCCTCGGGCAGCCCGCTGAACAGCTCCCGGATCGGGGTCATCAGCCCCGTGTACGTCGCCGGGTTCGAGCGCGGCGTCCGACCGATCGGCGACTGGTCGATCAGCAGGACCCGGTCGATCGCATCGATCCCGTCGATGAAGTCGTGCCGGCCCGGCGTCTCCCGGCCGAGCCCGAGGTGGCGGCGGACCGCCTTGTACAGGATCTCCTCGAGGATCGTCGACTTCCCGCTCCCCGAGACCCCGGAGAGCGCGACGAACAGCCCGAGCGGGATGCGGACGGTGTCGCCCTTCAGGTTGTGCTCGCGCGGTCCGTGGATCTCGAGCCACCGGCCGGCGGGGGCGGCGCGGCGCTCGGGGACGGCGATCGCCCGCTCCCCGGAGAGGAACTGGGCGGTGAGCGAGCGCTCCGCCCCCCGGATCCGGTCCGGCGGGCCGTTGTACAGCACCTCGCCGCCGTGGACGCCGGCCCCGGGCCCGATGTCGACGAGCCAGTCGGACTCGCGCATCGTCATCTCGTCGTGCTCGACGACGAGCAGGGTGTTGCCGAGGTCCCGGAGCGTCTTCAACGTCGCCAGGAGCCGCGCGTGGTCGCGCGGATGCAGGCCGATCGACGGCTCGTCGAGGATGTACAGCACTCCGACCAGCCCGGATCCGATCTGGGTCGCCAGGGCGATCCGCTCCGCCTCGCCGCCGGAGAGCGAGCCGGAGGCGCGGTCGAGCGTCAGGTAGGAGAGCCCGACGTTCTCGAGGAACCCCAGCCGGGCGCGGATCTCCTTCACGACCTGCCCCACGATCTGCTGGTCCCGGTCGGCGAGCGTCAGGTCGCGGAACATCGCGACCGCCGCGTCGACCGTCATCGCGGCGACGTCCGCGATCGACCGGCCCTCGACGGTCACCGCGAGGCTCTCCGGCTTCAGCCGGCGGCCCCCGCAGCGGCGGCACGGGACGAACGAGAGGAAGCCGAGGTAGTACTCCTTCGCCCCCTCGCTCTTCGTCGACTTCCAGCGCCGCTCGACCGCGGCGACCAGCCCCTCCCGGAGCCAGCCGGTCGCCCACCAGTGGGCGGGGCCCCGCACCCCGGGTCCGATCGACCGGTCCGAACCGTACATCAGCGCCTTCCACCCCTTCTCGGAGAGCTCCCGCACCGGTCGGCGGAGGTCGTAGCGGAACGCTTGGGCGAACCGCTGGAGGCCGGCCGCGTCCGGCGTCAGGCCCCAGACGGAGATCGCCCGACCGAGCGGCTTCTCCTTGTCCGGGACGATCCGCTCCGGGTCGGCGTGGAGCGTGGCACCGATCCCCGAGCAGTCGGGACAGGCGCCGATCGGGTTGTTGAACGAGAACATCCGGGGCGTCAGCTCGGCGATGGAGAAGCCGCACTTCGGGCACGCCCGGCGGCTGGAGAACGTCGTCCGTCCGCCCCCGGGCCGGCGGAGGATCACGAGGCCGTCGGCGAGCTGCCGCGCGAGCGCGACCGACTCGGCGAGCCGGCTCTCCTCGTCGGGGACTACGTCGAACGTGTCGACCACGACCTCGATCGTGTGCTTCTGGTTCTTGCCGAGCCGGACCTCCTGGCCGGGCAGGCGGACCTCGACGCCGTCGATCACGTACCGCCGGTACCCCGCCTTCCGCAGCCGATCGAGCACGTCCCGATGCTCCCCCTTCATCGCGCGGACGACCGGGGCGATCACGTCCACGCGCTCGCCCCGCGCCTCGCGCCGCACCGCGTCGACGATCCGGTCGACCGACTGGGGCGCGATCGTCTCCCCGTCGTTCGGGCAGTGGGGCACGCCGATCCGCGCGAACAGCAGGCGGAGGAAGTCGTAGATCTCGGTCACGGTCCCGACGGTCGAACGGGGGTTGCGGCTGCCGGCGCGCTGCTCGATCGCGATCGCGGGCGACAGCCCTTCGATCGTGTCGACGTCCGGCTTGTCCATCTGGCCCAGGAACTGGCGCGCGTACGACGACAGGCTCTCGATGTACCGTCGCTGGCCCTCGGCGTAGAGCGTGTCGAAGGCGAGCGACGACTTCCCCGAGCCGCTCACGCCCGTGAGCACGACGAACTTGCCGCGGGGCAGGTCGACGGAGATGTTCTTCAGGTTGTGCTGGCGAGCGCCGCGGACCCGGATCACGTCGGCCGGCTCGGGCACCGCTCCCCTCCTACGCCGGGAGCAGCGCCTGGACCGTCGCGACCAGCCGCGTCAGGACGTGCGCGTGGATGCGTGCCCCGAGCTCGACGCTGGCGCCGCGGGTGTCCCCGATGACGCTCTCGGGCCAGTCGTCGAGGGTCGGGCTGCCCGGCACGAACGGGCTGTGCCGGTAGACGCCGACCGGCCGCTCGGAACCGACCGACCCCGGGGCGACGGCCATCACGCGGGACGTCTCGAGGAGGCCGCCGTGGCCGTCGGTCACGGGAGCGTCCTGGCCCCGCAGCTCGTAGACGAAATCGTAGTCGGAGAGGACGACGACCTTGAGGCCGCGGGTCTGCTGCATCGCGTGGTCGGCCGCTTCGCGCAGCGCCGCCATGTGCCCCCGCTCCGCATGCCCGGAGATCACGAGGATCCGGCGGACGCCGCCGCGACCGAGCTCCGTCAGCACGCCCTCGACGTGCGACTCGAGGGCGGCGATCGAGAGGGAGACGGTCCCGGGGAACCGACGGGCGCCCGGGGACGAGCCGTACGGGACGGTCGGCGCGACGAGCCCGTCGACCCGTTCCGCGAGGTCGAAGGCGGTCGCCTCGGCCTGGAGCTGGTCGGCACCCAGGGGCAAGTGCGGTCCGTGCGCCTCCAGCGCCCCGATCGGCAGGATCACGAGAGGGTTCGTCGCCAGCCGGCGCTCGAACGAGCGCGAATCGAGGTCGAGGAGACGTCGGCTCGGGGCCACGACGAATCGACCGGGAGAGCGTATTTAACGCGGGCCGGGAGGTCGAGAAACGGGGCCGCGGTCCGGGCGGGGGTGCCAGCGTCTTAGGCGGACGAGCGTTCCCGTCCGACTTCGCGTCGCTACGGCGCCGTCGGAGCGGTCCCGCCGTTCGGGACGCTCTCCTCCGGGGCCGGGGTCTTCCGGGACCGGCGGGCCGGGGTGCCGGCGGCCTTCGGGGGGGCCTTCCCCTTCGCCGTCGCGCCGCCTTTGCCGCGCCGGGCGGCGCCGGCCTTCGTCCGACCGGCGGCGGCGCGGCTGCGGCCCTTCGCGGCGGCGGCCTCCTTCGGCTCCTTCTTCCGCGTCGGGCACTCCGGGTTGATGCAGAGCGTCCACGGCGGGCGCCCGGCCTCGATCGCGGTCACGACGGGGGAGCGGCAGACCGGGCACGGCGGCTGGTCCTTCTCGAGCTTCCCCCGCTGCGGCAGCGGGTAGGAGACGCGGCACGTCGGGTAGCCCCGGCAGCCGACGAAGCGGTTGCCGGCGAACGAGTAGCGGATCTCGAGCGGCTCGCCGCACGACGGGCAGACGCCGATGCGGAACGCCTTGTGGTGCTCCGCGCACTCCGGGTTGATGCAGTACAGGTCCGGCCGCTGGCCGCGGAAGACGATCTTGACGCGCGGCACCTTGCAGGTGCCGCAGAGGAACTCGGGGGCCGGCTCGATGAAGCCGGCCGACGGGAGCGCGTACGTCGCCGTGCACGAGGCGGGGTTGTTGACGCACTGCACCCACCGCGAGCCGCGCGGGCTCCGGCACAGGCGGAGCGCCCCGCCGCACCGCGCGCATGGGCCGACGAAATGCTGCCGGTCGAGCGCCGCCGTGATCGTCTCGGTGACGCCGCGCTCGTTCGCGGCGAGGAGGGCGTACGCCTCGCGCAGCATCGTCCGTGACTCGTCGAGGACCTCCTGCTTCGGCTTCTTCGACTCGGCGACGAGCTCCATGTCCTCCTCGAGCCGATGGGTCATCTCCGGGCGGGTGATCACCGGGGCGTGCGCCTTCAGCGCCTCGGTCACCGCGATGCCGGTCGACGTCGGCTCGAGCTGCCGCTGGTTGACGTAGTGGCGGTCGAACAGCTTCTGGAGGACGTCGTGCCGCGTGCTCTTCGTCCCGAGGCCGAGCCGCTCCATCTCCTGGATCAGCGACCCCTGCGAGAACCGGCGCGGCGGCTTCGTCTGGTCCTGCGCGAGCTCGATGCCGGTGAGCGCGATCGACTCCCCGACCGAGAGGGCGGGGATCGGCGACTCGTCCGGGTGCGAGTACGGGTAGACCCGGTACCACCCCGCCTCGAGGATCCGCTGGCCCTTGCCGTGGAACCGTTCGCCGCGCACGTCGACGGTCGTCGTGCGGCTCTGGCCGATCGCGTCCGGCGCGACGGTCGCGAGGAACCGGCGGACGACCAGCTCGTACAGCTTGGCGTGGTCCGGCCGCAGCTTCTTCGGGTCGACGGCGCTCGTCGGGTAGATCGGCGGGTGGTCGGTCGTCTCGATCCGGCCGCGGCTCGGCCGGAACGACGGCTGCGCGAGGACGAACTCGGCCGCCTCCGCGAACGGGCCGTCCTTGAACTTCTCGACGAGCGTGCGGAGGCCGAGCCCCCGGGGATAGACCGTGTTGTCCGTCCTCGGGTAGCTGATCAACCCCTGCGTGTAGAGGTCCTCGGCGATCCGCATCGCGTGCGCGGCCCCCATCCCGAGCCGGGTCGCCTCGGCGACGAACAGCGTCGTCGAGAACGGCGGCGGCGGGCGCCGCCGGGTCTCCTCCTCGGCGAACTCCGTCACCGAACCGTGGGTCGCGCCCGCCACCTTCGCCAGGACGGCGTCCGCCTCGGGCTTCGACTCGTAGACCCCGTGGGCGTGGCGGAGGGTGAACGCGTCCTCCCCCTTCGTCGCGTGGGCGAGCAGCTCCCAGAACGGGGTCGGCTTGAACTCCTTGATCTCCTGGTCGCGCTCGACGAGGAGCGCGAGGGTCGGCGTCTGCACGCGCCCGACGGAGAGGAACTGGCGGCCGCGCTGGCCGGAGGTGATCGACATGTACCGGGTCAGGAGCGCCCCCCAGACGAGGTCGATCTCCTGGCGCGCCTCCGCCGCCTCGGCGAGCGCCCGGTCGAGCTCCGACAGGTGCGCGAAGCTCTCCTCGATGGCGTCGCGCGTCAGCGCGCTGTAGCGCGCGCGGCGAACCTCGATCTTCGGGTGAACCTTGAGGAGCAGCTCCAGACACTCGAGGCCGATCAGCTCCCCTTCCCGGTCGAAGTCGGTCGCGATCACGACCCGGTCGAACTTGCGGACGATCGACTGGAGGGCCGCGACGATCCCCGACTCGGTCACCCGCTTCAGCGGCGTCGTCTCGAGCAGCCGCGGGAGGCCGGCGAGCGTCCACTCGCGGAACTCCTCGGGGTAGTCGAGCTCGACGATATGGCCTCGAAGCCCAGCGACCGCGTACGGTCCCTCGGGGCGCTCGAACTCGAAGACGTTCGTCCCTTCGATCCGCGAGCGCTTCATCCGCCCGTCGGAGAGGACGACGGCGATGCGCAGCGCGGTGTTGAACTTCTCGGCGACGACGAGGGTGCGGATCACGCGGAGCGTATCAGGCGGCCGACCGTAGATAAAGACCGAGGGCGCCGGCCGAGGAGAAACCGCCGCGAACGTGGGCGCGCGCGTTCGGTGGACGGTCGCGCGCCGCCACCCTTTATACGCCCCCGTCGGTCGGGGGCCGGGGCGCCGCGGTAACTCAGTTTGGGAGAGTGCAAGACTGAAGATCTTGAAGCCGCCGGTTCAAGCCCGGCCCGCGGCATCCCCGCCCGTTTCGGGCCCCGTCCGCTGAGCGGGGGCGAACGTTCTTCGCACCGCCCGGCGTGGGGGCCGGCGTGACCGACCGACGGTTCTGCCGGTTCCACGGAGCCCCGCCCGCCGGCTCGTCCGACACCTCCCCGCTCCCGAACGACGGGATGTGCCTGTCGGCGTACCTGATCGTTCGACCCGACGGCCGGGACCGGGAGGTCCTCCTCGGCCGCCTCGATCCGGGGGCGGACTGGGCCCGGATCGGCGGCCTCGACGCCCGGCGGGTCGCCCGGATCGGCCGCCGGTGGATGCTGCCCTCGTCGCAGCTGCTCCTCTTCGAGTCCCCGGACGACGCGGTCCACCGGATCGCCGACGAGCAGCTGGGCTTCTCGCCCGGGCCGGTCGACGGCCCTCGCGTCTTCTCCGAGGCGTACGCCCGGCCGGAGTCGCCCGGCGATCCCCACTGGGACCTCCAGTTCGTCTACACCGCGCGGTGGCGCGACGGGGCGCTCCCCCGCGCCCCGGGGTTCTCCGAGCTCGCGTTCGTCGACGTCGCGACGACGCCGCGCGACGCGATCGCGCGGTCGCAGGCGGACGTCCTGGCGCTCGCCGGGATCGAGACCGCGCCCTGAGCCGTCAGCGGGCCGGGACGAACCAGACGTCCGTCACCGAGTACTTCGGGTTCGGGTCGAACCGCGCCTCGACCGGCATCCCGACGTACAGGTCGGACTCCACCGCGTCCTTCACGCGCACGAGGAGGAGGCTGCCGACCCCGTCGAACTCGACCAGGCCCAGGTTGTACGGGGTCTCCTTCAGGAACGCCTCGCTGCCGAAGTGGCACGTCGTCCACGAGTGGAGGCGGCCGCGCGTCGGGAGGTCGATCCACTCCGTCGCGCTCCCGCAGACCATGCAGTGCCCGCGGGGGGTGCCGAAGACGAAGCCGCACGACTTCTTCGTGCACCGCGAGCCGCGGAGCCGTCCCTCGGCCAGGCCCAGGAAGAACGGCGAGTCCTCCGCATAGCTGTGGATGTACTGGATCGAGTACGGGTAGCGGATGACGAGGCTCTCGTTGCCGTCCGGGGAGCGGAAGATCGCCGCCCCGCTCCGCTCGAGCTCCGCCTGGACGTCCCGGAACTTCTGGAACGTCGGGGGACGCGCCCTCATCGGTACCCCCGCTCCAGGATCGAGACGGTCACCGACGAGCCGGTCCCCGCGTGGCTGTGGATCGCCCCGCGCTTCGCGCCGGCGAGCTGGAGGGTGCGGTCGCCGAAGTGCTGGCCGACCGTCCCCTGCAGCTGCCAGAAGGCGAACACCGCCTGCATCAGCCCGGTCGCCCCGACCGGGTGGCCGCACGCGATGAGGCCGCCCGACGGGTTCACGGGGATCGCCCCGGCCTTCGGGGTCGGGAACCCGTAGTCGATCCCCTTCAGGAACGGATCGCCCCGCTCGACGAACGAGTACCCCTCGCCGTAGCGGCAGAGGCCGAGGTCCTCGTACGTCTGGATCTCGCTCGACGCGTAGGCGTCGTGCAGCTCGATGAAGTCGAGCTCCCGGTTCGGGTCGGTGATCCCCGCCATGCGGTACGCCTCGCGGCCGGCGGCGCGTCCCGCCCGGAACGAGTGGACGCCCGGGTACGGGAGGTCCGCGTAGTCGCTCGCCTTCTCGTGGGCGAGCAGCGGCACCGTTCCGAACGGCCGGTCGGCGAGCCGCATCGTGTCCGTCCCGCAGCCGACGCCCGTGATCCGGATCGGGCGGTCGGTGAACTCCCGCGCGCGCGCCTCGTCGCAGAGGACCGTCACGGCGGCGCCGTCCGACATCGTGCAGATCTGCTCGCGCGTGAGCGGGTAGCTGATCATCTCCGACTTCAGGACGTCGTCGACGGTGAGCCGCTTGGGATACTGCGCGTACGGATTGTGGAGCGCGTTCCGGTGGTTCTTCACCGAGACCATGCTCATGATCCGGCACCCTTCCTTGATCGCCAGGCGCTGCGCCTCCCGCTCGTCCTTCACGTGGGCGAACCGGCTCCGGCGCAGGTACTCGTAGATGTGCCGGACCACCATCAGCGCGTAGTAGCCCGTGTAGAACCCGCCGAGCGGGAAGTCGAAGTTCGTGTCGGAGGCGAGCGCGATGAACTCGTTGCCCTTCCACGTCGCGACGCGGCTCATCGTCTCGTACCCCGCCGCGAGGCAGACGTCCATCCGACCGCTCGCCACCGCTTCGTAAGCGGCCTGGAAGCACTCGCCGCCGGTGGCGCCACCCCACTCGATCCGGACCGACCCCTTCGGGTTCATCCCGAGGTAGTCCTGGACCATCGACGCCGCCTTCAGCTGGCGGGAGAAGTGGTCGGAGAAGTACGAGATGCGGGTCCCGTCGATCCGGTCCGCCGTCAGGTTCGGGATCCCCTTCAGGGCGTAGTCGTACGCCCGCTTCACCATCAGGCGGAAGTCCATCGACGGATGGGCCTTCGCGAACTTCGTGAGGCCCCCCGTGACCATGTAGACGTTCCGCCCCTTCGTCGCCGGCTTCGGCGGACGGGGTCCCGGGGTCGCTCGGCGGCGCGGCGCGGGCTTCGCTCGTGCGGGCATCGGAAATCTCCGGCGCGCCCATTCGGGTCGGCCTCTTAACGTGCGCACGAACGCGCCCCGCCCGGGAGGTCGGAACCGTTTTCGGCGCGACGCTCTCTCGTCCCGGCATGCCGCGAGCGACGCCGAAACGCGACCTGCTCTCGATCTCCGACATCGCGGCCGACCTTCCGACCCTCCTCGGCCGGGCGGCGCGCCTGAAGGACGACCGACGGCGGCGGATCTTCCGTCCGTCGCTCCGCGGCCGGAACGTTGCGATGATCTTCGAGAAGCCGTCGACGCGGACCCGGACGTCGTTCGAGGTCGCGGTCCACGACCTCGGCGGACACGCGCTGTACCTCTCGAGCCGCGACCTGCAGCTCGGCCGCGGCGAGACGATCGCCGACACCGCCCGGGTCCTGTCGCGCTACGTCGACGCGATCGTCTACCGGGCGTTCCGCCACGCCGACATGGCCGAGCTCGCACGAGCAGCGACCGTCCCCGTCGTGAACGCGCTCGACGACCTCGAGCACCCGTGCCAGATCGTCGCGGACCTCCTGACGATGTACGAACGGTGGAAGGGACGGTTCCGCGGGCGACGGCTCGCCTGGATCGGCGACGGCAACAACGTGCTGCACTCCCTGCTCCTGGGCGCGGCGGCGGTCGGGCTCGACGTGATCGCGGCGACGCCGGAGTCGTACCGGCCACGACCCGACGTCGTCGCGGCGGCCCGCGAGCTCGCGAAGGCGACGAAGTGCGCGGTCTCGCTCACGACCGACCCGACCGAGGCGGCGCGCGGGGCCGACGCGCTCTACACGGACGTCTGGGTCTCGATGGGCGACGAGGGCGACGCCGCGGCCCGCGAGGCCGCGTTCCCCCCGTACCGGATCGACGCCGACCTCCTCGACCGGGCGAAACCGACCGCGTTCGTCCTCCACGACCTCCCGGCGCACCGCGGCAAGGAGATCACGGACGAAGTGATGGACGGTCCTCGCGCGGCGATCTGGGACCAGGCCGAGAACCGGCTGCATGCCCAGAAGGCGATCCTCGAACTGCTCCTCGTCCCGCCGCCGCGCGGGCGGCGGTAGCCCCCTCGGACCGCGGGGTCGGCGCGGCTACGCCGCGCGCTCGGGCTCCGCGCGCAGCCTCACCTTGAGCAGGTGCTCGAGCTTCCGGACCAGCGAGTCCGGCGGATGGATGTGGCCGGACTCGATCTTGAGCACGACCGACTTCTTCTCGTTCAACTTCTTCCCCAGCTCTTCGGGGGTCCAGCCGAGCGCATCCCGCGCGGCGCGCACGCGCTTCGACCAGTCGGCCGCCAGCTCGAGCTCGCCGATGTCCCCGTAGAGGTCCCGCTCCTCCAGCCGCCGCGCTCCGCCGATCGGGCGCGACGCCGGGGCGAACGGCCGGGCGCGCGGAGCCGGGGCCGCGGCGGGCGCCGCCGGGGGGACGGGGGGCGGATCCACCGGCGTCCCGAACCGGGCGCACGCCGGACAGAGGCGCAGGACGGACCCTTCGAGGCTGACCCGGGCGACCGACTCGACGTCGTTACCGCACATCTCGCACAGCATTGCGCTCGACCTCCCTCCGATCGTCCGCTCGCCGAGGGGCCCGACGGGACGGACCGACGGCACGGCCGACCGGCCCCACGGCCGGGCGGACCGCGCTGTTCCGGCACGAACGTTCCGACCGCACGGAGGGCTCGGGGACGATCGAATCGGAGAACGGCCCATCGTCTAAATCCGTTTCGGGAACGGCGCGGAGGTCGACGCGGGAACGGGTCTTCGGGAGCCGTTCCGTCGACTCCGGCGGGTCGGCTCAAGGCCCGGCCGGCCCGTCGCCGCCCGAGGATATCGATGCCCGCAGCGAAGAGAACGCGACCCCGCGCCGCCCCGAGCCGCTCCGCCCGCCCGACCGTCACCAGCGTCGCCGTGGTCGTCTCGGACCGTCGGCGATCGCAGGCGTGGTACACGGACGCCCTCGGACTCGACCTGATCGACAGTCAGGACCACTGGGTGACCGTCGGCCGGAAAGGGGAGCACGGCGTGCTCCACCTCTGCCAGGTGACCGAGTTCGACCCGTCCGGCGTGCTCGAGCCGGGCAATTCGGGGATCCTGCTCCGACTTCCCGGCCGCGACTTTGAGGCGAACTGCGCCTCGCTCAAGTCCCGCGGGGTCCCGTTCGCGCACGAGCCGGAGAAGGCCGAGTGGGGGTGGTGGGCCGTCGTCCGCGACCCGGACGGCAACGAGCTGATGCTCGCCCCCTGACGGCCGGTCGGCCGGAGCCCGCACGTCGGTCGACTCCGGCCCGCGCGACGCAATTTCGCGCGACAACGCCTATATAGGGGCACCTTTTCGGCGCGCCCGGAGCCCTCGATGGCACAGAAGCCCCACCTCAACATCGTGTTCATCGGCCATGTCGATCACGGGAAGTCGACGACCGTCGGTCGTCTGCTGCTGGACACCGGCTACATCCGCCAGGAAGAGATCGACAAGTTCCGGGCGGAGGCCGAATCGAAGGGCAAGGCGACGTTCGAGTTCGCCTGGGTGATGGATGAGCTCAAGGAAGAGCGCGAGCGCGGCGTCACGATCGACATCGCGCACCGCCGCTTTGACACCCAGAAGTACTACTTCACCATCATCGACGCGCCCGGCCACCGCGACTTCGTGAAGAACATGATCACGGGGACGAGCCAGGCCGACGCGGCCGTGCTCGTCTGCTCGGCCGCGGAAGGGATCCAGGAGCAGACCCGCGAGCACATCTTCCTCTCCCGGACGCTCGGCGTGACCCAGCTGATCTGCGCGGTCAACAAGATGGACCGGCAGGAGGTCGCGTACTCCGAGAAGAAGTTCGAGGAGATCAAGGAGGAGCTGACGAAGCTCCTCAAGAACGTCGGCTTCAAGGTCGCCGAGCAGGTCGTCTTCGTCCCGATCTCGGCGTTCAAGGACGACAACATCAACAAGGGAAGCCCGAACATGACCTGGTTCAAGGGCCCGACCCTGCTCCAGGCGCTCGACAACCTGAAGGTCCCCGAGAAGCCGACCGAGAAGCCGCTGCGCCTCCCGGTCCAGGACGTCTACACGATCACCGGGATCGGCACGGTGCCGGTCGGCCGGGTCGAGACCGGGAAGCTCAAGGTCGGAGACAAGATCACGTTCATGCCGAGCGGCAAGACCGGCGAGGTGAAGTCGGTCGAGATGCACCACGAGACGGTCCCCGAGGCGATCCCGGGCGACAACGTCGGCTTCAACGTCCGCGGCATCGACAAGAACGACATCCGCCGCGGCGACGTCGCCGGCCCGGCGTCGGCGCCTCCGACGGTCGTCGAGAGCTTCGTCGCGAACATCCAGGTGCTGAACCACCCGAGCGTGATCACGGTCGGCTACACCCCCGTCTTCCACTGCCACACCGCCCAGGTGGCGTGCGAGTTCACCGAGCTGCAGAAGCGGCTCGACCCGAAGACCGGCCAGGTCGCGGAGGAGAACCCCCAGACGCTGAAGACCGGCGACGCCGCGGTCGTGAAGATCACGCCGAAGCGTCCCCTCGTGCTGGAGAAGTACAAGGAGTTCCCCCAGCTGGGCCGGTTCGCGATCCGGGACATGGGCCAGACCGTCGCGGCGGGCGTCGTCGTCGAAGTCAAGAAGCGCGAGTAGGGGACTACCGCGCGACCGTCGACCGAGGGGGAGGGGCTATCGATGCCGCAGAAGGCCCGGATCTCCCTCAGCGGCACCGACTCCGGGAAGGTCGACTCGATCTGCCGGCAGATCCGCGACATCTCCTCGAAGACGGGGGTCGCGATCGCCGGGCCGATCCCGCTGCCGACGAAGCGGCTGAAGGTCCCGGTCCGCAAGGGGCCCGACGGCGGCGGCACGAGCACGATCGACCACTGGGAGATGCGGATCCACAAGCGCCTCATCGACATCGACGCCGACGAGCGGGCGCTCCGCCAGGTGATGCGCATCCAGGTCCCGGACGGCGTCAACATCGAGATCGTGCTGACCGGGTAGGCGCGTGTTCGCGCCCGGGGCCGTCCGCTGGATCGGACCCCCGCTCGCGCTCGGGACGCTGCTCGCGGCGCTCGCCGCCGCGCGAGTGATCCCCGACCCGATCCTCGGGGGGGTCGTCGCCGCCCTCGCACTCGCCGTCGCCACGTTCCTGGCGGTGTTCTTCCGCGACCCGGCCCGCGTCCCCGCCGCGGGGATCGTCTCGGCCGCGGACGGCCGGGTCCGGGCGGTCGAGCGTTCCGGCGACCGCCTCCTCGTCTCCGTGTTCATGAACGTCTACGACGTGCACGTCAACCGGATGCCCCTGGACGCCACGGTCGAATCGATGGAGGCGGCCGGCGCCGGGTACCGGCCCGCCTACCGGTCGGACGCGGCGGGGAACGTCCGACGGCACTACCGGCTCTCCACGGGGATCGGCCCGGTCGAGGTCGTGCAGATCACGGGCGCCGTGGCGCGCCGGTGCGTCCCGTTCGTCGCCGTGGGGGACCGGGTCGCGAAGGGAGCCCCGTTCGGGATGATCGTCCTCGGTTCGCGCGTCGATGTCTGGCTCCCCGCCGCCCGCGTCGTTGCGACGGTCGCCCCCGGTGACCGGGTCCGCGCCGGGGCCTCCCCGATCGCCCGCGAGGCGGCGTGACCGACCGCTGGCGCGTCGGGGCGAACCTGGCGACGCTCGCGAACGGACTGCTCGGGGTGGGGGCGATCCTCTACACCCTCGCGGGCAACAAGCTCTGGGCGATGCTGCTGATCGCCTGCGCGATCGGCTTCGACGGCCTTGACGGACTGCTGTCGCGCCGGAGCCCCGCTCCCCCGAGCGCGTTCGGCCGGATCGCCGACTCGGTCGCCGACGCGGTGACGTTCGGGCTCGCGCCCGCCGTGCTGATCGCCGTGCACACCTCCGACCGGGCGACGTGGGCGCCGTTCGTTCTGCTCGCGACCGTCCTCGCGGCGGCCTACCTGGCCGCCGCGCTCGCCCGGCTCACCTACTTCACCGCCCGCGCCCACCACCTGCCCCACTTTCTCGGGGTGCCGACCCCCGAGAGCGCGCTCGCGCTGATCGTCGCCCTCCTGTTCCACGACACGCCGGCGTTCCAGGGAGTCGCGCCGGTCGGCCTGCTGGTCGGCGTCGCGATCCTCTCGGTGATGATGGTCGTCCCCGTCCCGTACCCGAAGATCCGGCGCGGCTCGCCGTTCCGCGGGCCGAGCGCCGCGACCGCCGGATGCGCCGCCGTGGCGCTGACGGTCCTGCAGTTCCGGCCGGCGACGGGGAGCGCCGCGTTCCTCCTCGCCGAAGCGGCGGCCTACGGGCTGCTGCTCGGCGTGGCGAGCTACTATCTGATCGGGCCGTTCACGACGCGGCGGTCGTCCGCGGCCGCGAGGTAGGCGATGCCGCGCCCTCCACGACTGACGACCCGGGAGACGCTCCTGTTCGAGGCCGGCATCAAGCTCGGGGGGGTCTTCCACCAGTACCTCGGGATCCCGGTCCGGCCGCGCACCGCCCGCGCCCTGGCCCGCGTGATCGCGGAGGCGGTCGGGCTGCAGCCGTACGTAAAGGACGTTCGAGTCCGCATCCGTCCGGGCCGCGCGCCGCGCCCCGGGGACGGCCGGTTCGCCTACCGCTACCTGACCGCCGAGATGCTCGATGTCGTGGTGGTGCTCGAGCACCGCGGCCACCGGGTCACCGCCCGGCTGCGGCACCGCCCGGACCTGCGCTACCCGCTGATGGACGTAGTCTCCGCCGGCCGACGTCCGGCGCGGCGTTCTCGCTAGGTCCGCTGCCCGATCGGAACGTACGGCAGGTCGGTCGCTCCGATGTAGTTCGCCGTCGGGCGGATCAGCCGCAGGTCGCGGTACTCCTCCAGAACGTGGGCGGTCCATCCGACGACGCGGCTCGTCGCGAACACCGGCGTGAACAGGTCGTGCGGGATCCCCATCAGCGAGTAGACCGAGCCGGAGTACAGGTCGAGGTTCGGGTAGAGCCCCTTCTCGCGGAAGACGATCTCCTCGACCCGGCGGAGCAGCTCGTAGTAGCGCAGGTTGCCGTTCGCCTCGCCGATCTTCCGGGACCACTCCCGCAGGATCGTCGCCCGGGGGTCCTCGACCTTGTAGACGCGGTGGCCGAACCCCATGATCCGCTCGTGCCGCGACAGGCGACCCTTCACGACGTCCTCGACCCGGTCGACGGTGCCGATCTCGTCGAGCATCTCCATCACGCGCTCGTTGGCGCCGCCGTGGAGCGGCCCCTTGAGCGTCCCGATCGCGCTCGTCACCGCGCTGTAGAGGTCGCTCAGGGTCGACGCGGTCACGCGGGCCGAGAACGTGGACGCGTTCAGCTCGTGGTCGGCGTGCAGGATCAGCGCGATGTCCATCGCGCGCGTCTCCAGCTCCGTCGGCTCCCGGTCGAGCAGGCAGTACAGGAGGTACGCCGCCTGCGACAGCTCCGGACGGAGCCCCGGCGGACGCCGACCGGTCCGGCGACTGTGGAACCGCCCGAGGATCGTCGGGAGGACGGCCGTGAGCCGCTGCGCCCCACCGATCGAGCTCGGTCCGGGGCGGGTCTCCTCGGGCTCGAACAGCGCGAGGGCGCTCACGGCCGTCCGCAGGATGTCCATCGGGTGGGCGGAGACCGGCAGCTCGTCGATCTGCTCGGCGAGCCCCTCGGGCAGCGGGCGGAGGTCCGCGATCCGCTGCTTGAGCCCGACGAGCTGCGGCTCGGTCGGCAGCCGACCGTACCAGAGGAGGTGCGCGACCTCCTCGAACGTCGATCGGGCGGTGAGGTCGCGGATGTCGTACCCCTCGTAGATCAGGCGGCCCTCTCGCCCGTCGATGAAGCAGATCTTCGAGGAGAGGGCGACCACGTCCTGGAGCCCGCGCTGGACTTCCGGTGCCGACGCCATGGTGTGCGCTCGGTCGGTCGGAGAGTCCGTTGGTTAATGGGCTTTGGCGGCGACCGGCTCGACGCCGGGGGTCGGGTCCCCGGCCGGGGGCGACGCGGCGACGGGCGGCGGGTCGGGGTGGCGGCGGCGGTAGGCGAGCGACGCCGCGGTCCAGAGCGGGAGGGAGGTGAGGAGGACGACCCCGGAGACGAGGAAGACGAGCCGGTAGCTCCCGAAGACGGCGAGCAGGCCGGAGATCCCGGCGCCGGCGACCGCCGCGACGCCTCCGAGGGCGCTGTTCACTCCGAGGAGGCTCCCCGCGTCGCGCCCGGCGATCCCGCGGAACAGGATGAGGGTGCTCGCGGTCGTGTAGACGGCGATCGCGCCGCCGAGGAGGGCGTAGATCGCGAGGTTCGCGCCGAACGCGCTCCCGCGGGCAAGCGCGACGAACGTGAGGCCGGCGGTCGCGAGGTACCCGACGCCGCGCAGGTAGGTCGAGGAGCGCACGATCCGGTCGGGACCGAGCCGGTTCGCGAGGCCCCCCGTCACCGGGAAGACGAGCGTCTGCGCGAAGTTGTTCGAGAGGTTCACGAGGAAGATCGCCGACGCGGCGAGGCCGATCGAGTAGAGGTACGGCGTGTAGGAGATGTTGAACAGGTTCGCGGAGAAGTTGAACAGGAACGACGCGATCATGATCAGCGGCACCTCGTGCCGGAGCTCCTCGCGCGCCCAGGCGCGCAGCCGGCGGACGGGGGCGGGCCACAGCTTCGGCCGGTGCGGGAAGAACGGCACGGCCGTTTGGGCCGGACCGGCGGGCCGAAGCCGCGAAGCGAGGCTCTCGGGCTGGCCGGCGACGTGCGCCGTCCGGTGCCGTCGCCACGGCACCGAGATCCCCCAGGCGACGGCGACCGCGCTCGCCAGGGCGAACGCCGCGAAGACGCCAAGGAGCGCGAGCAGCCCCTGGCTCCCGAGCGTCCAGAAGTAGCCGAGCAGCAGCCCGATGATCGACCCGATCATGCTCACCTCCTGGAACGAGGCGAACGCCGTGGCCCGCTCGGTCTCGGTGAACTTCTCGAGGATCAGCAGGTTCGAGGCGCTCGCGCCCGCGGGGGCGATCGCCCCGATCGCGGCGTAGATGGCGTAGAGGGCGGGGAGCGAACCGACGTGGAGGAGCGCGGCGTATAACCCGGCGTAGGCGGCGTAGTTGGCGATGAGGAACCCCCGTCGGTACGGGTAGCGGTCGGCGAGGTGGCCCCAGACGACGGAGGAGAGGATGAGCGCGGTGTTGTACAGGGTCGCCGCGACCGCCACGTTCGCCCAGTCCCCGTGCAGCGGGATCAGGATCAGGAGCGGAAGGACGACGCCGAAGCCGGAGGTCGCTGCGTTGATGGGGAGGAAGGCGAGGAGCCACGGGCGCGCGACGAGCCGGCGCGGCCAGGTGCGGAGGGCGAAGCTCATGGAGGGCGCCGCCGCCTACGGACCCACCCCTTAAGCCACCTCGATTCCACTCGCGCCGCGCCGGTCCGGCCGCCCGCCGCGCCGGCGAGGACGGCTTCTCCTCGACACGCTTATTAGGGGAGGGACTTCTCGCCGCCCTCCGAGGGTGTGCCGGGCGTGGCCATCGGATTTGTCCTGATCAGCACGGCCCCGGCCAAGGAGCACGAAGTGTACACCGAGCTGCTCCGGGTGAAGGGGATCGTCGAGCTCCACCCGCTGTTCGGAGAGTACGACCTCATCGCGAAGGTCGAGGCGGAGGATTTCAACGCGCTCGGCCAGCTGGTCGTCGACAAGATCCGGTCGGTCGCGGGCGTCATCGACACGAAGACCCTCACGGGAATCAAGTTCTAGGGAGCAACGATGTTCGAACTGGTCGGAACGGCGGCGGTCAATGTGGGTGCGTGGCAGTTCCTGACGATCCTCCTGCTCGTCTTCGCGCTGTTCCTCATCCTCGCGGGGATCTTCACGGCGTACTTCGGCAGCGGCAAGAGCCGCACGGTCGGGGTCGGCCTCCTCGTCGCGGGGCTCGTCGTGGGGCTCCTCACCGGCTACTTCTATCACACGGGCACGCTCGACGGGAGCCACGCCGGCCACCTGTGGACGCTGATCACCGAGGCGCTGCTCGTGATCGTCGCCGCCGTCATCGGCGCCCTGGTCGCGGTCGGGATCTTCCTGGTCGCGATCATGAAGTCGTAGGCCGGGCTCGACCCGTCCGCGGCCGTGACGGCCGGATCCGTGCGGCGCCGCCGCCTCGTCACGTTCTCGAGCGACTTCGGCGCGGCGTACGCCGCGCAGGTGAAGGCGGTCCTCGCCCGTTCGCTCGACCCCGCCCGGATCGTCGAGCTCACCCACGACCTCCCCGCCCATCGGGTGGGCGAGGCCGCCTTCCTGCTCCGGGCGATGGCGGTCGGTTTTCCCCCTGGGACCGTGCATCTGGCGGTCGTCGACCCGGGGGTAGGGGGCCCGCGACGCCCGATCGCGATCGACTCCGCGAGCGGTTCCCGCCTGGTCGGTCCGGACAACGGCCTTCTGATGCCGCTGGCGCACGCCCTGGGACGCTTCACCGCCTACGCGATCGACGCGGCCCGATGGGGGACGCCGGCGCGGGTCGGCACGACGTTCGATGGACGGGACCTGTTCGCCCCCGTCGCCGCCCGACTCGCCGCGGGCGTCCCGCCGGCCCGCCTCGGTCCCCGGTGCACGCCCGTTCCCTACGACATCCCGACGGCCACTCCCCGGGCCCAGGGGGCGGTCGGAGCGGTGCTCCACGTCGACCGGTTCGGCAACCTCATCACCAACGTCCCGACGAACTGGGTGCCCGGCGCCTCGACCTCCCTCCGGGCCCGGTTGGGCGGCGCACGACGGGCGCTGCCGTGGGTCGAGAGCTACTCCGCGATCGGGCGCGGCCGCGTCGGGGCGCTCGGCTCGAGCTTCGGCACGGTCGAGCTCTCCGTCGCGGAAGGGAGCGCAAGCCGCAGGCTCCGGGTCCGGGTCGGCGACCGGGTCGTCCTGGACTGGGGACCCCGTCGCCGCCCCGGCTCTCAATCGGTAAATAGCGAGCGCCGTACTCGACGCTGACGGCCGGCCGGTCCGGCCCTTGTATGGCGAAGCGCGATTACTACGAGGTCCTCGGAGTTCCCCGGGGCGCTTCGGCCGACGAGATCAAGACGGCGTACCGTCGACTCGCCCGCCAGTACCACCCCGACGTCGCGAAGGACGATCCGAAAGCGGCCGAGGAGAAGTTCAAGGAGCTCTCCGAGGCGTACGAGGTGCTCGCGAACGACGAGAAACGGCACCGGTACGACCAGCTCGGGTTCTCGGGCGTCGAGTCCGACTTCGGCCCGACCGGGTTCACCTGGCAGAACTTCACGCACGCCCAGGACCTCGAGGACCTGCTCGGGGCGTCCCCGCTGTTCCGCCAGTTCTTCGGCGGGTTCGGAGGGCCGTTCGACGGGTTGGGCGGGCGCCGGGCCCCGCGGGGCGGCGACCTCGAGATGACGGTCCGGCTCCCGCTGGCCGCCGCGGTCGAGGGAGCGAAGCCGACGGTCGAGGTGCCGCACGCCGTCGACTGTCCGGCCTGCCACGGCACCGGGGCGCGCGATGGGACGGCCCTCGAGGTCTGCCCCGAGTGCCGCGGCCAGGGCCAGGTCCGGCGGGTCCAGCAGCGCGGCTACACGCAGATGATCTCGATCGGCGTCTGCCCCCGGTGCCGGGGCGCGGGACGAAAGATCCTCGAGCGGTGCCCCGACTGCGGTGGCAGCGGCCAGCAGCAGAAGGTCGAACGGATCCAGGTGAGCGTCCCCTCGGGCGTGGAGGACGGTGCCGTGCTCCGCGTGCCGGGGCACGGGCTGCCCGGTCGGGGCGGCGGACGTCCCGGGGACCTGTACGTCCAAGTGACGTTCGAACCGTCGGAGACGATCCGCCGGGACGGCGAGGACGCCTACGCCGAGGCGACGGTGCCGCTCGCGACCGCCGTCTTCGGCGGCGAAGTGACCGTCCCGACGGTCGAGGGTCACGCGGTCCTCAAGGTGCCGGCGGGCACCCAGCCCGAGACGCAGTTCCGCCTGCGCGGCCGCGGATTCCCGCCCCCGGGCGGGTCGGCCCGCGGGGACGAGATCGTCACCGTCCACGTCGAGATCCCCCGCTCCCTGTCGGCGCACGAGCGCGAACTGCTCCGCGAGGCGCTCGGCCCCGCCCCGGCGGCGGCGCCCGGGCGGAAGGAGTCGTTCTTCCGGCGCAGGTCGTCGTGACCGAGGAGCCGCCGGCCGCCGAGCAGTACTTCGCGGAGCGTCCGCGCTCCCGATCCGCCCGACGCGAGCTGCGGTTCCTCTACCGCGGGGAACTGCTCTCGTTCGCGGTCGACGCGGGGGTCTTCGCGTCGCACGGGCTCGACCCGGGGACCGCGCTGCTGATCGAGCACCTCGCCGTCGGCGACGGCGCCCACGTCCTCGACCTGGGGTGCGGGTGGGGCGCGGTCGGGGTCGCCGCGGCGAAGTCGTCCCCCCACGGCCGGGTCGTGCTCACCGACGTGAACCGGCGGGCGGCGCGCCTCGCCGGGGAGAACCTGGTCCGGAACCGGATCGCGAACGCCGAGGTCCGCGTCGGCAAGCTGTTCGAGCCGGTCGCCGGGGAGCGGTTCGACGTGATCGCCTCCAACCCCCCGTTCCACGCGGGTCGGGAGACCGTGCTCGAACTGCTCGCGCAGGCCCCCGAGCACCTCGCCCCCGGGGGACGGTTCCTCCTCGTCGGCAAAGGGAGCCAGGGGATCCGGTTCTATCAGGCGTGGCTGGAGGACCGGTGGGGCGCCGGGCTCCGGGTCGTCGGGCGCGGATCGGGCTACCGGGTCCTGGATGTTCCGTCAGCGACGCCGTCCTCCGAAGCCGTTAAGAAGCCCACACTTCTCCTCGGCCTCCCTCCGAAGAAGGACGGCGGGGCGCGGGCTCGGTCCCGCGCCCGCCTCCGAGCGTCGGAGAGCGTTCGCACAGGGGAGTGAGCGTCGCGCCCAAGGAAGCGAAGGAGCCGAAGGAGGCTCCCGACGAGAAGGCCGCGCCGGCGAGCGCCGACGCCGCCGCCGAAGCGCCCGCCGAAAAGGGGGCGAAGCGCGAGAAGGGCGCGAAGTCGAAGGACGCCAAGGAGGCGAAGGAAGGCAAGGAGGGGAAGGGCAAGGGGAAGCCCGGGGCCTCCGGCAAGACCGCGAAGGTGATCGCGGCGAACCCCAATTTCCGATACATCGTCCGTCTCGCGAACACCGACCTGGACGGGACCCGGCCGACCGGCCTCGCGCTCACCGGGGTGCGGGGCGTCGGGCTTCGGATCGCGGAGGCCGCGTGCCGGCTCTCGCAGGTCAACGCCGCGGAGCTGATCGGCAACCTCCCCGAGACGACGGTCGAGGTCCTCGAGACGACGCTCGCGTCGCTTCCGTCCAAGGTCCCCGCCTGGATGACGAACCACCCCAACGAGCCGTTCCTCGGCGAGTCCCCCCATCTGTTCGGTCCCGACCTCGAAACGCGACGGCGGGACGACATCAACGTGATGAAGATGGTCCGCAGCTACCGCGGCGTCCGGCACGAGCGGGGCCAGAAGGTGCGCGGCCAGCGGACCCGGTCGAACGGACGGACCGGCATGGCGGCGGGCGTGATCAAGAAGACGGCGCGCGAGGCGGCGGCCGCGGCCGGCAAGGAAGCGCCCGCCGCCGCGGCGCCGGCCGCGGCCACCCCCGCGGCACCGGCCGCGAAGAAGGAGTAGGCACGTCATGGGCGATCCGAAGTTCCTCCGCCGAACGTACGACACGCCGAAGCATCCGTGGGAAGCGACCCGGATGGAGGAGGAGCGGAAGCTGCTCGACCGTTACGGCCTCAAGAACAAGCGCGAGCTGTGGAAGGCGCAATCGGTCCTCCGCGGCTTCCGCCGGCAGGCGCGCGACCTCCAGGCCCGGCTCCGCGCCGGCGAGACGCAGGCGCGGCTCGAGACGGACCGGCTCCTCGGCCGCCTCGTGCGCCTGGGCCTCCTGGCCGTCGGGGCGCCGACGCTCGACGACGTCCTCGCCCTCGGGACGGAGGACCTCCTGAAGCGCCGGCTCGAGTGGATCGTCTTCACGCGCGGCCTCGCCCCCACCGCCTACGGCGCGCGCCAGTGGATCGTCCACGGCCACTTCTCGATCGGCGACCACCGCGTCACGCGCCCGGGATACATCGTCCCGCCGGCCGATGAGGCGCGCCTCGCCTACTCGCCGAGCAGCCCGTACGCGAGCGACGACCACGCGATGCGCGTGGCGCTGCGCGAGCGCCTCGAAGCGAAGACCGCCCCGCCCGAACCGGCCGCCGCCCCGGCCCCCCCGGGGGCGTGAGCGGACGATGGCGCGGATCGGGATCGCCCACATCTTCGCGAGCTACAACAACATCCACATCACCGTCACCGACATCACCGGCGCCGAGACGCTCGCGAAGGCGACCGGCGGCATGGTCGTCAAGGCCGCGCGCGACGAGTCCAGCCCGTACGCCGCGATGAAGGCGGCCGACCAGGTCGCGGCCGCGATCAAGGAGAAGGGATACGACACGCTCCACGTCCGGGTCCGCGCGCCGGGCGGCAACCGCTCGCGCTCGCCCGGTCCGGGCGCCCAGGCCGCGATCCGCGCGCTCGCGCGGGCCGGCGTGAAGATCCAGCGGATCGAGGACGTCACCCCGGTCCCGCACGACGGCACGAAGCCGAAGGGCGGGCGCCGCGGCCGACGGGTGTGAGATGTCCGTCGCGATCTCGGAGCTGAAGCCCCGGAGCACGACGCTCGAGATCGAGGGCGCGACCGCTTCGCAGGTCAACGCGATCCGTCGGGCGCTCCTGGCCGACGTGCCGAAGCTCGCGATCGAGGACGTCGAGTTCCACCTCGGCCCCATCCGCGACGAGGCGAGCGGGAAGGACTACGACTCGTCGACGAGCATGTTCGACGAGGGGGTCGCGCTCCGCATGGGGCTCCTCCCGATCCCGAGCGACCCCGGCCAGTTCCGCCGGAAGGCCGAGTGCGACTGCGGCGGGGCCGGCTGTCCCCACTGCCAGGTGATGTTCTCGGTCGACATGAAAGGCCCCTGCACCGTCTACGCGCGGAACGTCGTTCCGCTCGGCGACCCGACGCTCGCGATCCTCGAGCCGGACGTGCCGATCGTCCGCCTCGGCGCCCGGCAGGCGCTGCTCGCGTACGCGACCGCGACCGTCGGGAGCGCCCGGGACCATGCCAAATGGCAGGTCGCTCACGGGGTCGGCATCTCCCCGCGCCCCCACGTGAAGGTCGCCCGCAAGGACGGCTGCTCGGACGCGTGCCTCAAGCGCACCTCGGCGAGCTGCCCCGTGAACATCCTCCCGTTCGAGGGCGGCAAGTTGACCGTCACGGACGAGACGAAGTGCATCCTGTGCGGCGCCTGCGAGGAGGCGTGCGAGCACGGGTCCGTGAAGGTCACCCCCGATCCGGAGCGGTTCTTCCTCCGGTTCCAGACGGACGGGTCGCTCAGCGCCCGCGAGGCGCTGCGCTACGCGCTCAAGGACCTGAAGCGCCGCTTCGAGGCGCTCCGCGAGGCGCTCCAGGCGATCCCGTAGCGGGGCGCGCGGTCGTCCAGTCGTAGCGCAGGATCGCGCCGATCCCGCCGAGCGCCGCGAGCCGGGCGCCGGCCTCCCCTTCGCCGCGGACGACGAAGATCCGCGCCTTCGACGCGCGGGAACGGTCGAGCGCGGCCGCGATCTCGGGGTCGGTCAGCAGCTCTTCGGCGACGAGGATCGTCTCGGGCGCCCCGGCGTCGATCGCGTCCCCCACCTCCGTACGACCGACCGCCGCGCGCGTCCCCGTCGCCAGGGCGCGGACGAGCCGCTCCACGACCTCCGCCTCCTCGGCGGCGACCGTACCGCGGAGCGCCTCGCTCGCCCGGCCGGACTTGAGCAGCTCGTCGACGCCGACCCGGCCGCTCTCGGACGTCGGATAGATCCGCAGCTTGCGGCCCAGGGCGGGGGACCGCTCCTGGAGCCGGCGGGCGAGCTCCTCCTTGAGGAATCCCGGGCCGACGACGAGGAGCACGTGCGCGTCGGCCGCCTCCCGCTCGAGGAGGACGACGAGCTCGTCGAGGTACGTGGCGCGGTCCTTCTCGCCCTGGCCGCCCGCGTAGCGCTTTCCGGCGATCGACCGGCGGAGGTCGGCGACCGGTTCGATCGCTCGCCCCCGGAGCCGCACGACCGACGAGTCCCCCCAGTCGACCGCGGCGACGACGACGGTCGGATCGCCTTTCCCTTGGAGGCCCTCCTCGAGGATCGAACGCTCGCCCGGGGAGAGCTCCCCCCGGGCGAGGGTGACATCGTCGCCCTCCGTCAGGTCGAGGGTGTGGTGGCGGCCGATGTCGAACGGGCCCTCGACGATCGGTCCGGTGATGCGGACGTGCTTCGAGAACCCGTGGAACTCGACCTGCGTCGCCCGGACGGTCAGGAAGACGCGCCGTCGCGTCCGCTCGGCCCCGGCGACGTCGATCGGGGCTTCGGGATCCCGCCGGGTCGTGGAGGCGCCGACGATGTCCCCCGGCCGGACGAGCCGGGCGATCCGCCAGAGATCGCTCGGCGTCTCCAGGCGGAGCCGCCGCTGACCGGTGGTCGGGTCCTGGAAGAGGAGGCGCACGGAGCCCTCCCCGCGCGGGACGGGCGGCCGCTACAAGCGGGTTTCGATGGGCGGGCGCGACCGGTTCCTCGCCGCGCGATACTTTTAATGAGGAAGGCGAGGGTCGGTCGCCGCCATGGCGGGGGCCGCCGCCCACGGATACGCCGAGCTGTTCCGGGAGCGGGCGTTCCGGCCGTTCCTCTTGGCGGGAGCGTTCCAGTTCGCCGCCCCCGCCGCCGTGCAGGTCGTGCTGTTGTTCAGCGTCGCGCTCGGCTACCCCGGCCCCGAGCGCGGGACCTACGCGGCCCTCGCCCTCGCCTTCCTCGGTCTCTCCTCGACCGTCCCCACGCTGGCCACGGCGCTGTTCAGCGGGGCGTTCGCGGACCGGCACGACCGCGGGGCGGTGATGCGGGGGGCGAACCTGCTCGCGCTCCTCGCCACCGCCGGCCTCGCCGCCGACCTGATCGTTCGGCCGGGGGCGCACATCGCGTTGCCGGGCCCGCGGGGCTTCTACCTCCCCGAGTGGATCCTCCTCAGCTATCCCGCCTGGGCGACGGTCGCCGCCTGCGCGACCCTGTTCCGCCCGGCGTACAACACGCTCGTCCCGCGGATGGTCGACCAGCACGCGCTCGGCCGGGCGAACGGTCTCATCTATGCGGTCGCGGCGACCGCGAGCGCGATCGCGACCGTCTCGGCGGGGATCCTGCTCACGGTCGGACCGGCGGAGTACGCCCTCGCGATCCCGTTCGCCCTGTTCTTCGCGACGCAGGTCGCCCTCCTCCTCGTCGGGATCGACCTCTCGGTCGAGCGGAAAGGTCCGCGGTCGTCGATCCTCTCCGACGCCTGGCAGGGGTTCGTCTATCTGGCGAAGCGGCTCGACCTCCTCGAGATCACCGTCTCCGCGCTCGTCGTCAACTTCCTCACCGCCCTCGCGCTGGTGGAGCTCGCCCTGTACGTCGTGAACTGGCTCGGGCTCGTCCAGGGGATCGACTACGGCGCGATGGTCGCCGCGGCGACCCTCGGCACCGCGACGGGGTTCCTCGCGATCGGCCACGTGCGGTTCGAGGAGCGGGCGGGGCGGGTGATGATCCTCCTCACGTTCGCGATGGGCGCCGCGCTCGTCGGCCTCGCGCTCGTCCGGACGATCTGGCTGGCGCTCCCGATCCTCTTCCTGTACGGTCTCGCGCCGGGGATGATCACGACCGTCTTCCTCTCCACGATCCAGGCGACCGTCCCGGACGACAAGATGGGCCGCGTCTTCGCCGCGGACGAGGTCGGCAGCATCTCGTTCCTCCCGCTCGGTCAGTTCGCGGGCGGGCTCCTGGCGATCTCGATCGGGATCCAGGGGACGTACCTGCTCGCCGGCGGGGCGATCGGCGTGCTCGGGCTCGTGATGCTCGGAGGGTTCGGCCGATTGCGTCGGCTCGGCTACCATCCGGAGCGGCCGGGCGAGCCGGCCGCGGCCTAGTCCACCGCGGGGACGATCGCCGGGTCGTACCAGTCGACGCTCGGCCCCAGGGTGCGGACGAAGCCGAGCCGCGTGTAGAGCCGGATCGCGCGATCGTTCCCCTCGGTGACGTTGAGGTAGACCGGCCCGATCCGCGCGGCGTGCAGCGCCGTGAGGGTGCCGCGCATCACGACCTCGCCCCAGCCGCGTCCCTGCCGGGCCGGGTCGACCATGACGTCGGCGACCAGGGCGCCCTCCGGACGGCGGACGCTCAGCACCGCGGCGATCAGCTCGCCGTCGAGCTCGATCCCTCGCGATCCCGCGGGGAGGAACGCGCCCCACCGGCCCGCGAACAGGTCGGCGCACATCCGCTGGGCGTCGCGCGCCTCGTCCTCGTCCTCGAGGAAGAGGTACCGGTCGAGCCGCCCGTGGTAGGCCCGACGGTGGAGCTCGGAGAGGGCCGGTGCGTCGTCCGGACCGACCGGGCGAAGCCGTCCGCCGTCCGGCCCGGGCGGCTCGGGGAGCGGGGGCGCCGAGTCGGGCCGCCGCATTTCGCTCCGGCCGAATCGGCGGAGGCCCACGCCCCGGAGGAGCCGCTCCTCGTCCTCGAGCGGCACCCCGGCGATCTCGCCCGCGACGAACGCGATCGGGCCGGCGAAGGCGCGCAGGGCTCGCCAGAACGCCGGGAACTCGTCCGCCGAGGCGGCGGCGAGGTCGAGGTAGAACAGGTCGACGTTGACGCCGAGCGGTCCGGCGGGATGCCAGGTCGCGATCCCGACGGGCTCGCCGCGGCGCCAGTAGAGGGCCCCCGCACGGCTCCCGGCGCGGACCTCGGCGTCGAGCCGGTCGGCGAGCGACGTCCCGCGCTCCCCGACCCACGGGCGGGCGAGCGTGGCGGCCCGACCCAGGCGAACGGCGGCTTCCACGTCCTTCGAGAGCGGGGAGAGTCCGTCGCGCACGGGGCCCGTCAGCGGGCCGGGGGAATAAGCGACCGCGCCACGGCCCCGGGGGGTCGGCCGGCCGATCGGAGGGCCGACCTGCCCGAGGCGGGGTTCATATAGGCGGAAACGAATATGTCAATCGTCAGACAAAGAAAGGGGTATTGTCTGACGGAGATGGTCGACACATCGGAGCGGGTGACGGTCCGGATCCCGCAGGACCTCCTCGAGCGGCTGAAACAGATCCAGCAGCACAAGGGGACCCCGACGATCTCCGACACGATCCGCGAGGGGCTCGAACAGTACATCGAGCTCAACCTGCCCCCCCAGCACATTCGCAAGGTCGTCGTCGAGCTCTCCCGGCAGGACAACCGCCGGCTGGAGGAGTTCGTCCGCGAAGGCAATTCGGTCAGCGTCGACGACGCCGTCCGCTCGGCCGTCCGGGAATACATCCGCAGCCGCATCGACCAGCTCTCTCCGCCCGCGCGCGCCCACCGCCGCGAAGGCGAGGCCGTACCTGCGGAGGGCACCCCACCGCCGTAGCCGACGGGGGGCCGATGACCGACCGCGATCCGCCGCCGGACTCGTGGGTGCCGCTCGCCGCGGGCCCGTCGGTCGCGGTCGTCGGTCTGGGCGGCGCCGGCAGCGAAGCGGTCCAGGACCTGGCGCGGCTCGGCATCCCGAACGTCCGTTCGATCGCCGTCAACACCGACGAGGCCCACCTCGGGCGGATCCGGGTCGACGAGCGGATCCTCCTCGGCCAGCGGGAGATGCGCGGGCGCGGCAGCGGGGGCGACCGGGCGGCGGTCCTTCGGGCGATCGAGGAGTGCCGGGACGAGGTCCTTCGGCGACTCGCCCCGTTCGAGATGGTGTTCCTCCTCGCCGGGCTCGGCGGGGGGACGGGGAGCGCGCTCCTGCCGTACCTCTCGCGTCGACTCCGCGGCACGCCGACCCTGCCGGTACCGGTCGTCTTCCTGCCGTTCCGGGTCGAGCTGGAGTCGAACCCCGGGCGGCGTCAGAACGTCGACGAGACGGTCGACGAGCTCGAGCGGATGGGCGGTCTCCTCCTCGCTCTCGCGAACGAGAAGCTCCGCCGGTTCGACACCCTGCCGATCCACCGGGTCTTCCAGGTACGGAACGCCTACCTGCACTCGCTGGTCGCGAGCCTGGTCGACATGGTCGAGAACCCCTCGCAGCTGAACGTCGACCTCGCGAGCCTCAAGAACCACCTCCGGGACTCGGGCCTTTCCACGCTCACCGTCGGCGAGCAGCACATCTCCGAGCCCGAACGGCTCGTCCACGAAGCGCTCGGGGGTACGATGCTCGACTTCCGCCTCTCCGACCGGACGAGCGCGCTCGTCCACCTGGACGGCGGGGCGAACCTCACCCTCCGCACGCTCGACCGCGTCCTGGAGGCGGTGCGGGCCGACCTCCACGAGCCCGAGCGGATCGTCTTCGGCACGCGGCTCGGGCCCGAGCCGCGGGACGCCGTGCGCCTCACGGCGATCGTCGGGGGCCTGCGTCCCCGGACGGTCCGGGAGGCGATCGGGCCGCGCAGCCGGCCGGCCGTCGAGATCCCGTTCGTCCGCTAGGGGCCGGTCGCGGCCTCGCGCAGGTCGAGCTCCCGGTGCACCGCATCGATCACCTGGCTGGTCCGCAGCGACCGCGGCCCGACCGACAGGCGGGGGATCCCGCTCGCGACGAGCGCCTCCGCCTCCGCGGGGGTCGGGTCGTACGGGTCGGAGACGACCGCCGAGAGACCCGCCGGCGGCGGGGCCCAGCCGGCGATCGGGTCGCCTCCTTCCGTGAGCCAGACCGCCCCCGGCCCCTGCAGGAACTCGGCGAGCGCCGTCGCCGGGACGGTCGGGCCGACCCGGATCCCGGGCGACGACTCGAACGGCTGAGGATACTCCGCGGAGCGGACGAGCGCGTTCTTGAGGAGCGCGGCGGTCGACCGCTCGTCGGGGTTCAGGTAGCGGAGTCGGTGTCCGACGACGTCGATCCGGCGGGCCGACTCCGGCGTTGCCCCGGCGAACAGGAGCGTCACCTCGGTGTCCCGGCGGAGGTCGTTCGAGAGGGTGAACGCGGTCGAGACGGCTCGAGCGACCTCGTCCATCCGACCGCCCCCCCCGGCGAGGTCGTTCAGCGTGAAATCGCCCCGGACCGGCACGCGGTGGACGAGGAGGAGGAACCGCCGCATCCGGCGGGGGGACCCCCCGCCGAGGTTAACGCCGTCGCGCCCGACGCCCTACGGGCCGAGGGGGGAGCGTCGCGGGCGAGGGTGGGCCGGGCCCGCCGGCATCGGGTTCTGCCGCCGCTCGAGCCAGATCTCATCGCCCAGCTCGTGGTAGACGGCGTGGGCCGGGAGCCCCGTCCCGACCTCCCCGTGCGGGAGGCGGAAGACGGCGGAGCGGTTCGCGTTCGAGGAGTAGACGACCTCGAGCTCGCCCGCCGCGGCCATCGCCGCGCTCTCCTCGCGCGCCAGCTCGAAGATGCGGTCCTTGCGGAACATCCAGTAGTGGATCCGCCACTCCCGGCCGTCGTAGAGCGTCGTCTCGTCCCGCTCGGTCTCGAGGATCCCCGTGTCCTCGAGCATGTAGAACGTGTCGCGGTCGTCCGGCTCGAGGACGTTGTCGATGATCCGCTCGTTGAACCCGAAGAAGTTGAGCACGTGCGCCGCGATCGACCGGGCGTCCTCCGGACGCATCCCGTCGTGGCCCACGGAGCGGCGGATCGCCTTCGCGAGCGAGTCGAAATCGACCGGACCGGCCGGGCCGTCCAGGACCGCGTCCGGCGGGAGGCCGGCGCGGGTCTGCCGAGTGTCGGCCGCGGTCCGCAGGGGGAGCGGGTTGCGGAGGGTGTAGGCATTCGGGGAGGCGCTCTTCGACGGCCGCCGTTCCGACCCCGGCATGCCGAATTCTATTCGAAGGGTCACTATATATACGTTGGTAAACGGAACGACCGGATTGCGACCGGGCGCCGGGCCACCCCCTACAGGATCGCCCGCCGTCCCCGGCCGATCCGGTGCAGCGCCTCGACCCCGGGACGCCACTCCTCCTGCTCGATCCGGAACTCGGTCTCGGCGAGCTGGGCGAGCTCCTTCGGGAACGGGACGAGCGATTTCGCGAGGTAGACGTGGGCGAACGGCCCGCCGGTGGGGCCGGTCCAGTCCCGTCCGGCGGTCGTGATCGAGCGGTACTCGTAGTACTCGGGGGCCGGGACGAACCAGACGATCGTATCGTCCGTCCCGCGGAGCCTCGGCCCGCGGGAGTAGACCTTGAGGCCGAGATGCTCGGCGACCGGGGACGGCAGGGTGAACAGGAGGCGGTCCCCCGGGCGCGCGTTCGCGAGCAACCGGCTGCGGACGGTCTCGATCGCGAGCGCTTCCCGGGCGGGGTACGTCGCGATCACCCGGACGAGGCCGGGGCCGCGGGCGAGGAACGAGATCGTCCGCCCCGCGTCCCGCCCCTCGGCCCCGCCGGGCGGCTCGAACCGGATCAGCGTCGCGACCTCGGTCGGCAGCTGGAGCGTGAGCCACGTCGGATGGGTCGCCCGGACGACGACGTACTCCATCGCGGGCGCGACCGGCCCGTGTTATAAGAAATCTGTCGACCCGCGGGGGCAGGTTCCACCGCCGACGGCCCGCGCCGCCCTACGAACGGCTCCCGACCCCCATCAGGATCCCGCCGATCCAGAGGGCGACCACGCCCGCCCCGACGATCGGGAGGAGGCGACCGAGGGGGCCCGGGTCGGCCGGCAGCGCGTCCGCCAACAGGAACAGCCCGACGAGCGTCAGGAGGAGCCCGAGGCCGATCTTCGCCCGTTTCGACCGTCGCGGTCGCCGGGCGCCCGGGGGAGCGACGGCCTCGCCCGACATCGCTCCCCGGAGCCCGGCTCGGGGATAACCGCTCGGTCCGGGCGGGGCCGCTCAGGCACCCTCGGGCTCGTCGTGCCGGCCGGGACGGGGCGGGACCGACGAGTCGAGCCGGAACTCGTCGAGGCCCGTGCCGGCGGTCCGTCGGGCCGCGGGAACGCTTCGGACGAACGGCCGGGCGCCGATCGGCGCGAGGAACGTCGTGACCAGCCCCACCCCCGCCACGATCGTGAAGATCGTGGGCGTGAAGACGCCGAGCGACAGGAGGATGACGGCCATCGCCAGCTCGACGGCCCCGCGGCTGGAGACCAGGAACGCCGCGCCGGCCGCCTCGTTCCGCGACCAGCCGAGCGCCCGCGTCAGGGCGCCGCCGAGGAGCGCCTTCGAGGCGAAGGCGAAGACGCACAGGGCCGCGAAGACGGCGAGCGCGATCGGCGAGAGGCCGATCAGGCGCAGGTTCATCGACAGGCCGACGAGGGCGAAGAAGAGGGGGATGAAGAACCCCCACGTGATCGTGTCGAAGACTGCGGTGAGCGTGCGGTGGCCTTTGCGCCCGGCGCTCTCCGGGGTGACGAGCAGGCCGGCGTAGAACGCCCCGACCAGGAACGTAAGCCCCAGGTACTGGGAGAACAGCGCGGCCCCGAGCGCCGCGGCCATCAGCACCGCGAACCCGGCCTCGCGCGAGTGCCAGTGGTCACGGACCTGGGCGGTCAGCCGCTGCCAGAGCCGGCTCGTCCTCAGCCAGCGGAGCAGCGAGTGCGCGGCGAGCACGGCCCCGAGGAACAGCCCGACCGAGACGATCGCGACGGCGATCCCGACGTCGACCGAGCCGGTGCCCGAGCGGACCCGGAGCAGGATCGCGAACACCGTCACCGCGAACAGCTCGTTCACGAGCGCCCCGTTGAGGAGGAACGTCCCGAACCGGCTGTCGAGGAGGTGGAACTCCCGGAGCATCACCCCCAGGACGGGCAGCGCGGTGATCGAGATCGCGAGCGAGAAGAACAGGTCCGTCATCCACGGCTCGGCGGGGAAGAGGAGGCGGATCACGCCGACCCCCGTGACGAACGGCACGACGAAGATCGCCAGCCCGAGGAGGCCGGAGGCGGTGACGGTCGCCCGGAGCTGCTGGGGGGTGACGGCCAGCCCCGCCGCCATCAGGATGAAGAACGTCGCCAGGAACTGCACCCCCTGGAACAGCGCCGGGAGCCCGCCGAGCCCCAGGGCCGGGCCGAGGAGGGTCGGTCCGAAGACGATCCCCACGATCAGCTGGCCGACCATCGGCAGCTGGCCGAGACGGCTGACCGCCTCCCCCGCGATGACGGCGCACGCCACGAGGAGGAACAGTCCGACGATGAAGAGGGTCGTCGCGTCCACCGGAGCTCCCGGGGTCGTCCGCCGCGGGTCGGCGGACCCCTCGTCGGGGAGGGCGCTCGACCCGGGCCGTGACCCTCTCCGGCGTACCGATCGGGACCGGGATAACTAGCTTTGTTCGGGCGGGAACCCCGACCGGGGGAGGCTCATCTCCCCCGGCGGGCTGACGGTTGCATGCCCCGCGATCGCCCGCCGGCCCCGGCGTCCGACGATTCGGCGGCCGCCCGGGCCGCCCGGAGGATCCGGGCGCTGGAAGAACCGCTCGATGTCCGCCTCGCGGCGGTCGA
>DATJZK010000043.1:0-11913 GCA_035499145.1 Thermoplasmata archaeon
ACCCGGCCGACGACCAGGCGATCGCGGACTGGATCGGCGAGATCAAGACGCTCAGCGGCGGCGTCCTTCAGCCGTTCGGCGGCGCGTCGTTCGACCTGACGTTCGACCAGTTCCTGAACGTCGCGTTCACCTCCGCCTACAACAACCCACTCGTCTCCGAGACCGGCACCGGCTGGGCGCCCGACTACCCCGACCCGACCGACTACACGACGCCGATGCTCACCCCCGATGCGACGTACACGGCGTCGACGGCGTTCTCCCAGCAGGTCGGCATCAGCCCCGCGGGCTGGGCCGCCAACAACACGACGTGCGGTCACAACGTGACGAACCTGACGAACCTCGTCTACTGGGCGCATGCGGCCGAGAACCTGAACGGCACCCTGAACTCGACGTGCCAGGGGGTCGCCTACGGGGTCGCGAACGGCTGGCTCTCCCTCGCCGCGGGCCTGCCGACGAGCCCCGACCGGATCCTCGACTACAACCTGATCGAGCAGATCACCAACGCGCTGTCGATGTACGTCTGGAACGGCCAGACGAACACCGTCCTCTCCGCCGCGCCGTGGATCGAGCTCAGCTCGGTGAACTCCAACCCGATGATCGGGGGCGGCGCCGACCAGGTCTGGTTCCAGGTCCGCTACGCCTTCGCCTCGACCGTGACGTTCTCCGAGACCGGACTGACCTCGGGGACCCCGTGGTCGGTCACTTTCGGCCCGACCACGCAGACGTCGTCGACCTCGACCATCGCGTTCAGCGGGATCGCGAACGGGACGTACGACTACTCGACGTCGTTCGTCACCGGCTACGGGGTCACGCCCGCGAACGGGACGCTGACCATCAGCGGGGCGACGACCCAGGACGTCACGTTCACGCCGTTCAGCGGCGCGACGTACGCCACGACGTTCACCGAGAGCGGGCTGATCTCGAACACGACCTGGTCGGTGATCATCCCGACGGTCGGGACCGCGAGCGGAGCCTCGACCTCGCTCGTGTTCACCCTGCCGGCGGGCGCGTACACGTACCAGCCCGGCGTCATCCCCGGCTACGGGGGCGGCGCGTCGGGCACGGTCACGGTCGCCACGTCGCCGCAGACGGTCGACGTGAGCTACTCGAGCACCCTCAAGCCCGTCTACGCGGTCACGTTCACCTCCGCCGGTCTCCCCGCGGGATCGAGCTGGTCGGTGACGCTCTCCACGAAGAACGCCGGCGACTACACCCAGACGACCACGGCGAGCGCGCTCGTCTTCCAGGAGTTCGCCGGTAACTACACGGCGACGTTCGGCGGACCGAGCGGCTACAAGCCCGCGAGCCCCACGCAGCACGTCGCGGTCAACGGCACCACGAGCTCCTTCGTGCCGTTCTCGTCGACCGCCTCGACCTCCTCGCCGAGCCCGACGTACCTGTCGAAGCTCGCGTACGAGCTGATCGCCGGCCTCGCCGTCCTCGCGGTCGTCGGCTTCGGGCTGGCGGCGTATGCGGCCTTCCGCCGCCCGCCGACGTCCCCGCCGCCGAAGGGCTGGTCGGAGGACGCGAAGCCGTCGGAGACGTCGAGCGACGAGAGCGCGATCGACTCGGAACCGGAGGCGAAGAGCTGAGGGTCCCCGCGCCGACCCGCCCGCCTCCGCACGGAGGCGAACCCCTTCCTTCCTTTCTTCCCCCGTTTCGGGCCCGGGGGCGGCCCGTGCCGCGAGTCCTATCCGCCTACAGGAGCGGGAGGTCGCCCGTGATCCGGTCGAGCGCGGCGGCCCGCGCCGGCCCGAGGCCCAGGCAGGTCCGGGTGCCGGGGGCGACCTCGGTGTGGCCGGCGTCCTCGACCCAGACCGTCGGGATCCCGTCCGCCCGGGCACGGCGGTCGAGCGCCTCCAGGTCCGCCAGCGCCGGGACCTCGAGCGCGATCTTCATCTGACCGTCGGCGAGCCACGCGTCGAGCGCCCCAGCGTCCTTCGACTCGGCCCGTCGGGTCAGCATCACCGCCGCGTGCGCGGCCTGCACCGCCGCTTTCCCCGCGGTCAGGCGAAGCTCGCCCCGGAGCACGAGCACCATCTTCCAGGTCCCCTCCCGGGGGTGGCTGCGACCGCTACCGGGCATACTCCTCCTCCCGCGCGCGCGCGACGGCGTCGGACCGCTCCGTGAGCTCCTGAAGCTGACGGTCGGTGTCCGAGCCGCGGGGCGCCCCGTCCCGCCGGAGCGCCGCGGCCCGCGCGCGGGTCGCATCGAGCGTCCGCCCCAGCTCCCACGCCCGCTCGCTGCCCGGCTCGACCGGCGGCGAGGCGAACGGGACGCGCGCGGAGTACGCGCCCCGCGCGACGCCGGCCACGAACGCGACCAGCGCGACCGCGGCGAGGGCGGCCTCCAGGAGCGGATCGCTCCACGACGCGGCGAACCCTCCGGGGGCGAGCCCGAGCAGCCCGGTCCCGACGACGACGGTGAGCCCGACGCTGAGGACGAAGGCGAGGGTCGCGGTCTCGAGGGAGCGCCGCAGCCCGTCCGGCCCGCGGAACCTCCACTCGGGGAACAGCGCCCGGGCGACCGTGAGCCCCGGTACGACGAACAGGAGGAGTCCCCCCGCCACCGCGGAGAGGACGTCGAGCGGTCCCATCGCTGCCCCGCGCGCTCACTCAGAGGCGGTGGGAGGCCCGCCCGCGAACTGCTTTTCCAGCTGGCGACGCAGCCGGCGGTTGGAGACGAGCCCGTGCGCGGCCTTCCGCGTCGTCTCGTACTGCTTCAGGAGCGCGCGGACCTCCTGCGGTTTCTGGCCGCTGCCGCGGGCGATCCGGTGGATCCGCTCGGCCTTGATCAGGTTCGCGTCGTCCAGCTCCCCGGGGGTCATCGAGTCGAGGATCGCGCGGAAGCGCCGCAGCCGCGTCTGGGTGGCGTCGAGCTGCTGGTCGTCCAGCTTCGCCGTGCCGAACATCGGGAACATCGACACGAGCTTCGACACCGGCCCCATCTGGCCGAGCGAGTCGAGCTGCGTCCGCATGTCGCGGAGCGAGAACCGGCCGCCCAGGAGGTGCTTCGCGGCCTCCTCGGCGGCGGCCTTGTTCGACAGCTCCTCGAACCGCTCGAGGAGCGTCTGGATATCCCCCATCCCCAGGAGCCGGGAGACGAACCGCGTCGGCTCGAACCGCTCGAGCTCCTCGAGGTGCTCGCCGGTCCCGAGGAAGACGATCGGCGCGCCGCTGACCGCGACCGCGGAGAGCGCGCCGCCGCCCTTCGCCGACCCGTCGATCTTCGTGAGGATCACGCCGGTGAGCCCGACCGCCTTGTGGAACGCCTCGGCGCTCCGCCCGGCGGTCTGGCCCATCGCGGCGTCCAGGACCAGGAACGTCTCCTCGGGCTCCAGGACCGCGCGCACCCGCTTCAGCTCCTCGATCAGGTCGGGATCGATCCCGCTCCGCCCGGCGGTGTCGACGATGACGGCGGTGTGCGGCGGGAACCGGCCGAGCGCCGCGGTGACGATCACCTCGGCGCGCTTCTCGTCGCGATCCGCATAGAAGTCGGAGCCGATCTTCTTCGACAGCTGCTCGAGCTGGTCGATCGCCGCGGGCCGGTGCACGTCGGCCGCGACCAGCGCGACGCGGACGCCCTTCTTCTGCAGGTAGCGCGCGAGCTTGGCGGCCGTCGTCGTCTTCCCCTGCCCGAACAGCCCGGCGAGCAGGATCCGCTTCGGCTTCGCCTCGAACGGCCGGTCCTTCCCGAGGATCCCGCGGATCTCCTCGTAGATGATCCGGATCAGGAAATCGCGGAGGCTCGCGCCCGGGGGCGGGCGTTCCTCCGTCGCCCGTCGCCGGACGCGCTGCGTCAGGTCGATCGTCAGCTGGACGTTGACGTCCGCCTGCAGCAGCGCGCGCTGGATGTCCCGGACGACGTCGGCCAAGAGGGCGGCATCGACGACCGATCCTTTCGCGATCTTCTGCAGGACGCCCCGGAGCGACTTTCCCAGCGCATCGAGGACCATCGCGTCGTCGCCCGCCGCCGAGGGCGGCGCCGGTTCGAGGCCGGCGCCCGTATAAGTCGGCCGCGGTGCTCGACAGCCTCCTCAAACGTCTTACCTCGGCTCCCGGTCGTCGGAGCGAGTCCATGGCCGACGCGGCCCCGGCCCCGAAACCGACGCCTCCGAAGCTCAACCCGGTGCGAGTGCCGGTGCCGGAAGAGCCCCCGGCGGAGCGGACGGACGACTTCCGCGAGGTGATCGGCGCCTACTCGCGGGACGCGGCGGTCCTCGAGGCGAAGCGGTGCATCCAGTGCCGTCGGCCGTGGTGTGTCGAGGCGTGCCCGATCACCCAGGACTGCAAGGAGTACATCCGTCTGATCGCCGCCGACGATTTCGACGGCGCCGCGCGGGTGACCCTCCGCGACGACCCGCTCGCGACGTCCCTCTGCAAGGTCTGCTACCACTACTGCGAGGAGTCGTGCGTCATCACGAAGAAGGGCGTCCCGATCGCGATCCGGCAGCTGAAGCGCGCGGCGCTCGACTACGGCGAGAGCGACCTCCTGTACGTCCCGTCGAAGCCGACCGGCCAGCGCGTGGCGGTCGTCGGCGCCGGCCCGGCGGGCCTCATGGCCGCGTGGGACCTCGGCGTGCGCGGCTACGGGGTCACGGTCTTCGAGCAGGAGCCCCGGGTCGGTGGGCTGATGCAGACGATCCCGGCCTACCGGATGACCGACGCCGAGGTCCGGACCGACGTCGCGCGGTTCCGCGGGCTCGACGTGACGTTCAAGGACGGGACGAAGGTCGGGCGCGACCGCCCGTTCTCGGCGTTGCTCGCGGACGGCTACGCCGCGGTGCTGATCGCGATCGGCACCCCGGATCACCGCACGCTCGGGGTGGACGGCGAGTCGCTCCCCGGCGTGATCCCCGCGCTCGAGTTCCTGAAGGAGACGAACGCCGGCCGCCCGGTCCCCGTCGGCCGGGAGATCGTCGTGGTCGGAGGGGGCGACGTGGCGATGGACAGCGTCCGCACGGCGCTCCGGCTCTCCCACGGGGGTCGGGTCACTCTCGTCTACCGGCGGGGCCGGGCCGAGATGCCGGCCGATCCCGAGGAGATCGCCGGCGCCGAGCACGAGGGGATCCGGTTCGTCTTCCAGCGCGCCCCCGTGCGGGTCGTCGGCACGACCCACGTCGAGGGCCTGGTCGTTCGGGCCATGGAGCTCGGTCCTCCCGACGCCGGGGGCCGACGGACGCCCGTCCCCGTCCCGGGCTCCGACGAGACGATCGGCTGCGACACGCTCCTGGTCGCGGTCGGCCAGAAAGCCGACCTCCGCGGGTTCGGCCCGGAGCTCGACCTGAAGGTCACCCCGCAGGGATGGCCCGAGGGGAAGGGCGCGGCGTATCGAACGGCGGTCGACGGGGTGTTCGCGGTCGGCGGCCGGTCGGTCGTCTACGCGATGGGCGCCGCGATGGAGGCCGTCGTGGCGATCGACGCCTACCTCGCGGCCCGGCGGGGAGCGCCCCCGTCACCCCGACCCGACCCGTTCGGCGGCCCGGGTTCGTTCCATCTCCCCGCGGGGTACACGCGCCCGATCCGGCAGTGAGCGGCCCGACGCGGCCGCTCGGTTAGGTATTTCCGCCCTGCCCGGCCCTTTCTCCCCGTGTCCCGCTTCCGCCGGCCCGCAGGTCGGCCCTCCGCTTTCTCGATCGCGGCCGCGGGGATCCTGGCGCTCGCCTTCGTGCTCCCCGGAAACGTCGGGGCCACCGTGACCTCCCCGGCGCCGGTCCCGTCGGCCCCGGCGTCGGCCCCCGCGGTCGATTTCGCGACCCGGGCGGGGTACGACGTGGCGCAGGGCCACGACACTACCGACCCCGTTCCGGCGTCGCGGAATCAGTCCGTCGACGTCGTCTTCGAACCGTCCGGCCCCCCGAGCCCCCCGGGGGCCGGCCCCCAGCCGGTGGGCGCCTTCGCCGGCGAGTTCGGGCTCTCCGCCCGTTCGTACGTCGCGGCGGAGCGGTACTTCGAGGCGGAGGGGCTTCGGGTCGTTCACACCTGGCCGGACCGGCTCGCCCTCTCCCTCACCGGCTCGCCGGCGGCGCTCGACCGCGCCTTTTCGACCGCCCTTCTCGCGGGGCGCGACCGAGGGCACCCGGTCGTCTATCCGTCGATCGCCCCGTCGCTCCCCAACTGGCTGGAGCCCGAGGTCGCCGGCGTGGTCGGGCTTTCCAGCGGCTTCTCCTCGGTCTCGTTCTCGCTCGCTCCGGTCCCGGGCGGTGCGACGGGCAATTCGATCACTCCGGGAATGGCCCGGGCGATGTACAACCTCTCCACGCTGTACAACCTCAGCGGCGGGCCGAACTTCCCGACGTCGGAAGCGGTCGCCCTCCTGCTCTGGGGGCCGGGGTATGAGCCGAGCGACCTCGCGGCGTTCTTCTCGCAGGACTATCCGTCCTCGTTCCCGCTCCCGACGGTCGTACCGTACCCCCTTGACGGCGCGTCGGCCCCCCAGAACGTCGCGCCCCCTCCGTCGCTCGCCCAGGAGGCGGAGGAGCTGACGCTCGACATCGAGTGGTCCGGGTCGATGGCGCCGGGGGCGACCCTGGACGCGGTCTACGTGCCGGGACCGAGCACCGCCAATCTCACGGACGCCTTCGAGCAGGCGCTGTCGCTCCCGAACGTCGTCGCGGTGTCGATGTCGTTCGGGGCGGCGGAGTCGACGAACGGGGCGCTCGCCTCCGCGTGGAACCCGCTGTTCCAGGAGGCCGCGGACCGTGACATCACCGTGCTCGCGGCGACGGGCGACACCGGAGGGGACCTCAACGCGTCCTGCGGGGGCGGGCCGGCCCCCGAGTTCCCCGCGTCATCCCCCCTCGTGGTCGCCGTCGGAGGCACCGCCGTCACCGTCCATCGGACGACGCTCGGAGCGATCACGGGGTTCACGGAGGCGGCGTGGGGCGGCAGCGGCGGCGGGTTCTCCGCCTCGTACCGTGCGCCGGGTTGGCAGCGGGTCGGCAGCGCCGGCACCGCGATCGCGGCGGCCGGGGGCGGCCGCGGGACGCCCGACGTCAGCGCGTCGGCCCATCAGGACTTTGTCTATTACGCGGGGGCCGACCAGGAGGCCGACGGCACGAGCTTCGCGACGCCGCTGTGGGCCGGGATCGTCGCCGACCTGGCGGCCCACGCGGGGCACCCGATGGGGTTCTTCACGGATCGACTGTACCACTTCGCCGCGAACGAGACCGCGGGCGCCGTGGACGACGGGCTCGTGGACGTCGCATCGGGGAGCAACTGCATCGCGGACGCCGCGACCGGATGGGACGCGGCGACGGGCTGGGGGAGCCCCCAGGCGGCGGTGCTGTACGAGCAGCTCGCCGGATCGTTCGTGAACATCACGCTCGACACGTCGTCGACGACCGTTGCGCCGGGGGAGTCCGTCACGGTCCGGGCCGAGATCCGGAACTGGACGACGGGGAGACCGTTCGTCGGCACCGACGTCGCGCTCCGACTGGTCGGCTCCACGACCGTGGGACCGTGCACGGGGATCTTCGAGTCGGTGGACGTCGTCTCCAACGCGACCGGCGGGGTGTCGGCGCCGCTCCGCGTCCCCGCCTGCTACCTCGGCGCGCGGGCCGTGGCGACCGCGAGCATCGAGACCGACCGGCTCTACGGCCACCGGGCCGACCGGGTCGCCGTCAACCTCCTGGGATTCGTCCCGTCGCTCGAAAGGCTCGGCGACCCGCCGTTCAGCTACCTGCTGTTCGCGGCGATCGTCGCGGCCGCGGTCGGGGCCGGCGGCTGGCTCGGACGACGCCGGCCGCCCGTGTCCGCTCCGTTCGTTCCCTCGTCGGCTGCCGCACCGCGCTCGCCCCCGCCCCTCGCCGCCCCGGCCTCGCGCGTCCCACCGGGCCCGCCGCCGTCCCCTCCGCCGGCTCCGCCCGCCGCGTCGACCTTGCGCTGAGCCCCGGGCGGGCCCCGGCCCGCGCCCCGGCCCGGGACGCGCCCCCGCCGGGTCCTCGGTGTTTCGCCAAAACGACTTAATCCGATGCTCTGTCGGCCCGCTATGGCCGAGCCCGCCGTGGACCCTCCGGACGGAGCGTCGGCGATCACGCTCTCGGGTCCCGAGCGGAGCCTGCTCCGGGCGCTGCGGGAGGCGCGCGACGGACCGGTGGACGAGGAGGAACTCGCCCGGCTGGTCGGTCTCGCCGACGACCAGGTGCGGGGGAGCCTCCAGCGGCTGCGGTCGAAACACCTCGCGGTCGTCGAGGAGTCGCACGAATCGGTCCGCCGCTTGACGAGCCGGGGGAGCGCCGCCATCGGCGCGGCACTGCCCGAGCGTCGCCTGATCGAGATCCTCCGTGCCCACGGTCCGGCGACGGTCGACCAGCTCACGGAAGCCGGCCTGACCGACGACGAGCGGTCGGTGGCGATCGGGCTCCTGCGCCGCCGCGGCTGGCTCGCGGACGGGATGCCGGTCCGTTGGGCCGCGGGGGTCGCCCCGCCGGAGGGGCTCCTTCCCGAGGAGGCGGTCCTGCGGCAGATCGGGAACGGGGAGAGCGACGTCGACGACGCCGTCGTCCAGTCCCTGGAGCGCCGCGGGCTCGTCAAGACGGAGCACCGGTCGCACAAGCGGTGGGCCGCGTCGGACGAGGGTCGTCGGCTCGAGATCTCCGCGGACGGGACGGAGCAGCTGGGGGCGCTGACCGCCGCGAGCCTCGCGAGCGGCGCGTGGCGGGACCGCTCGTTCCGGCCGTACGACGTCCGGGCGCCGGTGCCGTACCTCGCCGGCGTCCGGCCGAACCCGTACGTCGCCTGGCTCGAGTCGTTCGAGGAGATCCTCCTCGGGCTGGGGTTCGAGCAGGCGGAGGGGCCGCTCCTCGAGACCGAGTTCTGGAACAACGACGTCCTGTTCATGCCGCAGGATCACCCGGCGCGGTCGATCCACGACGCCCTCGCGGTCGACGGCGTCACGGGCCGGCTGCCGCCGCCCGATCTGCTCGCCCGCGTCGCCGCGGCCCACGAGGGCCGCCCGCTCCCGGGCACGTCGGAGCCGCTCGGGCCGGGCTGGCCGGGGCGGTACGACCCGTCGATCGCCGCCCGATCGGTGCTCCGGTCGCAGACGACGGCCGTGTCGGCCCGGTTCCTGGCGGCCCGGCCGAAGCCGCCGTTTCGGATGTACTCCATCGACCGGAACTTCCGGCGCGAGGAGCTCGATGCCCGGCACCATCTCGAGTTCGCGCAGTGCGAGGGGATCGTCGGCGAGGACGGCCTTTCGCTCCGCGACCTGGTCGGCCTGTTCCGCACGTTCGCCGAGGCGATCGGGATCCGCGAGCTCAAGATCCGGCCGAGCTATTTTCCGTTCACCGAGCCGTCGATCGAGGGGTACGTGCGCCACCCCCGGCTCGGCTGGATGGAGATCTTTCCCGGGGGACTGCTCCGGCCCGAGGTGCTGCGTCCGCTCGGGATCGACGTGCCGGTGATCGCCTGGGGCGCGGGGATCACCCGGCTCGCCCTGGTCGGCCTCGGCGTCTCGGACATCCGGGAACTGTTCGTCGACGACCTCCCGCGGCTGACGGGAGCGGGCCGGTAGGATGCCGACCGCCACCCTCTCCCGCGCCCGGGTCGCGGCGCTGCTGCCGCCGAGCGCCGCGGCCGAGCCGTGGGACGACCTGCTGTTCGTCTCGAAGGCCGAGCTCGAGTCGTCCGACGGCGACGACCTCGTCCTCTCGGCGACCCCGGACCGGCTCGACCTCCTCTCCGAGGGCGGCCTCGCCCTCTATCTCCAGGGTGTGCTCGGCGCGGCGAAGGGGCTGCCACGGATCGGCCCGCCCACCGACGGCGAGGCCCCTCCGGCGATCGTCGTCACCCCGGGCGTGGCGCCGCTCCGGCCCTCGATCGGTGCCGTCCTCGTCCGGGCGCCGGCCGGTCGGGCGCTGGACGCGGGGCTGCTGGCCGAGGCCGTGCGGTTCCAGGAGCTGATCCACGCGACCGTCGGGCGCGACCGGCGCGCCGCCAGCCTCGGGATCTACCCGCGGGAGCGGCTCACGCTGCCCGTGCGCTACGCGCTGGAGCCGCTCGCGCAGGTACGGTTCGTGCCCCTCGATGGGGCCGAGGAGGTCGCCGGGCCTGAGTTCTTCCGCGATCACCCAATGGCCGCCCGCTACGGGGCGCTCGGCCGGAGCGGCGACGGGTGCCTCACGTTGCGAGACCGGGACGGAGCGGTGTTGAGCCTCCCCCCGATCCTGAACGGGCGGAGCGCGGGCGAGGCACGCACGGGCGACCGGGAACTGCTGCTCGAGTCGACCGGGACGCGCGAGCGGAGCGTCCGCGAATCCCTCGGCCTGCTCCTCGTCCCGTTCGTCGCCCAAGGCTGGTCGGTGGTGCCGGTGCCGCGACGCGGCGGGCCGGACGACGGAGCCGACGGACGAGCCCTGGTCGAGCCCCGGTCCGTCGCGCTGCCGTCGGCGCTGCTGCGGTCGATCGCCGGCACCGCACTGACGTCGGCCGAGGTCGAGCACCGGCTCGCCCGAGCCCGGTTGGGGGTCCGTCCGCACGCCGGGGGGTGGACGCTCGAGGTCCCGCCGTGGCGACCGGACCTGTTGGCGCCGGTCGACGCAGCCGAGGACGTCATCCTGGCCGGGGGGATCCGGGCCGAGGACGGCATCGTTCCCCCGAGCCGGACGCGGGGGCGGCGGATCCCGGCTGCCGCGCTCCGGCGCACGGTCGGCAGCTGGTTGCTGGGGCTCGGGTACGCGCCCCCCAACACGCCGGTCCTGGTCTCGGAGGAGATCGTGGCGCGGGTCGGCGGAGCGGCGCCGATCCGCCTCCACCACCCCGTCTCGGCGGAGTTCGCCTTCGTGCGCGACCGCCTGTTCCCGTCGCATCTGCTCGTCCTCGCCAAGAACACCCGCTACGGCTACCCGCAGCGGTTCGCCGAGGTCGCCCCCGTGGTCGTGCGCGACCCGAGCGCAGAGTCCGGCGGGGCGACGCGCTACCACGCCGCGGCGGTCCTGGCCGCCGACTCGGCCGGCTTCGCCGATGCCGCGGCGCTGGTCGACTACCTGCTGCGGGGACTCGACGTCGGCGCGGTGCGGGAGCCGGCCGAGCTGCCCGGGACGATCCCCGGTCGGGCCGCCCGGGTCCGCGTCGCCGGCGAATCGGTCGCGGAGATCGGAGAAGTGCACCCCCGGCTCCTGACCGAGCTGGGCGTCCCCGTCCCGGTCGCCTGGGCCGAGGTCGACCTGACCGCGCTCGACCCGCTGCTCGCGCGCCCCGGCAGCGCTTAATATCGAGCCCCCGGTCGCACGCCGATGGCGCGCTCCCGGGCCGCCCGGGCGAAGGATCGTCCGGATATCGCGCGCTGGGAACGCGAGGCCCGGAAGGCGCTCGGCGACCGCGTCACCGCCGGCCCCGTGCCGCTCCTCGTGGGCCCGTCCGAGACGCCCGACGCCGACTTCGTGGAGAAGATCGGCTTTCCCGGCGCCCCGCCGCACACCCGGGGGATCCAGCCGACGATGTACCGCGGCCGGGTCTGGACGTTCCGCCAGTATTCGGGGTTCGGGAGCGCGAAGACGACGAACGAGCGTTTCCGTTTCCTCCTCGACGGCGGCCAGACGGGCCTCTCCGTGGCGTTCGACCTCCCGACGCAGAACGGCTACGACTCGGACCACCCGCGGGCGCGCGGGGAGGTCGGCCGCTGCGGCGTCCCGATCGCGACGCTCGGGGACATGCGCACGTTGATGGCCGGCATCCCGCTCGACCGCGCGACCGTCTCGATGACGATCAACGCCACGGCGCCGATCCTGACCGCGCTGCTGGTCGCGGTCGCGGAGGAGAACGGGGTCCCTCGTGCCCGGCTCGGCGGCACGGTCCAGAACGATGTGCTGAAGGAGTACGTCGCCCGAGGGACGTACATCTACCCGCCCGACGCGTCGATGCGGCTGACGGTCGACCTCGTGGAGTTCGCGACCCGGGAGATGCCGCAGTG
>DATJZK010000044.1:0-2159 GCA_035499145.1 Thermoplasmata archaeon
GCCGGTTCGATTTCGGAACGATTTGGGAAGATTTGGAAGAACCTCGCCGCCCCTAGGGATTCTTGTGTCCCTCACCCGCCCACTGGTTCCCCTCTCCGCGGGGGCGGCGACCCCTAAATCCGCCGCCCCGTTCGGCCCCGACGCGGTGGATAGCCTCTCTCGCATCCTCTGGTGGCTGTTCTCGTCCAGCGCGGGGGCCGCCACGCGCGCGCGGGTGATCGCCGCGATCCACGCCGAGCCCCAGAACGCCCAACAGCTCGCCCGAGAGCTCTCGGTCGACTATACGACGATCCGACACCACCTGAAGGTCCTCGCCGAGAATCGCCTCGTGGAGACGTCCGGCGAGCACTACGGACAGGTCTACTTCGTCGCGCCCCAGGTCGAGGCGCGATGGCCCGAGCTCGAAGCGATCGTCCGGCGCCACCGCCGGCGGGAGGAGCGGTAGCCTTGTCCGCAGACGCTCCGACTCCGATGCGGGTCCGCGGCGCGGGGTGGGTCGCACTTGTCGTGGTAATCGGAGCGCTCGTCGGCGGGGCGCTCGCCGCCGGGACCCCGACGATGCCGGCCCCGCCCGGACCGGGCCACGGCGGCCCGTCCCCGGGGCAGTACCAGTGGCTCGCCATCGTCCTCGGAGCGGTCGATTCGGCGCTCCTCCTCGCCCTGCTGATCGTCTACGTCCGCACCTACGCGGAGACGCGCGCGCGGTTCGCTCTCGGCCTCTTGGTGGTCTTCGCGGCCCTGTTTCTCCAGACGGTCGCCGGCTCGCCGGCGGTCTCCGGACGCTTCGGTGTGGGACCGGGCGGGCTCGGCCCGTTCCTGCTGCTCGCCGCGCTGTTCGAAGCGATCGCCTTCGCCGTGTTCTTGTTCCTCAGCCTGGAGTAGGCGAGATGGGCGAGCCCGGCGCCCCGCCGGGGAAGAGGTTGGGAACCGTCCGCGAGCCCGGTCAGGGCCGCGGTCGCCAGGGACCCGGGGGAGGCGCGCCGGGGAACGGCGGCGGTCCGGTCATGTTGCCGCAGCCGCCCGGGACCCCGGTCATGTTGCCACAACCTCCCGGAAGCCCGGTTCCGTTGCCGGCAGGGCCGCACGTGTCGTTGGCCCACGTCCCGTTCGTTGGCGTCGTCGCCGTCGCCGCCGCCGCGCCCGTCGGCGCCGTCGCGGCCTCGACTCCGAGCACGCCGATCGTCAACCCCACGCCGAGAACGAGTCCGAGCGCCACCGCCGCTCCGATCGCGATCCCTCTCTTTCGGTCCATCTGTCACCTCCTCAGAAGGCACTATGGCCGGCGGGGGAAGCCCGTTTTCCGAGATGCCCCCGGAATCCGCCCCCGAACGCTCCCGCTTCGGAGCCCGATCCGTAGAGACTCGGGTCCGTGCCCCGTTGTGGGGGGCCGATGTTCCGCTAGTGGGCCGCGGTCCAGACGAGGGCGCCGAGCCCGGTCGCCTCGCAGACACCGATCCCGAACAGGAACGGAACGAATCCGTCGGGGATCAGCGGCATCGCCGAGAGGTCCGAGTAGACGGTGAGGGCGCTCTGGGCGACGAACGCCCCGGCGAAGACGAGGAGCGCGAGGCCGAACCGGCTCTTCGCTACGGCGTAGAGGCGGCGGTACAGGGCGAACAGACCGATCGCGAGGGCGATGCTGACGACGCCGAGCGCGATGCTCGCGTCCATGAGGAGGCTCGTCACCCGGCGGCCCCCCGGCGCAGCGCCGGATCGGTGGGGGTGGCGATCGGGGCCCGTCGGGCGGTCGGGACGGCGGGGCGGCGCGTGGCACGGCCGAGCTCGGCGACGATCTCGAAATGGGCCGCGAGGTACGGCGCGAGCTCGTACGGCGGCGCGTAGGCGTCGGGGAGGGGCCGGGCGATCGCGCCGTTCTTCTCGAGCAGCAATAGGTGGTGGCGGACGGTCCGGTAATCGAGGTCGAGCTCCGTCGCGAGCTGGTGGGCGTTCGCCGGACCGTCGTGCAGCTGCTCGAGGATCCGGCGGCGGTTGGGACCTCCGCGCGTCCCCGCGAGGAGGTACCACATCAGCGAGCGGAACGCGGGGCTCATCGGACGAAAAATCGGAGGGGGGCGCCGTTTATCACGGTCGCCCCCCGGTCTCGGTGCGGGCCTTAGAACGCCGCCAACCCCTCCGAGGTGAGCGGCAGCCCGTAGACG
>DATJZK010000045.1:0-6844 GCA_035499145.1 Thermoplasmata archaeon
GCGAGGTACGGCGCGTGCGCCTCGAACAGGTTGACGAACGCGAACACCGGCCGGCCCGCAGGCTGGCGGGCCAGCCACCGGTCGAGCTTCGACTCGATCCACGGGCTCACCGCCGGCATGTCGGTGGCGTACGTCCCGAGGAGGTGGCCGCCGACCCGGTTCATCCCGTCCCAGACGGACGGGACCCGGCAGAGGGACGTGAGCGCGAAATCCCCGAGCGGGGAGGGGGGCGGTCCGGTCGGGGCGGGCGCTCGCTCCGCGGACGGCCCCTTCCACGCGAGCGCCGGCCCTCCGAGGGTCGGGCACGTTGGCTCCTGGATCGAGAGGAACCTCAGGAACAGCTCGCGCGCGCTGCCCCACAGCGCCTCGTCGAACCCGCGCGAGAGGCCGGTCGCCCGTTGGACGTAGGCGTTCGCGGAGTAGAGGGACGTCGCATACCCCTGGCAGCCGAGGAACTCGGCGAGGGTCTCCGGCTCCGGCGTGAGGATCGGGCCGAGGCGGTAGTGCGCCCCGTGGTCCCAGGGGTAGAGCCCGGTGAAGAGGCTCGCGTGTCCGGGGATCGTCCAGCTCGCCGGGCTGACCGCCCCCGGGAACTGCAGGACCTCCTCCTGGATCGAGCGGAGGAACGGCATCGCTCCGGGTCGGGCCAGTTCCTCGTAGAACAGGTCGGACCGGGCGCAGTCGAGGACGATGAGGAGGACGTCCGGGGTCTTGGAGTCGGCCGGAGCTGCCGTGGTCTACCTCCCCGCCCCTCGAGGGCGACCGTCCGTAGGTCGCTCCCTCTTTAGACCTGCCCTCGGGGCCGGAACGGTGCGGGTTTCCCCCGCCCGGACCCCGGACGGAACGGGTCGGAGCCCCGGACGGCGCTCAGGAATATCACCTCGGACCCTTTATCCGTCCGGAGCCTGTTTTCGCCTCGATGCGCTTCCCCCGCATTCTCGTTCTGGGGCTCGTGCTCGCGCTGCTCCTGCTCACACCCCTGGGAGCGGCCCACGGTGCCTGGCACGCCGCCGGCGCGACGCCGGCGAGCCCGTTCCGGACCGCGACCGCGAGCGGGAGCGTCGAGTGGGCGAGCGGCGACCTCACGGTCCTCGCGGCGAAGGGCGAGGCGGCGTTCAGCGTCGAGTACACCGGCGAGACGCTGTTCGGTACGTACCAGGGCCAGAACCTCTACAACTACAGCTTCTCGATCCCCTGGCTCGCCGAGGTCAGCCCCGCCGGCGCGATCGTTCGGGTCGCGGACCCGCTCGCGCCGCGCTCGGACCTCGAGAACGTCACGACGATCCCGGGACAGGTGATCGTCGCCGCCCAGGAGACGGTGAACGTCACCAACGCGACCGGCTCGTGGACGCCGGCGACCGTCGGCAGCGTCCACACGGCCCAGCTCCTCGGGACGGCCGTCCTCCAGGTCGTCTTCCACCTGTTCCGCGTGTCGGGGACGGGGAGCGGCAACGCGTCCTACACGGCACGGTTCGACATCGATCTGCTGGAGTGGCCGTGGGCGTCGGGGAACGACCGGCTCGGGGTCGCGTTCGACTCCCCGGCCCCGACCGGAGCGCACACCAGCTACAACGCGACGTCGCGGACCCTGGGCGTGGTGAACAATGCGACCGGCCACGGGATCGTCGGCGTCGAGTACTCGCGCTCCGCGATCGCGGCCGGTAGCTTCGTGAACCCGATCCAGAACGCCTCCGTCCAGGTCCAGGTCGGGCAGTTCACGGGCAGCTCGCCGAACCCGGAGGCGCTAACGCTCCTCACCTTCACGAACGCCTCGGGCTACTACCCGACGTTGATCTACGACCCGTGGATCCACTTCTCCCCGGTTCGTCCGCCGGCCCCGCCCGCTCCGGCCCGCTGGCCGCCGTGGCTCGTCCCGGTCGTGCCGGCGGCGGCGGTCGCGGTGGTCGGGGTGAGCGCGATCACGATCTTCTTCCGACGCCGGCGGCTCCGCCGCGAGGGGCAGGAGCTCGTCCAGGGAATGCGGGCCGCGATCGCGGCCGCGCCGTCCGAACCGAAACCGCATCGGTGAGGTCGGTCGGTGCCGCCCGAGTTCGCCGGTGGCACCCCGTCCGGCACCCGGCCCCCGGCGGACTGGGGGGCCCAGCTCCGGGGGAACCCCGGCGGGATCGACGAGCACGTACGGTTGTCGCTGCGGCTGGTGGTCCATCTGTCCCGGGTCGGGCCGCCGGAGAACGAGTGGGTCGCCCGGCCCGAGTCAACGCAGCAGGCGATCGCCGAGCAGCTCCAGGTCAGCCAGGGCGCCGTGTCGAAGGTGCTCGCGCGGCTCGCGGCCGCCGGGATGGTCGAGGAGGCGCGACGGCATGTCCCCGGACGCAACCGACGGGTGATGGTCTACTACCTGACGGCGCACGGCCACGACCTGGCCCGCGACATCCTCGGTCGATTCGGCCCCGCCGACGGCAGCGCGACGTCCCCGTAGCCTCGCTCCGCCCGGGGTCCGCGAGGCCGTGCGCGACGGGCGCCGGCAGCCAGCGACCTCACGGCCAGAGCTGCCGCTCGAGCCGCTTGGCCCGGAGGAGCTCGGCGAGGAAGTACCGGACGAAGCCGAGCCCTCCCACGACCTTGCTCGCGCCGGCGGTGCGGGGCTCGAAGCGGAACGGCACATCGGCGACGGGTTGGCCGCGGCTCATCACGAGGAGGAACAACAGCAGCTTGTAGCCCCGGACCCCCGCATCGAGGGGACGGAAGACCTCGCGCCGGAACGCGAAGAAGCCGGAGACCGGGTCGGTCGACCGGCGCGCATCCGGCAGCGCGACGCGGGCGATCGCCTCCGCCCCGCGGGAGAGGACCCCGCGCAGGGGCGAGCGGGGGCCGGGGGAACCCGACGGCGCGTAGCGGCTCGCGACGACCACGCCGGCCCCGGCGGCGAGCGCGGCCAGCATCGCGGGGATCAGCTCGGGCGGATGCTGCAGGTCCGCATCCATCACCACGACGGACTCCCCGCGCCCCGCGGAGATCCCCTGGCACTGCGCGCGCACGGTCGTCTGCCGGCCGTCGTGGTAGATCGGCCGGAACCGGACGTCGGTCCGCGCGAGGCCGTCGAGGAACTCCCGGGTCCCGTCCGTGCTCCCGTCGTCGACGACGAGCGCCTCCCACGGCGGGAGCGGGACGCGCCGCAGCCGGTCGACGAGCTCCGGGAGGTTCTCCCGCTCGTTGAGGGTCGAGAGGACGAGGGAGAGCCGGACCGCGCCGTCGGTCCCGGCCTCCTCGCGGGGGTCGCGAGCGGCCATGCGCGCCGAACCCCGGTTCACGCGGCGGAGCGCACCGACCAGGTCTGGAGCCCCATCGGCTCGAGCGCGAAGTCCTCGACCCGGCCGCCGAGCTCCTGGACCGCCTTGGCGACCTTCGCGCGGCGCGCGAAGTCGCAGAACAGCAGCAGGTAGCCGCCGCCGCCGGCGCCGGTGAGCTTGCCGCCGAGCGCCCCCGCCTCCTTCGCGTGGGCGTAGAACGCGTCGACGCGCTCGTTCGAGATCCCGTCGGTGAACTGCTTCTTCAGCTGCCAGCCCTGGTCGAGCAGCCGGCCCATCTCGTCGATGTTCCCGCGCAGGAGCTCGTTCTTCATGTCGATCGCGAGCTGCTTCGTCGCGTCGAGCGCGTCCACCGTGCCTCCGCGCTTCTCGCTGTAGCTCTGCTGCTGGCGCTGGATGATCCGGTCGGAGAGCCGGACCGTCCCCGTGTAGCAGAGGAGGAGCCGGTACGCGAGCTCGTTCGCGATCTCGGGGTGGATCTTGAGCGGGTTCACGATCGTGCGCTTCCCGTTGAACTCGATGAAGTTGAACCCGCCGAACGCCGCGGCGTACATGTCCTGCCGCCCTCCCTGGAGGCCGAGCTCCTCCCGTTCGATGTGGTAGGCGAGCTCCGAGACGTCGTACGACGTCCACGGCTGCCGGAGGTAGTGCTGGAAGGCGCCGACGAGCGCGACGCACATCGCGGACGAGCTGCCGAGGCCGGTCCCGGCCGGCGCATCCGAGTGGAGGAACAGCCGGAGCGAATCGGTCGCTTCCGCGGTGCCGTTCGGGTTCCGGAGCACTTTGAGCGCCGCCTTCACCAGATCGAGCTCCCCGTTGTAGACGAGGTCGCCGGCCATCTGGTAGTTGACGACCATGTTGTAGTCGAGCGATTCGATCGACGTCCCTCCGCGGCCGTCGGGCGACGCTTCGAGGGTGGCGTAGGCGAACTTGTCGATCGTGCAGTTCAGGACCGCGCCGCCTTTCTCCTCGGGGTACGGCGAGACGTCCGTCCCTCCGCCGGCGAAGCTGATCCTCAACGGGGCCTTGCTCCGAAGGATTCGCATCCGGGGCGGCAGCACTTCGAGGAACGGCTTAATCCTTCCCGCCCGAGGGACCGCTCCCTGGGCCGGCGACCGGTCCGCGGCCCGCGACATCCCCGCGCATCCCTCGTTATCTGGGAGCTCGGCGTCGAGGGGTGCCGCGCGGACCGCGCGGCGGATCGAGTACGTCCGACCCCGCACCCGTGGAAGCCGGCCCCGCCGGCCCGACCGAGCCCGCCGACCGGATCTGCCCGTCGTGCGGGGCGGGCAACCTCGAGACGTCGGTCCGCTGCTACGCGTGCGGGCGGGACCTGCCGCGCGTGGGGGACTGGACGGCCGGCTTCGGGGAGGACGTGGATGCGTCGCTCGCCGGGGAGACCCCCGGACTGGTCGCACGGTTCGACAGCTGGCGGGCGACGAGGGCGACGTTCGGCTGGCTGCGCCAGAACCTGTCGCTGCTCGAGTACCCGGCCGTCGCCGCGCTGGTGTCGGCGGCGCTCCTTGCGGCCGGGTTCGGGATCGGCCTCTTCGTGCTCGCCCCATCGACCCCCGGCGGACTGGACGAGAAGCTCCTCGAGCTGGTCGGGGTCGCGATCGCTGAGTACTACTCGGTCGGGGTGGCGAACGTCTTTGCGCTGGGCGCCTTCGTGGCCCACGCCACGGACCGGATGAGCACGGAGCGATGGTCGGCGACGCCGGCGTCGCGGCGCGGGGAGCTCCGACGGTTCGCGTGGGTCCGGTGGGCGTTCACCCGGCTCACCGCCGGAACGGTGCTCTGGGTGTACGACGGCCTGGTCGGGATGGTGTGGTACCGGTATCAGTGGTTCCGCGCCGGTCCCGTCCCCCGGTACGACCAACCGAGCTCGGCGTGGCGGATCTTCACCTTCCTGGTGCCGCCCGTCCTCCTGTTCGAGGACCTCGGCTACCGGGCGTCGCTGATCCGGTCCGAACAGCTCTTTCGTCGTCGGTTCGGCCTGACGCTGATCCAGAACTCCGTCTTCGACTGGACGCTCCTCGCGGCGTCGCTCGCCGGGAGCGCGATCTTCCTCTGGTCGGTCGTGACGGACCCGTTCGCCCCCGGCGTCCGGTGGGCCGTGTACGGCCTCCTGAGCAGTTCGGTCGTCTACGTCGCCGTCCTGGCCGAACAGGTCGACCGGGCGATCGTTCAGACGGTGCTCTACCGGTTCGCGACGTCGGGCCGCATCCTGCCCGAGTTCGCGCGTCGGCTCGGCCCGCTCACCGGACCGCGCGCCGATCGTCCGACCGCCGGGGGGACGCCCTCGGACGAAGTCTAGATCGAGGCCACGTGGGGCGTCGCCAACCCCGGGGCGAATCGGTGGAGCAGACCGATGTGGGCGCCCTCGACGACCATCCAGAGCAGCAGGGGAGCGACCACCAGCCGCTCCATCCCTCCGACCCCGAGCGTCAGGTCGTAGCCGAGCCCGAACAGGACGATGGCGACGGCCGAGACGACCCCGCTCAGGAGCGTGTAGCGGCCCGAGAACCGCCAGCGGTCCGGCCGCCGCATCGCGAACGACAGCACGACGAGGCCGACGGCCCCGCCGATGAACGTGACGAACGAGGCGACGTCGTGGGCGCGGCCCCCGAGGAGATGGGTCGTCTCGGGGAAGACGCCGACCGCGATCGCACCGCACGCGCCGAGCATCAGGAGCACGAGGCCGGGCGAGCGGGCCGGGTGGGTGTCGAACGAGCTCCAGATCAGGAGGAGCGCCGGAACGACGATCGCCCCGAGCAGGATGACGGACGCATCGAACAGGAGGGCCCAGGGCGAGTGGACGCCGCCGAGGTCGCTGATGTAGTTGCCGGTGAGGCTATAGCCGGCGAAATGCTGTTCGACGATCAGCATGACCGCGACGAACTGCGCGGCGGCGATCGCGAGGAGGATCCCGCCGGTTCGGACGGCTCGGTGGACCAACGGCGTTGGGGGAGGGTTCGGCTCGGGCATCGACGGACCTCGCCCACGTCTGGCCGGCCGGGGGTCTATAATCCCCGAGGGTCCACCCGCAACGACCGTCCCCAAGCCCGGGCTCGTCCCCGGGGCGTGAGCGGAGCTCGACCGGAGGAGCGGCACGGTGCGCGGAAGCCGAGGACCGTCCCTGACGGTCGACGCGGTCTGGATCGACCGGGGACGGATCCTGCTCGTCCGTCGAGGTCGACCCCCGTTCGAGGGTCGCTGGGCCCTCCCCGGAGGGTTCGTGGAGCCCGGCGAAACGGTCGAGGCGGCCGTCGCGCGCGAGCTGCGGGAAGAGACGGGACTCCGGGCTCGCCCCGCGGAGCTCGTCGGCGTCTACTCCGACCCCGCGCGGGATCCGCGTGGGCCGACCGTCTCCGTCGTGTTCCGGATGGTCGGTCGGGCCCGGCGTCCGCGCGGAGGGGACGACGCGGCCGACGCAGCGTGGCAGCCGCTTGCCAATGCCCACGGGCTTGCGTTCGACCACGATCGCATCGTCGCGGACGCCGTCCGAGCGGGCCGGCCGAGGACGCGCGGAGGGTGATCGTACCCACCCCGGCCGCGACGGGCCCCTACATATA
>DATJZK010000046.1:0-4175 GCA_035499145.1 Thermoplasmata archaeon
CCAGGATCAGCAGCAGCAGGAGCGCCGGATCGGAGCCGGCCTCCGTGGAGGAGGTGACGACGCATCCCTCGAGGTGCTTGCCGCGCCGTCGTGGCTCGAACGAGAGCATCTCGCGCCCGTCGGCGTCCGTGACCTTCCACGACGGGTCGGTGAACCCCGAGCGGGCCCATCGGAACGTGCGGCCGTCGGCGGTCTGGATCGAGCTCTCCCGCCACTGGGCCCGGAGGACAGCGAGGTCGCGCCGGGTGGCGATGCTCCGGACGGTGATCCCCGGCCAGAGGAACCCCCGGCGCTTCAGCGTCCAACGCCCTTCGGACGACTCCGCGGCCGCGATCGAGCCGGTCCCTTTCTGCCAGGTCAGCGTGCCGAAGTGCTGGCTCCCGACGAGCAGCTGGTAAGCATGGGTGCCGGGGACGTGCACCCACTCGAGCTGGCTGGCGGTCGTTACCGGCACCGCCTGCACGGTTCGGCCATCCGGTACGAGCGGAAAAAAGCTTGCCGACGGCCGCGGCGGCCGGTCTCCCCGACCCCGAGGGGACCCCCCCTACGGGCTCCCCGGGCCCTTCGCGGGGGCCCCGGGGTCGGCTGGGGGTCCGACGGTCGGCGACGCGGGAGCCGGCGAGGCCGCGCCGGGCGCCGGCATGGCCGAGTACCCGACCCCTTCGGCTTCCCACGACTTCGGCTTGACGCGCACCTGGATCGTCTCGGCCTTCGGGGTGATGAGGTTCCACCCGGCCTTCAGGAGGGAGCCGCCGACCAGCCACATCACGACCAGCAGCGAGAACGTCTCCACGGTGGTCAGTACGCCCGAGAGCGTGCCGCCGAGCGAGTTGCCGATCGTCGACTGGAGGCTCCCGCCCGGGGCGAGGCTCGGGGAGCCGGTGCCGGAGCCCGAGGCCCCGGTGCCCACGTGCACGATCGCGGCCGACTCGGCCACGTAGCCGTTCTTGTCCTCGACCATCAGCGAGACGTTGAAGTTCCCGGTCCGAGTGTACGTGTGGCTGGTGTTGGCGATGGACGTCGAGTTCCCGTCGGCGAACGACCAGTACGTGGTGGAGATCGCCGACGAGCCGGCTCGGGAGTTGTCGGTGACGGTCAGCGTGAATCCGCTGACGGTCCAGGCGAAGGCGGCGTTCGGCCCCTTGTCCGACGACGCGCTCGGCAGGTGGGTCAAAAGGCCGTAGGCGTGGTAGAAGGTGAACAGCAGGACGGCGACGCCGAGGACGACCAGGGCGGTGCCCAGGATCCGTTCGTGCGGTCGGTTCATCGGTGGTGGATGCGTCGGCTCGGGTTATGAACGTTCACTTTGACGCGGAGGCGTCGGCTCTCGAGAGGACGTCGTTCGACGCGGGGCGTCCGATGGCCGAGCCGGTCCCGGGCCGGTCCGGCGTCGCCGGCCGCCCGGCTCAGCTCTCGAGATCGAAGTAGATCTTGACCGTCGCGTGGTACTCGATGACCTTCTGGTCGGTGATCCTCCCTTCGAGCTCGCTCACGCGGAACCACCGCAGGTTCCGTACCGTCTTCGCGGCGGTCGCCACCGCGTTCTCGGCGGCCTTCGCGAACCCGGTGTTCGACACTCCGACGACCTCGGTGACCTTCTGCGCCATCTCGGACCCTCGGACCCGGGCAGACGCTCCCCCGCCTTGAGCCTCTCGCTGGCCGAGGGGGCGTTCCAGGGACCGACCCGTTATCGCGGCGGACGGCGTGGTCCCCGCATGCCGGGGCCGGGCCGTCGACCGCTGGGGACGTCCGGGTTCTCGACCGGTCCGCTCGCGCTCGGAGGGAACGTCTTCGGCTGGACGATCGACGAGCCCCGGTCGTTCGAGATCTTGGACGCGTTCGTCGAGGGCGGCGGGAACCTCGTCGACACGGCGGACGTCTACTCGGTGTGGGCCCCCGGCCATCGCGGCGGGGAATCGGAGACCGTCCTCGGGCACTGGCTTCGCGAGCGCGGTCGACCGCCGGGGTTCCTCCTGGCCACGAAGGTCGGCATGGAGATGGCGCCCGACCGGAAGGGACTCTCCCGCGCCCACATCCTCCGGTCCGTCGAAGGCTCGCTCGAACGGCTCGGGGTCGACCGGATCGACCTCTACCAGGCGCACGAGGACGACCCGGGGACCCCTCTCGAGGAGACGCTGGGGGCGTTCCGCGACCTTCGGGACCGGGGGCTGATCGCGGCGGTCGGCGCGTCGAACTACACCGCCCCCCGGCTCGCGGAGGCGATGCGGGTCGCCGCCGCCCACGACCTCCCCCCGTTCGTCTCCCTGCAGCCGAAGTACAACCTCATGGACCGCGCGGAGTTCGAGGGCGAGCTCGCCGGTGTCTGCCGAGCGCATCGGCTCGGCGTGATCACCTACAGTTCGTTGGCGTCCGGGTTCCTGAGCGGGAAGTACCGCTCCCCGGCGGACGTCGGGAAGAGCGCTCGGGGCGCGCGGGCCGTGAGCCGCCTGACCGACCGAGGGCGCCGGATCCTCGAGGCGCTCGACCAGCTCTCCGAGGAGAGCGCTACCCCCCGATCGACGCTCGCGCTTTCTTGGCTCATGGACCGACCCGGAGTGACGGCGGCGATCGCGAGCGCGACCGGGGTCGCTCAGCTGGAGGAGCTGCTCGCGGCGACCCGACTGACCCTCGATGCGGCCGCGGCCGGCCGGCTCGATAGGGCGAGCGCCTGAGCCGGGACGGCTCGTTCGGCACCCGCGGGCCCTCCCCCGACGGGGCTGCCCCCGCGATGTCGCTCGCCCGGACGATCGCGCTCTCTCCTCGACCACAGGGTTCATAGCACACCGGCCGGCCAACCTCGAAGCGATACCCCTGATCGCTGCGTCCCCGGCCCCCGAGAGTGGCCGCGCTGCCCCGGAGGAGCCCCGGGCCGTGGTCCTCCGGGAGCGCTGGGCGCTCGGACTCGGTCTCGGAACGTTCGCCTTCCTCGGGGTCGTGATCGGCGTCGGGGTCGCGGAGGGTCTCCGCGGGAATCTCGTGGACCTGTCGGTCGGATTGGGCGCGGTCGGGGTCCTCGGGGTCGCCCTCTCCGTCCGCGCGCTGGGGCTCGGACGACCCGAGCCGAACGGCGAGCCGGTCCCGGAGCCGACGACGTGGTCGAGCGCCTTCGTCTGCACCGAGTGTGCGGAGTACTCGCCGCCGCCGGACTGGCACGCCCTGCTCGGAGAGGCGTCGGACCTCACCGCGGACGGTCGGCCCAGCCGTTCGGCGGGTCGCGGCCCTCTCGCACGGTCGTGGGTCGACCCGCACGTCCACGGCGGCCTCCCGGGAGCCGACGACGAGCCGATCACGTCCACGGTCTTTCTCCCCCCGGTACCGCGACGGTCGCCCCGCCTCTCGGCGGTCGAACCCGAGTGGCTGCTGCGAAACGGCCGACTCGTTCCCGGCCAGTGGCCCCAACCCTCGTCCCCCTTCCTCGGACCCGCTCGTCCGGCCGACGCGCTGGCCCGCGGTGGGGCCGACGATCTCGACTCCCTGATCGGCCCGGTCCCCGCGTCGTTCCCGGAGTTCCCCTCGATGTCGTCCGTTCCCCCGACCGCGGAGCCGTCCGAGCTCGACAGCTGGCTCGGCTCGGCCGCCCGGGAGCTCGTGGAGCGCTCGACCCGTCCCGCTCGGGACGGTCCCGACGCACCGCCGGTGGCGTGCGCCTCCTGTCGAACGGCCGTGGTCGAGGAGACCCGCCTTCCCGCGTGCCCGGACTGCGCCCGGCCCCTCTGCGCGCCGTGCCAGTCGCGGGCGGTGCTGCACGACGGCGACCGGTGGTGCTCCCCGTGCGCCATCAACCGGGTCGGCCTGGCGCTGGTCGAAGCGCTCGAGGAAGCCCCGGCGGCGGCCGCCACGTCCGTAGTGGCCGGGGTCCCGGGAACCTGATCCCCGGCACGGACGAGCCGGCTATTCGGTCCGCCCCGCCAGGAACGGGATCCCGCTGCCGGTGTTGTACAGGAGGACGGTCTCGCCCGGGCGGACGAGTCGCTCGGCGACGAGGTGCGGGATCGCCGCGTAGGGGGCGGCTCCTTCGGGGGACGCCGAGATCCCGTGCGTCCGGGCGAGCGCGGCCGCGGCCGACTCGATCTCGGGATCGGTGACGGTGATCCCGGCCCCGCCGCTCTGACGAACGGCCTCGAGGACGCGCTCGGAGGCGAACGGGGCCGGGACGAGGAGGCCGGGCGCGATGG
>DATJZK010000047.1:0-22956 GCA_035499145.1 Thermoplasmata archaeon
GTGGGCCGTTTCATGACCTCTCCGGGACGTCCTATCTGTTCCGGAGTCGTCCGTCTCCTGTCGTGACGAGCACGGCCGCCGCCCCGCCGCTCCCGGGGGTCGCCCCGATGGACGCCCTCTCCTGGAGCATCCCGGCGCTGCGGGAGGATCCGAGCCTCTGCCTTCGCTGCCGCTCAGCCCAGCTGCTCTGCGGGAAGCCGATCTGCCCGATCCTCCTCAAGTACCGGGCGTTCGAGCGCACCCTACCGATGGTCCCGGGCACCGAGCTCGACGGGAGCTCCCCGCCGGGGCTGTTCGTCGGTCGTTTCGGCTATCCGAGCGTCGCGGCCGGCCCGCTCCTGAGTCCGGAGCACGGGTCGACCGAACTGCTCGACACGCCCGAGGAGTGGGTCGGGCGGTCGGTCGAGGAGGTCGTCGGGTTCCGGACCGGGCTGGTCCGGGGAACGTTCCGCCTCAAGGTCACGGACGCCGAGCGGCCGATCCGCTGGCTCGAAGAGCTCCAGCTCCTCGGCCTCGCCGAGGGGTCGGTCGAGAGCGAAGCGACGTTCCGCCGGCCCCCCCGGGGACATCTCGCGCTCTCGGACGCCACGCCGCCGTTCGGCCCGTCCGCTCCGATCGAGCGGGTCCGCCTCGATGTTCGGCGGGTCGACCCGCACCTGGACCGGCTCTCCTCCGACGTCCACGCAAGCGCCCGCACCGCCGTCGAGGAGCTGTACGGGCGCGGCGTCCGCGTGAGCCGGATCCAACGAGCGTTCAGCGTCGGCACGCTCGGTCGACGGGGACGCCGCAAGCTCGTTCCGACGCGTTGGAGCATCACCGCCGTGGACGACCTCATCTCGAAGCAGAACGTGGCAGCGCTCCGCCAGCTTCCCGAGCTCTCCGAGATCCGCGTCCACCGGCTGACCGCCCTCGACAACCGGTGGCTGATCGCCCTCCTTCCGGGCGCGTACCGATACGAGTCGATCGAAGCGTGGTACCCCAACACCCTCTGGAACCCGAGCCCGAGCGAGATCGTGATGATCGGGGACCATGAGGGGTACGACGGTCGCACGACGTACGCGTCGATCGGCGGCTGCTACTACGCCGCCCGCCTGGCCGTGAGCGAGGCGCTCCTTCGGGAAGGTCGCCAGGCGGGCATCGTCGTCCTGCGGGAGGTCCACCCCGGAGAAATCCTCCCGTTGGGGGTGTGGAACGTCCGCGAGCACGTCCGACAGGCCCTGCGGGTGCCGCCCGAGCGGCTGGCGACCCTCGGAGAGCTCGCCGAGACGATCCGATCGTCGTTCGCGATCCCGTTGCCGCGCTGGTTGGGCGCGAGCGCGGTCCTGCACGAAGCGCGCACGCAGCGTCGCCTGGACGCCTGGCTCTGAGGGCCGCTCCCGCTACGCCGGACGCGGGGACCCGCAGCCCCGGCAGAACTGCTCGGTGGGACCCATCGGATGGCCGCACTGGGGGCACCGGGCCAGGGAAGCCAGCGAATCCGCCGTCCGTTCGGGGTCGTCGGCCGGACCGGCTCCCTCGGCGGACGTCCCCGACGGGGCCGGGGGTCCCGGCGGAGCGACCGTCTCGATCGGGCGGCCGCCCTCGCGGCGCCCCTTGAGCGCCAGGCGGAACGACTCGGCGTAATCGCCGCGGTCGAACGCCTGCTGCGCCTGGGTCGCGAGCGCCTGGGCCCGAAGGCGGCGTCCGTTCCCCGCCTCGGAGGTGGCCGCACCGGCGATCTCGTCCTGGAGGAGGCGGAGCTGGAACTGCGCTTCCGCTCGGTGGGCGGGGATCTTCGCGGCCGAGGGCGGGGACGACCGCGGTTCGCTGCCGCCCGGGGCGGTGGGGGGAGAGGGCGACGGCCCGGTCGCGACGCTCGGCGGGCGCTGGCGCGCCGCGACGAGCAGCTCGTGGGCGGACTGGGCCAGGGAGTACGCGTGCTCGAACCGGCGACCGTCGAACTCCGCCTGCGCCTCGCCGATCAGTTCGCGGACCCGGGACAGTTCCACCCCCTGGCGCCCGAGAATGTCGGCCTCGCGGCGTGCCATCGCGATCCGGTTGAACGCCCGGTCGCTCACCGCCTCGGGCCGGCTACTCAGCTCGCCCCGCAACTGGTCGCGCCGTCGCCGGAGGCGCTGGAGCAGGAGCACGCCGACCGCGGCCATCGCCGTGCAGATGACGACGACGAGGACGATGGCGAGGATCTCCTCCGAGGTGAGCCCGGCCATGCGCGGAACCTCCCGGCGGACCGCCCCCGCCGGTGGTGATAGAGAGGCCGCGGGGCAGTATTTAGAACCGCACGCCGGTGGGTCGCCCGAGAAGGTACGTCGACCGGGCGCCGTCGATCCGCACCTCGAGGTCGCTGCCGAGCGGGGCCCGCGCGGGGAGCACCACCGGCAGGTAGTTCCCGAGGCGCGCCACGGCGGACCCCCCGGGACCGTACTCCAGGACGCGGGCGGACCCGGTGTGTCCGATCCACCGCTCGAGGCGTCGGCGGGCGATCCGCTGCCGGAGCGTCGTGATCGACCGGGAGCGTGCCTTCGCGATCCGAGGTCCGATCGGGGGGAGCCGGGCCGCGACCGTCCCCGGTCGGGCCGAGAACCGGGTGACGTTGAGCGTCTCGGGGGCGACCTCCTCGATCAGCCGCTCCGTCGCCGCGTGGTCGTCGTCGGTCTCGCCCGGGAATCCCACGATCACGTCGGTCGACAGGTGGAGGTCCGGGTACCGCTCCCGGGCCGCGGCGACCTGGGCACGGAACGTGCCGACGTCGTACCCGCGCCGCATCGCCTCGAGGATCCGGTCGGACCCGCTCTGCACGGGAAGGTGGAGGAACCGGTACACCCGCCGGTCGTCGAGCGCTTTCAGATGACCGGGGAGGCACCCCGCGAGGCTCTGGGGGCTCATCATTCCGACGCGGAGGCGGTAGTCGTCGTCCACCCGCGCGATCGCGCCGAGCAGATCCGGGAGCCGAGGGCGGCCGGGGAGGTCGGCCCCCCACGCGGCCGTGTCGAGCCCGGTCAGGCGGACCTCGCGCGCCCCCCGTCCGAGCGCCCCCCGGACCCGCTCGACGATCGCCTCCGCGGAGAGGCTCGCGATCGGGCCGCGGGCGAGTCGGCTGAAGCAGTAGCTGCACCCGCTCGTACACCCCTGAGCGAGGACGACCTCCTCCGAGATCGACCGGGCGGGGGCGACCATCGGCAGGGACGCCCCCGCGGCCAGGGCCGGCCGCCCGGCGGCGCCCAGCAGCGTCGGCAGCTCGGCCTGCCGGTGGATCGGAAGGAACGTCGTGCGCTCGAGGGCGGGGCCCCGGAACTCACCGGTCCGCAGCGGCACGAGGCAGCCCGTGACCACGACCCGCGCGCTCCGCCGCCCGAGCTCGGCCCACCGCCGGACCATCCGCGCCTCGGTCGAGCCGATCACGCCGCACGTGACGAGGACGGAGACGTCCGCGTCCTGCGGGGCGTCCGCGAGTCCGTAGCCGTGCCGGGCGAGGTCGCGGGCGATCGCCGACCCTTCGCCCTGATTCTGGGAGCACCCGTACGATTCGACGTAGACGCGCACGGACCGCGCGCTCCCCGCCTCAGAAGACCGAGAGCTTCCCCGTGAGGAGGCGCCGCGGGATCGAGTCGATCTGGTCGAACCAGCCCTGCGCCACCGACTCGGCCTTCTCGCGGACCTGCGCGAGCTTGACGCCGTCGGCCGTCAGGATCTGCATGCTCGCCACCTGCGGCTGGTCGACGGGCTTGCCGATCTGGGAGAGGATCCGCACATGGACCTCCTTCACGTCCCCGCCGGCCTCGGAGACGATGTCGGCGGCGATCAGGTTCGACAGGAGGTTGTAGATCTTCCCGACGTGGTTGACGGGGTTCTTGCCGGCGGTCGCCTCCAGGCTCATCGGGCGGCAGGGCGTGATCAGACCGTTGGCCCGGTTGCCGCGTCCGACCGAGCCATCGTCCCCGGCCTCCATCGAGCAGCCGGTGACCGTCAGGTAGTAGCGGCCGAGCTCGGGGTCGTCGGCGGTGTTGACGTCGATCGCGACCTCGCGGCTCGTGAGCTTCGCGGCCTGTTCCGCGAGGCGGTCGTGGATCTCCTCGCAGACCGAGGCGTACTCGGCCGGGCCCTTCACCGCCGAGTCGACGAGCGCGGCGGCGACCGTCAGCCGGATCTTCTTCCCCTGGCGATAGCCCATCACCTTGACGTCCTCGCCGAGGGCGGGGAGCTTCTTCTTCAGCCGGAGCGTCAGGAACTTCTCGCTCTCGAGCACGACCCGCTCCGTCTCGGAGAACGGGGCGAACCCGACGCCGAACGACGTGTCGTTCGAGAGGACCGCCTTCTGGTCGAACACGCCGCGGAGGTCGACCGACCCCTGCCCGATCCGGCAGTCGAACTCGACGTGCTTCTCGACGTCGACGTGCGAGCAGACGGAGGCGACGTACTTCTTCGCAGCCTCCACGGCGACGTCCCGGTACGGCAGCTTCTCGCCGTTCACCTCGGTCGTCGCGCGGCCGACGAGCAGCATGTAGATCGGGGCCGTGACCGTCCCGCCGCCGAACTTCGGCACGGACGCCCCGCCCACGACCTGGGTCTCGTCCGTGTTGTGGTGGAGGATCTTCCCGAACTCGTCGAGGTAGAGCCGGCACAGCGCCCGGCTGACCGACTCCGAAACGCCGTCCGCGATCGAGTCCGGGTGCCCGAGCCCCTTCCGCTCGACGAGCTCGACGTCCTGGTCCTCGATGTGCACGGCGCGCAGCGGCTCGACCTGGAGATTGCGGGGCATGGGGGCGTCCCGCGGTCGCCGAGCCGGGGTGGGGTTTAACCCTTGCGAACGGGCGATTCCGTCGCTCCGGGCCGCCCTCCGCACGAGAGGCCCGGAGCCGGGCCGAGCCCGGCCGGAGCCGGACGACCCCGGTTATACGTCATACCGACCGTTCGGCGGGCTCGGCGCCCTTCTCGAACCGTCGGAGGAGCTGGGTCGTCACCTCGACCAGCGGGTGGTGCGCGGAGCGGTCGATCTCGATGTCGGAGACGGTCTTCAGGTGGTGCTCGGCGGCCGTCCGCTCGAAGCCGGTCTCCTGCTGAGCGAACTCCTCGGGCCGGTCGCAGGTGAGCACGAACGCCTGCAGCTGGGCGAGCCCCATCTCGCGGGCGGCGAGCGCGCGGTGGTGCCCGTCGACGAGGAGCCAGACGTCCCCTTTCTGCACGACCAGGACCGGTTCGGCGAAGCCGCGCTCGAGCTCGTACCGTCGGCCTTCCAGCTCGTCCTCGAAGACCTTCCACTGGGTCGGCGTCAGGCGGTCGATCGGGACGAGGCCGCGGCGGAACGAGAACGGAGCCCCGTAGCGCTCGGTGAGGAGGCGCTTCAGCATGTCCGCCTTCACCGGGGACGCCCGCTCGAAGTGCGATCGGACGACGTCGAGGTTCGAGAGGACCCCGCAGAGCCGTCCGCGCTCGTCGACGATCGGGAGATCGCGGAGGCCGAACCGGAACATCACGCGGGCCGCATCGTCGAGCGCCGTCTCGGGGTTGGCGGTGTACGTCCCGGGCCGGATGATCTTCGACAGCGGCAGGCGACGCTCGTCCGCGTGGCGCAACAGCTCCTTCGCGCTGACGAACCCGACCAGGGTGCCGCCGGCGTCGGTGACGGGGAGCCCGTGGTGGCGGCCGCGCATCAGCTGGTCGATCGCCTCGCCGATCGTCGTGGTCGACCGAAGGTGCTCGACCTCGAGCACCATGTAGTCCTGGACCCGGACGCTCATCGATCGGTCGACGGCTGCTCGTCCCGCAGGTACGCGGTGAGCAGGTGGCAGACCAAGAGGTGGACGTCCTCGATGTGCTGCATGCTGTTGGACGGGACGACCAGCGGAACGTCCACCAGCTCCTTCAGCTTCCCGCCGCCCATCCCGGTGAGGCCGACGGTCGAGAGGCCGAGCGCGCGGGCGACCCGGACCGCCTCGAGGACGTTCGGGGAGTTGCCGCTGCCCGAGATGCCGACCGCGACGTCCCCGGCGTGGGCGAGCCCCTTCAACTGCTCGGAGAACACCTTCGAGTAGTCGGCGTCGTTCCCCCAGGCGGTGACGCTCTCGACGTTGTCGACGAGCGCGAAGCAGCGGAACCGCTTTCCGTCGCCCCGGATCGTCGCCTTGCCGATGTCGACGACGAAATGCGAGGCGGTCGACGCGCTGCCGCCGTTGCCGAAGAAGTAGATGCTCTTGCCCTCCGCGCGGGCCTTGAGGAGCATCGGGACGATGCGGCGCATCGCCTCGTAGAGGTACGGCTCGTGGAGCGCCGACTTCGTCTCGGCGACGTACGTCCGGACGTACGCTTCGAGCCCTTCGAGACCCGTCATCGTCCCACGAACAGGATCCGCGAGCCCTCGGGGGAGATCCGCACCGGGAGCCGCGGCATCGGCGACAGGGCGTCCGCTATTTGACGGCTGCGTTCCGGCGGGTGGACGAGGAGCAGGAACCCGCCCCCGCCGGCGCCGGTGATCTTGCCGCCGAACGCCCCCGCGGCCTTCGCGCGGGCGTACTGCCCGTCGATCGCCGCGTTCGTGATCCCGGTCGAGAGGTTCCGCTTCAGCTGCCAGCCCTCGTCGAGGTTCGCGCCGAGCCGGGCGAAGTCGTGCGCCACGAGCGCGGCCCGGGCCTCCCCGGCGAGCGAGCGCATCCGGACGTACGCGTCCCGGTGCTCCCCCTTCCGATCGCTCTGCTCCCGCAGGATCCCGTCGGCCTTGCGAGTGGTGCCCGTGTAGAAGAGGCTCAGGTGCTCGCCGAGCGACTCGCGGTCCGCCGCGGAGTACGGGATCGGCGAGGCGCGGACCGTGCCGTCGCCGTGGAACTCGAAGTACTCGACGCCGCCGAACGCCGCGATGTACTGGTCCTGCTTGCCCGCCGATCCGTGGAGGATATCGATCTCGATCCGGCACGCCTCCTCGGCGAGCTCCGCCGGTCCCCGCAGCACCCCGCGGGAGGCGTACAGGGCGTTCAGCAGACCGACCGTCAGCGTCGACGACGAACCGAGGCCGGTCCCCTCGCCGGGGATGTCGGAGATCGTGTGGATCTCGAGCGCCTCGTGGATCCCGGCGAGGCGCATCGCCTCTCGGACGAGCTCGTGCTGGAGGTCCTCCAGCCGGTCGACGTTCTCCGTCCGCGAGTAGGCCACGCGGATCGATCGGTCGAACTTCGGGTTCACGAGGACGTGCATGTACCGGTCGATCGCGGCGCTCGCCACCGCGCCCCCGCCCTCGAGCTCGCGGTAGACGGCGGGGAGGTCGGTCCCGCCGCCCGCAAAGCTGATCCGGAGCGGCGTCCGGGTGATGATCACGCCGGCTCCACCCCGGACGGGGGGATTAGAGCTTCGCCGCGGACGGGGCCGGCCCGTCGGCCGACGGGGGCATCGGGCCCGCCGGATGGGATCGGGACCAGCGGGCGCGGCGCCCGTAGAACGCCCGGCTCCGCGCGGGCAGGTCGCCGATCGGTTCGAGGCCGGGCAGGCAGTCGGCGAACTGGACCGCGCGCCGGTCGAGCACGATGGCGAGTCCCCGGTCGTGCTCGGAGCGGATCATCCGCCCGCACGCCTGGAGGATCGCCCGCTGCGCGGGAGCGCGGATGGCGAACTCGAAGCCCCGGCCGCCCTCCTGATCCAGGAACCGCTGGAGCGCGAGCCGCTTCGCCGTGGGCCGAGGGTACGGGATGCCAACGATGACGACCGCCTCGAGCTCCTCGTCGGGGTAGTCGATCCCTTCGGATAGCCGGCCGCCGGCGACGCCCAGCAGCACGGTGCCCTGCGGGTCCTTCTTCCATCCCTCGATCGACCGCCAGAGGTCGCGGGTCGAGGTCTTCGGCTGCTCGATGAAGACGTTCCCGGGCAGCTGGCTCTGAAGGCCGGCGTCGAGGACCTTCCGCAGGAGGTCGAAGCTCGGGAAGAACACCGCCGTCTTGACCGGGAGCGACTCGAGCACCTCGGCGAGTCGGTCGGCGAGCCGCTGGACCGCCTGGGGGTCCGTCCGAAGCGCCTCGAACTGGGTCGTCACGGTCCGGTCGTACAGGAACTGACGGTGCTCGGGCGGGAAGTACGACGGGACGTCGAGCTTCCGGGCCTCCTCGCCGAGCCCGAGCGAGGTCGCGTACTCGTCGAGCGGGGCGAGCGTCCCGGAGAGGTGGACCGAGACGTGGCAGTCCCGGATCGGCGCCGCGGGAGCGCTCGCGTCCAGCGCATACGCTTCGAGGGCGGGACGGGGAAGCCGCGTCGCGACCTTCACGTATCCCGGGGCGTCCAGCTGCGGCCAGGAGAGGAGCGTCAGGGCGACCGTGTGGACCCACGAGCGGGGAAGGTGGCGTTCGCGGCGCCGCTCGTCCTTGAGGTTCTCCCCCCAGGTCGCGAGCGCCCCGAGCCAGGTGTCGAGCCGGTGGGTCGTGCCACCGAGGGCGGTCAGCAGGGCGTCCTCGAACACCGACGGAGGCAGGATCGCGTCATCGTCCCGCGCCAGCGCCTGGACGAGCTCGTCCACGGCGGCGCCGACGAGGTCCAGGAACCGGGTCGCGCTCGGACCGTCCGGCAGCTGGAAGTCGCCGCGGTCGGCGACCTCGCTCCGCGCCCGACGGACCGACTCCTGCGGCAGCGAGACCGTGTTCAGTTCGCGCAGGTGATCCGGGAGGTTGTGCGCCTCGTCGATGACGAGGTCGATCTGGGAGAGGTCGGCGCCCATCCACGCCAGCAGGGAGCGGCGGATGTGCGGGTGGAAGAAGAACGCGTACGGGGCCGTGACGAGCCGGGCCTTCGGGGCGAGGCGCTTGGCGAGCTCGTAGGCGCAGAGGTTCTCGTCCCGGCAGGCCTGGTCGAACTCGCCGGGGGTCGGCAGCTTCGCGCTCAGCCGCTCGACCATCGCCTCGACGTCCGTCTGGAGAACGCGGGCGTAGTACGGGCAGCCGTCCAGGTCCGTGAGATCGATCTCCCCGTCCTCGGGGAGCTCCGGGGGAGGGGCGGCCGGGGCCTCGCCCCGCAGCGCCCCCTCGGTGGCCCGCTTTCGGTCGGCGCACAGCTTCCCGTGCTCCTCGGCCGTCGCCCCCTTCACCTCGGCGACGTTCTCGAGCAGGAAGCAGCGCCGGGCCCGACCCTGCAGACCGATCGCGAGGATCGGGCGCTCGAGCCGGTGGGCGATCGTGCGGACCTCGCGCAGCACCTGGACCTCCTGCGCGTGCGTGCGGACGAGGTACAGGATGCGGTGGCCGGTCGCCTCGGCGTGCTCCAGCAGCGGCGCGATCGTGGCGACCGTCTTCCCGCTCCCCGTCGGGGCGTTCACGAGGAGCGGACCGCCGCGCGCGGCGACCGCCGCGACCTCCTTCAGGATCGCCTCCTGGCCCGTCCGGACCCGGTACGGGAAGAGGAGGGCGCCGGCAGAATTCGGGGCTACGGTCGTCGTGCGAACCCACCCGCGGCTCCCGAGCCGGCGTTCCTCGCTTTAAGCTGAGCCTTGAGTGGAACCTAGGAAGGCGAGCGCCGGGGGCGCCGGCGACCCCGGCGCCCGGGAGGGGGTCCCTCGGGCGCTCCTACCCGTACGAGTAGCGGACCCCGTAGGGCCCGCGCGGGAGGGTCCAGCGGACCGACCCCTGGTCGCACGCGATGTCGCAGGCCCCGCACTCGACGCAATCCTCGTAGCGGAAGACGAGCCGCCCCTCGATCCGCTCGTAGCACTTCGCGGGACAGGCGATGGTGCAGAACGAGTGGGGGCATTTCTCGCAGATCGTCGGCGTGACGGTGATGTGCGCGTGGTCCTTCGAATCGGTCGTCGTTCGGAGCGTCGCCAGGCGACGCTTGATCTCGACCGAGAGGGACGGGGACACCGGGGGCGCGCTCGCCGACATCGGGTCCCCGCCTAGCCCGGCAACTTCGCGAGGATCTCGAGGTCGGCCCGGACGGCCGCGACGCTCTTTCCGAACGCCGCGCGCTCCTCGGTCGAGAGGTCGACCTCGACCACCCGCTCGATCCCGCTGCGGCCGATCACCGCGGGCACGCCGATGCAGACGTCCTTCTCGCCGAACTCGCCCGTGAGGTGGACCGCGGCCGAGAGGAGGCGGTGCTCGTCCCCGGCGATCGCCGCGACGAGCTCGGCCTGGCTCGCGGTCGGGGCGTAGAACGCGCTGCCGGTCTTGAGGAGGTTCACGATCTCGCCGCCGCCGCCCTTCGTCCGCTCGACGATCGCGGCGAGCTTCTCGGCGGGGAGGAGCCGCTTCAGCGGCACGCCCGAGACGCTCGTGAGCGAAAGCACCGGGACCATCGTGTCGCCGTGCGTTCCGAGGACGAAGCCGGTGACGTCTCGGGGCGCGACCGACAGCGCCTCCGCGACGAACCAGCGGAACCGGGCCGTGTCGAGCGTCCCCGATTCGCCGAAGACCCTCGTCCCGGGGAGCCCGCACTGGGCGCGGAAGTAGTAGGTCATCACGTCGACCGGGTTCGTGACGACGAGACAGACCGCGCGCGGCGCGTGGGCCTTCACCGCGAGGGCGTGCCCACGCACGATCGCCGCGTTCTTCTCGAGGAGGTCGGACCGGCTCATGCCGGGCTTCCGCGCCAGCCCCGCCGTCTCCACGACGACGTCCGACCCGGCGAGCGCCTCGACGTTCGTCGAGCCGGTCACCCGGGTCGAGAACCCGAGGATCGGGGCCGACTGCTGGATGTCGAGCGCCTTCCCCTGGGGCAGGCCGTCGACGATGTCGATCAGCACGACCTCCTTCGCGACGTCCATCTCCGCGAGCCGCTGGGCGAGCGACCCCCCGATGTTGCCGGCGCCGAGCACCGCGATCTTCTGGAGTGCGGCCACGCCCTTCCTCCGGCGGCGTCACCGCCGGCAGGGCTTAACGTTGGGCGCGTCGCCGCCGGTCGGGCGAAAGCTTGATTCTCCTCGGCCCCCCTCGGCGGAGCGGATGGTCGACGCCGACTCGGTCCTGCAGGGGGTGCAGGAGCGGGAGAAGTGGCGTCACCGGGTGGAGCTCCTGGAGCGGTCGCTCGCGGAGGTCCACGAGCGGCGTCGTCGGGCGGAGCTGCGGCTGAAGAAGCTCGAGCGAGACCTCGCCCACCTCGCCCAGCTGGGCGACTCGATCATCGACCTCGCCCGCCCATCCTCCAACTTCGAGGTGCGCAGTGCCCCGCGGGGACCGCTTCTCTGACCGGATCGGCGAGCTCCGGGCGAGCCGCCGGGAGCTGTTGGCCGAGCTCGGCCGGCTCGTCCGCGAGGAAGAGTACCTCCGCCTCAAGGTCCGCCAGGCGCGCGAGCAGGTTCGCTACTACGACGGCCTCCTGACCCTCCTCCGCCGGGACCTCGGGAAGGCGCCCGGGCTCTCCGATCTCGTCCGCCGGCTCGGCTAGCGAACGGCCCTCCGTGACGGTCCTCGTCGTCGGCGCGGGAGCGGTCGGCTCGTTGTTCGGCGCCCGCTTCGCGGCTGCCGGGCATCGCGTGCTGCTGGTCGGTCGCCCCGCGCACGTCGAGGCGATCCGCGCCCGCGGGGTCGAGGTCACGGGCCGCGACGCGGGGACGTTCCGCTGCGAAGCGGCGACCGAGATCCCCCGCGGCACGCACGCCGATCTCGCCCTGCTCACGGTGAAAGCGTTCGACGTCGCCGCCGCCGCGGACGCCGTCGCCCGGGCGCTCGCCCCGACCCCGCTCCTGATCCCGCAGAACGGGCTCGGCTCCGAGACCGTCGCCCACCGCTCGCTGGAGCAGGGCGGCTGGCCCGCGGGATCGATCCGATTGGTCCGAGCGGTCCACTCGGTCCCGGCGACGCTGACGGCCCCGGGAGTCGTGCGCGCCGCCGGCACCGGGGAGGTCGTCCTGCCGGCCGCCGACCCGGCGGCCGGGGACGCCGACCCCGCGGCGCGCTTCGCGACGCTGTTCCGCTCGTCCGGATTCTCCGTCCGGGCCGTCCCCTCGATCGAGCGGGAGGTCTGGAAGAAGGTCGTCGTGAACGCCGCGATCAATCCGGTCACCGCCGTCCATCGGGTCCCGAACGGGCGCCTCGCCCAGGAGCCGTGGCGGACGGAAGCGCTCTCGCTCCTCCTCGAAGCGCGTTCGGTCGCCGAAGCGGCCGGGGTCGTCCTCTCCGAAGCGGAGGTGCGCGGCGACCTCGACCGCGTCGTCCGGGAGACGGCCGAGAACCGCTCGAGCATGCTCCAGGACCTCGAGCGGGGCCACCGGACGGAGATCGAGGCGATCTCCGGCGAGATCGTGCGCCGGGCCGCGGCGCACGGGATCGAGGTACCGGCGACGCGGGCGGTGCTCGCGAAGGTCCGCGCGGCACAACCGTCTTAGTGGCGGACCGGTCGGGGTCGGCGATGCCGGCAAAGCTCGGGGTCGGGTCCGCCGCGGTGAAGGGCCGACGCGTCCTGGTCCGGGTCGACTTCAACGTCCCGCTCGACCCGAGCGGCGCGGTCGCCGACGACGGGCGGATCGTCGAGTCGTTGCCGACGCTCGAGCACCTTCGGGCCGCGGGGGCGCGGACGATCCTGCTCTCCCACCTGGGCCGACCCGGCGGGCGACGGGACCCCAAGCTGTCGTTGCGGCCGGTCGCCCGACGGCTGAGCACGCTCCTCGGCGCCCCCGTGCCGATCACCGACGACGCCGTCGGGGTCGGGGCGATCGAGCGGTCGGTCCGCCTGCAGAACGGCGAGTTCCTGATGCTCGAGAACCTCCGGTTCCATCCGGGCGAGGAGGCGAACGACGCGGGGTTTGCCGCGCAGCTCGCCCAGCTGGGCGAGCTGTTCGTCGAGGAGGCGTTCGGCACGGTGCACCGGGCCCACGCCTCCACGGTCGGGGTCCCGAAGCGCCTGCCGTCGTTCGCCGGTCTTCTCCTGGAGCGCGAGCTCCGGGAGCTCTCCCCCCTCGTCGACCGACCGGAGCGGCCGTACGCGGTGTTGGTCGGTGGAGCGAAGGTCGCCGACAAGCTCCCGCTGCTGGAGAGCCTCCTCGACCGCGCCGACACGCTGGCGATCGGGGGCGCGCTTGCCTATCCGTTCCTCGCCGCGTCCGGTGCCCACCTCGGGGCGACGGCGGTCGAGGCGGGGGTCGACCAGGCGGCGGCGGCGTTCCTGAAGCGCGCGGAGGGCGCGGGCGCCCGGGTCTGCCTCCCCACCGACCTCCGGGTCGAAGGACCCGACGGAGCGGCCCCGGCCGCGGTGCCGGTGACCGCGGTCCCGGACGGAGCGGTCGCCTACGACATCGGGCCCGCGACGACCGCCTCGTTCGTCGCGGCCCTGAAGGGGGCCCGGACCGTCTTCTGGAACGGCCCGCTCGGCCGCGCGGAGGACCCGCGCTTCGCCGCGGGGACGCGGGACGTACTCGGGTCGCTCGCGGGGGTCCCGGGACGGCACGTCGCGGCGGGCGGGGACTCGGGGCGGATCGCCCGCGACCTCGGGGTCGCGGGGGTCTTCCAGTTCATCTCGACGGGCGGTGGTGCGGCGCTCGAGTTCGTCCAGGGGCTCGAGCTGCCCGGGCTCGCGGTCCTGCCGAACGCCTAGCCGGGGGACGCGGCGGCACGTTCAGCGCGTGGGCGTCGAGCGTCCGCCCGAGGTACGCGAGGTAGCCGGCGTCCGCCCGCGGCACGTCGATCTCCACGATCTCGGGGACGTCGTACGGGTGGTTCTCCTTGAGGAATCGGAACAGCCCCCCGACCCGCTTCGGCACCGTCTTGAACAGCACGACCGACTCGGCGGCGCTCTCGAGCCCCCCGTTCCACCAGTATCGGGAGTCGACCGGGAACGTGCTGGCACAGGCGGCGAGCCGGCGGGCGAGGGCGCCCTCGACGGCGGCGAGCGCAGCCTCCCGGTTCGGATAGGCGCTGAGGACGAGGCGCATCGGACCCATCGAGCGGGCCGGCTCGACCGGGAACGGCGTCATGCCGCGGGCCCCGGCACGACCGCCGGGTCGGTCGAGAAGTCGAGGGAGACGAGCCCGAGCGTCGCGAGGTCGACGACGGCGGCGCGCGACGGGACCGGCACGATGTTCCGCATCCGCTGGTACTCCGTCTCGGCCTGCCACGTCGAGACGTTGAGCATCAGCACGCCGCGGTACCGGTCGACGCCGTAGGTGTGGAGGTGCCCGGTGACGAGGATGTCCGGGGCGGGGTCGATGACGAGCCCGTCCCGCGACAGCGGGGCGAGCGCCGTCCGCTGGCCGTAGATCGGACCGAGGTGCCGCATCTGGAGCATCCGTCGCATCACCTCCATCGGGCGGGCGTAGGAGGCCCCGGGGATCGCGGGGATGAGGTCGTCGAAGCTCTTCCCGTGGTACGCCTCGATCACGACCCCGTCCAGCGCGAACGTCGACGGGTTGGCGAGGGAGTGGATGTTGCCGGGGAGGCACTCGACGAGCGTGGCCGGGAGCGGCGGCTGCGGGTCGGCGGTCAGCACCGCGTCGTGGTTGCCGGGGACGACGACGACCGTGAGCCGGCGCGGCAGCTCCGCGAGCCGACGGCCGAGCTCGACGTACTGTTCTACGACGTCGGTGATCGCGAGGTCCCGCTCCTGACGGGGATAGACGCCGATCCCATCGACGAGGTCGCCCGCGATCACGACGTACTCGATCGAGCGCGCCAGCTCGGGATGCGGACCCCGCTCGTTGAGGAAGTCGGCGAGCCGGGCCCAGCTGTCGCTCAGGAACGAGCGGCTGCCGACGTGGAGGTCGGAGAGGAAGATCGCCCGCCGGGAACGGCTCGAGCGGGCGGGCGCCCGGTCGGCGGGGATGTCGGGCCGCTCGACCGCGACCGTGATGGGGATCTTCCCGGGGTCGCGGCCGAACTGGAGCTTGAGGCCGACGACCTCGTCCGAGAGGAACGGGAGCCGGGCCCCGGGCGAATCCTTCGGGACGAGGGTCTCGATCGAACCGGTCTCGTCGTCGACCGTGAGCACGAGGTGGTGACGCTTCGACGTTTCGCGCACCTCCCGGACCATTCCGATCACGGAGGCGCTGCCGTCCGCCGGCCGAACGTCGCGGATCGGCCGGACGTCGGGGAGCGACGGCCGGCCGCGGAGCAGCCGCTGCAGCGACCGGTACCGGGAGCGGAAGAGGACCGAGTAGGCGTCGACCGGGGCCGCCATCTCGGCGACCGGGGCGAACCCCTCGACGACGAGGCGGAACCCGTCCTGCGGCAGGAGCGGGGAGCCGGGGGCCGCCGGTCCCGCCGTCGGCGGCGACGGCCGCGCGGTCGAGCGGCCGCTCGCGAGGACCGCGGCGACCATCGCCTCCGTGACGAAGCCGGCGTCGCCGCCGGCGCGCTCGACGACCTCGCGGGAAACGACCAGCGGCTGGTGGGTGTCGAGCAGCAGCCGGAGCGCCCCGGGCTCGACGAGCTTCCGGTGCTCCTCGAAGTAGGCGACCAGATGCTCGCGGAGGCCGACGGCCACCTCTTCTCCCGCCGCCCTCGGAGCCGGCGCAGCGGTCCCGGACCGGCGGCGGTTCGGGAGGCGTGGCGGGTTATTTCAACCCTCGGACGCGCGGCCGGGCCGGCGGCCCGTGGAACGGTTCAGCGGTACGATTCCTTCGCGTACGACGCGCCCTTCGGGTACTTCTCCTTCAGGTGCGCGACGAACACCTCGGGCGTGCGCTCGAGGTGCGCGGAGTACCAGTGGACGACGACGTCCTTCAGCACGCGGTGGAGCTCGCGGACGTCGACGTTCTCCTCGGCGGCGTCGTAGAGGACCGCCTGGCTCATCATCCGCATCCAGCCGGAGTAGCGATGGTAGCTCTCGCCGTCGCACCACTCGAAGATCCCCCGGAGACGGGCCTGCCCGTCGGGAGCCCGGTAGTACCAAAAGCGGAGCGTGAAGCCGACCCACCCGGACGCACGGTCCCCGAGCTCGATCGTCTTCACGGCGCCGAAGTCGAAGTTCTCCTTGAACGTCCACTTCGTCGGGTACTCGGCGAACGTCGCGAACAGCGTCTGCGACGGGTCGATCGTGAGGTGCACGCTGACCTCCTCGAACTGGTTGTGGACCTCCCAGAGGTCCTGGAGGAGCCGCTTGTTCAGCTCGCCCCGGTGGGAGAGATCTTCGCCGGTCTTCGCCCCGGCGGTCGCCTGCGTGCGCGTCAGCTCGCGCTTCAGCTGGCTCACGAAGTCGTCGTCCGCGAGCGGGGGCTCGTCGGGCGGGACGCCGGGCTCGGGAACGGACGCAGGGACGGGGACCGGTTTGCGAACGGCACGACGCGGCATGGAGAACACTCCGACCGCTCGTACGGACCCCTCTATTAAGCCTATTTCGCCGGAGTCGCCGCGCGCCGGCCCGGCGAGGAGACGGACGCTCGACCGCGATCCACGGCGGGGGTCCGCTTAAATAGCCCCCCGCGTTTCAACGCTCGGAAAGAACGCTCCGGGGACACGCGGAGGACCCCTCCCGAGGTCGCCGGCAGATACGGAATCGCGACTCATGTTTCGCCCCTGTCGTAACCCCGCATCGTCCGGCGACGTTCGGCGACCCTGATCGGGGTCTCCCGAGCCCGCGACGAGCGCCGCCTTTCCAGCGAGAGAACCAACCATGACCAACGACCCTAACGCCGCGAAATACCAGATCCGCGCCCGCATCACCGCCGAAGGCGTCATCGACAAGCCGGACGTCGTCGGAGCGGTCTTCGGGCAGACCGAGGGGCTCCTCGGGGAGGAGCTCGACCTCCGCGACCTCCAGAAGTCCGGCCGCATCGGCCGGATCGAGGTCGAGATCGACAGCCGGAAGGGCAAGAGCGAGGGAGAGATCGTGATCCCGTCGAGCCTCGACCAGGTCGAGACGGCGATCCTCGCCTCCGGGCTCGAGACCGTCGACCGGATCGGCCCGTGCCGGGCGAAGATCGAGGTCGTCAGCGTCGAGGATATCCGCATCTCCAAGCGCCAGAAGGTCGTCGAGCGCGCGAAGGAACTGCTCTCCCGGATCCAGGAAGGCTCGAAGGGGGTCGGGATGGACCTGACCGAGGCGGTCCGCAAGGCCGTGCAGGTCGAGGAGATCACGACGTACGGCCCCGAGCACCTCCCCGCCGGCCCGAACATCGACCAGGCCGACGCGCTGATCGTCGTCGAGGGCCGCTCGGACGTCCTCAACCTGCTCCGCTGCGGGATCAAGAACGTCATCGCCGTCGAGGGGACGAGCGTCCCGCAGACGGTGAAGGACCTCTCCCGCGGAAAGACCGTCACCGTCTTCACGGACGGCGACCGCGCCGGCGAGCTGATCCTTCGGGAGATGCTGCAGACGATGGACATCGACTTCGTCGCCCGCGCGCCGCGCGGCAGCGAGGTCGAGGAGCTGACCCAGAAGCAGCTGCTGAAGTGCCTCCGGAACAAGATCCCGATCAACCAGTACCTCGAGATGAGCGGCTTCGAGTCGACGGGTGCGAGCCGGGAGCCCCGCGAGGAGCGGGGCGAGGGGGACGGCCGGCCGGACCGCCGCGACGACCGGGGCGGCCGCCGCGAGGAGCGGGAGCGCGGGATGCCGCCGCCCCGCCCCGTGCCCCCGCCGCTCGCTCCCGCGCCCGCCGCGCCCCTCTCCCCCGAGCTGACGCACTACTTCGACCTCCTCCGCGGCGTCGAGAACGCCTCGCGCTGCCTGTTCGTGGGCGAGGACGACGCGGTCGTCGGCGAGGCGCCGATCAAGGAGATGATCGAAGCGATCTCGAACCTCGGCACGCCGGCGAAGGCGGTCGTCTTCGACGGGATCGTCAGCCAGCGGCTGCTCGACGTCGCCCACGAGAAGGGGATCGGCACCGTCGTCGGGTCGCGGCTCGGCCCGGTCGGGAAGATCCCGGACCAGCTGCGCATCTTCACGAAGAGCGACCTCGCTCCGGCCGGCGGCCCGCGGTAGACCGGCCCGGCCCTCGGTCCCCGAGGGCCTCCCGCCCGCGACGAACGTATTAGCCCCGGCTCCGCTCTATCGGGGGCGAGGGTACGTGGCGGCGACGGAGGGCCCGCGGCACGCGCCCGCGTCGGTCGACGAGATCGAGTCGACGCGGGACGTCACGATACCGACCGACCCGCTCGAGCGGGTGATCGGCCAGGAGAAGGCCGTCGAGATCGCCCGCATCGCCGCCTACCAGCGACGCCACCTGCTCCTTGTCGGCCCCCCGGGCATCGGCAAATCGATGACCGCGCAGGCGCTCGCGCTCCACCTCGACCGCCCCCGCACGGAGCTTCGGGTCGTCCACAACCCGGAGAACCCCGAGCGGCCGAGCATCGAGGTGGCGACCCGGGACGAGGTCTACCGCGAGCGCGAGGCCGCCCGGTCGGTCGAGGGGGAACTGATCGTGCCGACCGACGCCCCGGCGTCGGTCGCCGAGCGCCTCGGCTACCGCTGCCCGCGGTGCAGCTTCTACTCGCTCCCGAGCGAACGGTACTGCCCGAGCTGCGGGAACACCAAGCAGGTGCTCCCCGGGGCGACCGGCAGCGGCAATCCGTTCCGCGACCTGGTCGGCGGGATCCTCGAGCTGACGGTGAGCCCCGGCGGGAACCCCCAGGAGTCGGTCCGGACGACCCGGCTCCGGAACGGTGCCGAGGAGGTCGTCGCCTACGAGCGGGCCGGCGATCGGATCAAGGTCCTCGACCAGCGGGCGCTCGAGCGGCGGCGGACGCTCCAGCACGAGAGCCCGCGCAAGGTCCTCGTCAAGCTCGACCGCAACACGTTCGTGATGGCGACCGGCGCGAGCGAGACCGAGCTCCTCGGCGATGTCCGCCACGATCCGTACGGCGGCCACCCGCAGCTCGGGACGCTGCCGTACGAGCGGGTGATCGCGGGGACGATCCACGAGGCGCACGAGGGGGTGCTGTTCATCGACGAGCTGCCGCACCTGGGCTTCCTGCAGCGGCACATCCTCACGGCGATGCAGGAGAAGCGGTTCCCGATCTCCGGCCGCAACCCGCAGTCGGGTGGGGCGGCGGTCCGCGTCGACGGCGTGCCGTGCGACTTCATCCTCGTCGCGGCGGCGAACATCCAGGACATCCACCGGATCCTCTCACCGCTCCGCTCGCGCATCGCCGGTTCGGGCTACGAGGTGCTGCTCGAGACCTCGATGCCGGACACCGAGGCGAACCGGCTCCGGCTCGCCCAGTTCTGCGCGCAGGAGATCGCGGTCGACGGCCGGATCCGCCCCGCGACGCGGGAGGCGGTCGTCGAGCTGATCAAGGAGGCGCGCCGCCGGGCGGAGGCGCTCGACGGGCGACGGAACGCGCTCACCCTTCGGTTGCGGGAGCTCGGCGGGCTGATCCGCACCGCCGGCGATCTCGCCGCCGTCTCGGGCAGCGAGTTCCTGGAGGCGACCCACCTCCGGCGCGCGCTCGAGCGGGCGCGCTCGATCGAGGACCAGGTCCGCGAGGTGTATGGCTCCTTCCAGGGAGGCCTTCGGCAGGAGTCGACCGAGTCGCAACGCCAATCGATGGGCTACTACCAGTGGAACGACCGCGCGGACCCCGGCCAGTTCCCGGGCGGCTACGGCTGACCGCGGGGCGCTAGGGCTAAGAGCCGAGCGTCGGTGGTCGCCCGCGCGGGCGCGTAGTCTAGTGGTTATGACGTCACCCTGACACGGTGAAGGTCGCCAGTTCGAATCTGGCCGCGCCCATCGCGCCCCCCGGGAGGCGTCGAGTTAGGACGCCGGGCTACGACCGTTCGGCTCAGCGGCGCCGGGCGGAGGGGCGGGACTTCTTGCGCCCCCCCGCCCGCGCAGCGAGCGCGCGGATCGTCGCGGCCAGCCCCTTCGCGGCGGTCCGGCTCGTCGCGAGGCCGAGCGCCGGCTCGATCAGCTCGAGCTCCATGAGCCGCGGGCCGCCGTCGTTCCCTTCCACGAGGTCGACCCGGGCGTAGAGCGTCGGGCCGGGCGCCGCGGCGAGCACGCGTCCGGCGAGCGCGATCTGCTCGGGAGTCGGCACGACGTGCGCCCCCTCCTGGAGCGGCGACGCGGAGGTGAGCCGGGGGCGACGCAGGAAGCCGTGCGAGTACTTCCCGCCGAGGAAGACGAGCGACCGCTCGCCGGTCCGCTCCACTTCTTGCTGATACGGCTGGACCAGGACCTCCCCCGCGTCGGCGAGCTCGCTCCGCCACGCGGAGGTCGAGTCGCTCGACGAGCGCAGGACGCGGAAGGTCCGGTAGCCGCCGGCGGAGACGGCCGGCTTGAGGACCATATCGGGCCACCCGGCCGCGTCGGCGGCCGCGATCGCACCGTCCAAGGTCGGGGAGAGGCGGGTGGGCACGATCGGAACTCCCGCGGCCTCGAGCTTCAGCAGGTACGACTTGTGGCTGTTCCAGCGGATCACCGCCGGCGGATTCCACAGTCGGCCGCCCGCGCCGGCGCGCTCGACCCATTCGAGGAACTCCGGCGCGCGGCGATAGTAATCCCAGGTCGATCGGACGACGATGAGGGCGAACCCGGACCAGTCGGCGGTCGGATCGGTCCACAGCGTCGGCACCGACGTGACGCCCATCCCCTCGAGCGCGTGCGCGAGGAGCCGGTCGTCCTCCGATAGGGTCGGGAGCCCTTCCCACGTCACCAAGGCGACTTTCATCGGGGCTCCCCTCGGACCGGCGAACGAGCCGACCGCCGCTCGGCGGACCGCGTGGGCGGGCCGAGCCCACCCGCTCTAATTAAGCGCGGACCCCCGTGCGGACCTCCGCGCTCCGGACATGATCCCCCCGACCCAGCTGCTCGAGATCCTGCTGACGATCGCTCTCTCCTTCGTCAGCTTCCTCCTCCTCCGAGAGCGAACGGGGGACGGACGGCCCCGCGATGGGCCGGTCTCGCGCTTCGCCCACCGGTGGCCCGCCCTGGGCCGGCGGGCGGGCACATCGTGGCTCCCGGTCGCGGCGGCCGTCGCGGTCGCGTACGCCGCGGTCGTCCTCTACGACCTCACCCACGGTTGGTACGGGTGCCCCGCGGGCGGCGGCCCGTCCGACCTGTTCGGTCTGCGCGGCTCGGGCCTCGCGTTCTGGTCGGGCGGGAACGTCTTCTCCGTCCCCGACTGCGGCACGTCGATCGTCGTGCCGTACGGGCTCGCAGCGATCGTCCTGGACGCGGTCGGAAGCCTCGGGGGCTCGGCCGGGATCGCGGCGGTCTGGGGCGCCGTCGCGGTCGCGCTCGTACCGCTCACCTGGTCCGTGGCCGGCGCGGACCGACGGTACCTCACGCTGGCGCTCGTCGCCTCCCCGGCCTTCTTCCCGATCGTCGCCGGGGAGATCGACGGCGCCGCCAACGCGATCGTCCCGTTCACGGTCCTTCTGGCGATCGGGCTCGCTCGCCGCGGCCCGGGGGTGGCCGCCGCGATCGGAGGCCTCCTCTCCTCCGCCCGATTCCCGTCGCTGTTCCCGGTCGCCGCGTCGGTCGGACCGGGGCGCGCCCGGTTCGTGCCGGCGTTCGTCGCCGTCGCCGCCTTCGCCGCGGCGAGCGCCGTCGCCTACGCCCGCTGGCGCGCGGCGTTCGTGAACGCGGTGTTCCTCTCGCAAGCGACGCGGCACGCCTACTCGCTGAACGCCTTCGGCCTCCTCCTGAACGCCCACGCGCTGCCGGGGGGCCCCGTCCTGCCCGCCGGGCAGGCGGTCGTTGTGATCGCGATCTCGCTCGCGGCGATGGTCTACGTCCGATCGCCGATCCGCTCGGCGGCGATCGCGCTGGCGGGGATCGCGCTCACCACGCAGTTCCTCTCCTACCCGATCCTGCTGTGGCTCGTCCCGATCGGGCTGGTCGACCCGCGGGCCCGGTGGTGGCTCTGGGGGATCGCGACCGTCGGCACCCTCGATTGGCTCGTCGCCCTCAATCAGCTCGGCTTCCAGCAGGGGATCTACGGGCCGACCGACGTGCTCGACCTGCTCGTCTCGGGCCTGCTGCTCGGTCTGTTCGTCGAGCTGTGGCGGGGGGCGCGGGCCGAGCGATCAGCGGCGAGACCGACGGGCGCGCCCGGCGCCGCCGGGTAGGTCGAGGCGCATCTCGTTCCCCGGGACGAACCCGAGGGCGGCGTAGACCGACCGTCCCATCGCCGAGGCGTGCAGGAAGATGCGGCCGTAGCCGTTCGCCTCGGCCCAGCGGACCTGGGCGCGGACGATCCGTGACGCGACCCCGCGGCCTCGGTACGCGGGGTCGGTGAACATCGAGAGGATGTACGGCATCCGTTCCCGGCCGAGGGGGCCCGGCCGGGGCTGCGACGGGACGAGCCAGATCGCCCCGCTGCCCGCGACCGCCCGGTCCCGGGTCCGCTCGACGAGGAACCCGAGGAAGTTCCCGCGGCGCAGCTCGCGGAGCAGCCAGCGGCGGTAGACCGGGTCGGCGCGGTCGAGGTCGGCGACGGAGCGGCCCCCGATCGCCTCCCACATCTTCCGACGGTGGGCGACGAGCAGGTCGGTGTCGCGCACGGTGGCGAGGCGCAACCGGAAGCCTCGCAGCGGCCGCGCGGCACGGGTCCGCGGGGTCGCGCGCGCGGGGGTCACGACTGCTTCAGCGCCGAGACGACCTGGCCGATCGCCGCCTGGGCATCCCCGTAGAGCATCCGGCAGTTGTCGCGGTAGAACAGGTCGTTCTCGATCCCCGCGAACCCCTTCCCCTGCCCGCGCTTCACGACGATGACGTTCTTCGCGTTCTCGACGTCGAGGATCGGCATCCCCTGGAGGGGGCTGCCGGCGCGGTGGGCGGCGGGGTTCACGACGTCGTTCGCCCCGATGACGAGCGCCACGTCCGCCGTCGGGAACTCGGCGTTGATCTCGTCGCGGTCGAACAGCTTCTCGTAGGAGACCCCCGCCTCGGCGAGGAGGACGTTCATGTGGCCGGGCATGCGGCCCGCGACGGGGTGGATGGCGAACTTCACCGTGACCCCCTTCGCCTCAAGGAGGTCGGCGAGCTCCTTCACCTTCTGCTGGGCCTGCGCGACCGCCATCCCGTAGCCGGGGACGATGATGACCAGGTTGGCGTACGCCATCAGCACGGCGGCGTCGGAGGCGTCGATCGGCTTCAGCTGCCCCTGCATCTGAACGCCGGTC
>DATJZK010000048.1:0-2430 GCA_035499145.1 Thermoplasmata archaeon
ACCTCACCGGCTACGATCTGCCGCTCGACGAGCTCCGCCGATTCCGGCAATGGGGAAGCCGCGCTCCCGGCCACCCCGAGTTCGGGGTCACCCCCGGGGTCGAGGCGACGACCGGACCCCTCGGACAGGGATTCGGGATGGGCGTCGGCTTCGCCCTCGCCGAGCGGTACCTCTCCGAGCGGTACAACCGACCGGGCGCGACGATCGTCGACCACCGGACGTTCGCCCTCGTCTCCGACGGGGACCTCATGGAAGGGATCGCGTCGGAAGCCGCCTCGCTCGCCGGCCACATGCGGCTCGGCAAGCTCGTCTACCTCTACGACGACAACCACGTCACGCTCGAGGGGCCGACGGAGACGACGTTCACCGAGGACGTCCCCGCCCGGTTCCGCGCCTACGACTGGCAAGTCCTCACCGTCGCGGACGGCAACGACCTCGTGGCGATCGACCGGGCGATCGGGGAGGCGGTCGCCGAGGCCGCTCGGCCGTCGTTGATCGTCGTCCGCACCCACATCGGATACGGGAGCCCGAAGCAGGACACGCACGAGGCGCACGGGGAGCCGCTCGGTCCGGAGGCGACGGTTGCGACGAAGACGAAGCTCGGATGGCCCACGTCGCCGGCGTTCCTGATCCCGGACGAGGTCCGGGAGCACTTCGCCCTCGCTCCGTTGCGGGGCGAGCAGTGGGAGCGGGAGTGGTCGGCGCGCTGGCAGGCGTACCGCACGGCGCACCCGGACGCCGCGTCGGAGCTCGAAGGGGCGATGCGCCGGGAGCTTCCGGACGGGTGGGCCTCCACCCTGGTCGCCCCTCCGCCCCCCGGCCCCCAGGCGACGCGGGACACCTCCGCAGGCGTCGTCAACGCGCTCGCCGCGGCGGTCCCGGGGTTCCTCGGGGGAAGCGGCGACCTCAATCCCTCGACGAAGACATTCCTATCGAAGTTCGGCGACCTCGGACGCGCCGACTCGAACGGCAAGAACCTCCACTTCGGGGTCCGCGAGCACGCGATGGGAGCGATCGTGAACGGCCTCGCGCTCCACGGCGGCATCCGTCCGTACAGCGCGACGTTCCTGATCTTCTCCGACTACCAGCGACCGGCGATCCGCCTCGCGGCGCTAATGGGGGTCCCGTCGATCTTCGTCTTCACCCACGACTCGATCGGGCTCGGCGAGGACGGCCCGACCCATCAGCCGGTCGAGCAGCTCTCGTCGCTCCGGCTCATCCCGGGACTCACCGTGATCCGGCCCGCCGATGCGAACGAGACCGTCGCGCTGTGGAAGGCGGCCCTGCCGCGCCCCGGTCCGACAGTGTTCGCCTTCACGCGGCAGAAGCTTCCGATCCTGGATCCGGCGCGGTTCCCGATCGTCGCCGGCGCCCCGAAGGGGGCCTACGTCCTCTCCGAGCCGGCCCGCGGACCGCCACGAGTCGTGCTCCTCGCGACCGGCTCGGAGGTCCACCTCGCCCTCGCCGCCCAGAGCCGGCTCGACGCCGACGGGGTCGCTTCGCGCGTCGTATCGATGCCGTCGTGGGAGCTGTTCCGGGAGCAGCCCGACGCGTACCGCCGCGCGGTCCTCCCTGAGGGGATCCCCCGTCTCGCCATCGAGGCGGGCGCCACTGCCGCGTGGTGGAGCTGGGTCGGACCGACCGGCGACGTCCTCGGACTCGACCGGTTCGGCGCGTCGGCGCCCGGCCCGGTCGTGATGGAGCGGCTCGGATTCACCGTCGACGCCGTCGTCGAGCGGGTCCGGAAGCTGATCGGGACCGGGCGCGGTCCGGAGGCCTCGGCATGACCGCGGCGTCGGTCGACCTCTCCGGACTCGGAACGTACCGCGCGATCGTCGAGGAGCGCCTCGCTCGATGGCACGTCGACGACATCGGACGGCGGTTCTGGCGGAAAGACCCGACGGTCTGGCCGGCGGCTCCCCCCGAGGATGTCGCGAGCCGAATGGGCTGGCTTTCGCTCACGGAGGCGCGCGGCGAGTTGGTCGAGACGTTCGGGGGGTTCGCCGACGAGCTCCGCGCCGAGGGGATGCGGGAAGCCGTGGTGCTCGGGATGGGAGGGTCGAGCTTGGCGCCCGATCTGTTCGCTCGGACGTTCGTCCCGGCACCGGAATCGCTCCGGCTCCGGGTCCTCGACTCGACGCATCCGACCGCCGTCGCCGGCCTCGCGGCGTCACTCGACCTGCCGCACACCCTCTTCGTCGTCTCGTCGAAGTCGGGCAGCACGATCGAACCAAACTCGTTTTACGAGTTCTTCCGGGAAAAGGTCCGGGCGACCGGCGGGCCGGTTGGACGTCATTTCGTTGCCATCACCGATCCCGGAACGGTGCTCGCGCGCCGCGCCGGCACCGAGGGGTTCCGGCGCACGTTCTCTGCTCCGCCGGACGTCGGCGGACGGTACTCGGCCCTGACGCCGTTCGGCCTCGTCCCCGC
>DATJZK010000049.1:0-2273 GCA_035499145.1 Thermoplasmata archaeon
CCGGATCCCCTTGTGCACGGGCCGGAACAGGTTCTCTCGCTCGGACACCGACCCTCTCCTTGAGAGGAGAGGAGGGCAGGAGGCTTAAACCACTCGTCCTCCTATTCGCCGGTCGGAGGCGACCTTCCGATCCGAGGCCTCTCGGGGTACGGATCGGTTCCGGGGAGCGCTCCCGTGCGGAAGATCGGCCGACCCCGGTCCCCGGCCGGAGCGTCGCGCCCGCCGGCGGGCCTCCCGCCCGACTCCGCCGAACGTTGGCGACGAACGTACGCCGAGACCCCGTACCGGGAGCTACCCTGGTTCAGCCCGCGGGCGTACCGATGGCTTCGGGCGATGGTCGAGGAAGGTCGGGTCGCTCGCGGAGGTCGAGTGATCGACCTCGGCTGCGGGGCGGGCACGAACGCGCTGTTTCTCGCGCGCGCCGGCTTCCGGGTCAGCGGGGTGGACATCGCCCCCGGGGCGATCGACGCCGCGCAACGTCGCGCTCGGCGCGCGGGTCTCGCGGTCGACTTCCGGGTCGGGGACGTGCTGCGGCTCCCGTACGGCGCGGGAACGTTCGCCGGCGCGACGGACGTGGGGTGCTTCCACACGGTTCCGGCGCCGTTGCGCCCTGCGTACGCGGCCGAGGTGGCCCGGATCCTCCGCCCCGGGGGCGTGTTCCTCCTTTCGTGGATCGCCCGGGAGCACACCGGGCCGCACGGTCCGCCGCACCGGCTCTCCGTCGCCGACGTCGCGGAGGCGCTCGAGCCGCGCTTCCTGTTCCGCTCGGTCGAGTTCCCCGACCCGCCGCGCCACGAGCTGCGCGTCTACCGGGCCCGGCTGGAGCGTCGGCGGACCCCGCAGCCGCCGCCGTTCCGGGCGGGAACGGTCGTGCGCCCCGAACGGTTGCACCGTTAAACCCCGCCGCGACTTTCGCGGGCCGTGACCGTCGAACTGCGGGTCGGCTGCTCCTCTTGGACCTCGGAGGCGTGGTGGGGCAAGGTCTACCCGCCGGGGATACCGGACGCGGAGCGGCTCCGGTACTACGCTCACCGGTTCGACACCGTCGAGGTCGACTCGACGTACTACCGGCCGCCCGCGCCGTTCGTCGTGCGGGCGTGGCGCTCGAAGACCCCGGACGCGTTCCTCTTCACCCTCAAGATGACCCGGGACTATCTCGACCCCAAACGCCCGGTCGATCGCGAGAAGCTCGCGGCGTTCACCGACACGGCGAAACTGCTCGGGCCGAAGCTCGGGCCGATCCTGCTGCAGTTCCCGCCGTGGGTGAAGCCGGGCCGGGCGTCCGAGTGGCTCCGATCGCTCTGGGATGCCCTCGACCCGACGCTCCGGTACTCGGTCGAGCTGCGCGACGCCGGATGGTTCCGGGACGACGCGAAGGGGCCGCTGCTCCAGGACCTGTCGACCCGCGGGATCGCGCTGACCTGGTCGTACCTGACGTACGTCGAGGTCCCGCCCGACGTGACGACCGACTTCGTCTACCTTCGGTTCATCGGGGACCACACGAGCGTGCCGGCGGAGACGCACGGGGAGATCCGGGTCGACCGCACCGCCGAGATGCGACGGTGGGCGGACCGGCTGAAGTCCCGTCTCTCCGAGCTCCGGGCCGCCTACGTCTACTTCAACAACCACTTCGCCGGCTTCGCCCCGAGCTCGGTGAGCCGGTTCCGCGAAGAGATGGGGCTCCCGTCGGCCCGTCCCGAGGATGAAGTACTGCAAGGCCGACTCGACGTCGACGGCCGCTAGCCGCCGTCGAACCGCCGGTCCGGTCGCCTCGGCCGTCCCGGTCCGCCCGTGCGCCGCCCGCCGCCCGACCCCGAACCCGTTCGGTTCGGCGCACGCGTTCGGCAAGCGCTGATACCCCACCGACTCCGATACCTCGCCGTAGGACCGCGCATGAGCGAGCGAACCCGCCCCGGGCCGACCCCGACATCGTTCGACCTCTCGACCCCCGTCGGCACCGGCCCGGACGCCGATCTCCGCCGCGGGGCTCCCGAAGGACCCCGCCCGTCCGAGAGCGCGGAGTCGCTTCGGCACCGCCTCCCGGACCGCCGGGGCACCGGACCGGACCGGCCGACGACGTCCCTGTTCGTGTACGGTGCCTCGCGCCCGCTCGTGAACCTCGTCCTCTACGCCTGCTCCGACCGCACGAACCCGGAGTTCCACTGGTTCGACGTCCGCGGCCCGGCCGACGCGGTCATCGACCCCGACCCGGCGCGACTCGGCTGGGTCGACCGCTCCCGTCTCTGGGAGATCGACCGGTTCGAAGGCCTGGC
>DATJZK010000050.1:0-20265 GCA_035499145.1 Thermoplasmata archaeon
CGCGCTTCGGCCGCTGCCAGAGGGCCGGGAACCGCGCCGGGTCGACGAAGACGCGGGTCTCGTCCACGACCCACCCGTGCGGGACCTTCTCGACCTCCCCGGCGTCGTACCGCGCGACCCCGGTGGCGACGAGCGTCCCCGCGGCCGTCACGAGCGCGACGCGGGCCCCCGGGCCGAACGACCCGGTCACCTTCTGGATCCCGCCGCGCGCGAGGCCGGCCCCGTGCGCCACCGCGCTCGCCGCCGCCTCCCTCAGGACGATCGTCGGGAACTCCTGCCAGACCTCGCGGATCGGGTGGAGCGCCGCGAGGAGCGGCGCCGGGTCGCCCGCCCGGCGCGCCTCGACCAGGTCGGCGAGCCGGGTCAGGGAGACGCTCGCCGCCTCGTCGAACGGCCCGGTCGCGATCCGTCGGAGCTCCTCCAGGTGCGCGCCGAGGCCGAGCGCCTCGCCGAGGTCGACCGCCAGCGTCCGGACGTACGTGCCCGAGTCGGCGACGACGTCGACGATCGCGCGCGGGCCGTCGTGCTCCACGAGCGTGAGCCGGTGGATCGTGCGGACGCGCCGCTCACGCTTCACGGCGGAGCGGACCGGCGGCGTCTGGTAGATCGGCCCCGTGAACTCCTTCAGCACCCGGTCGAGGTCGCGGGCGCCGACCTTCGCGTGGAACGTCACGGCCCCGACGTACCGCTTCGGGAACTCGAGCACGAGGGGGAGCAGCTTGAGCGCGGGACCGACCCCGACCCAGAGGAGGCCCGAGACGTTCGGGTCGAGCGTCCCGGCGTGCCCGGCGACCGGCACGCCGAGCAGGTCGCGGGCCCAGGCGGTCACCTGGTGGGACGACGGGCCGCGCGGCTTGTCGATCAGCAGGAAGGCGCCGTCGTCGATCCGGGCGGCGACCGGGTCGGGGGCCGCGCTCACGGCTCCGCCTCCCGGGCGGTGAGGAACCCGACGATCGCGTCGGCGACGGCGTCCGGCGGCCGTGCGGTCGAGTCGACGGTCAGGTCGGCCTCGATCCGGTCGAGGTCGATGTCGTAGATCGCGAGGTAGCGGGTCCGCTCGCTCGCCGCCCGCTCGCGGATCCGTCGGAGCGCCTCCTCCGGGGCCTGGCCGTCCCGCTCCGCGACCCGCCGGGCGCGCTCCGCCTCGGAGGCCGTCACGACGACGGCGTGCACGGGGATCCCGGCCCGGCGGCAGAGCGGTCCCTGGATCCGGCCCTCGAGGATCCGGCCCGGCCGCGCGCGGTCGAGCATCGCCCGGTCGAGCGAACGGTCGACCTCCGCGTGCGCCTCCGCGAACCGGCCGAACGCCTCCAGCGTCATCCCGCGGCGGCGCGCCTCGGCCCGGAACTCGTCGCCCGCGCTCGTCAGCTCGAGCCCGAGCGCGGCCGCGACGAGGCGCCCCGCCGTCGACTTTCCGCTGCCGGGGGGTCCGCCGAGCGTGACGACCCGCCGGATCACACCGAACCCCCGGCGGCCCCGGGGGCGGTCGGGACCGCGAGGTGGTGCTCCTCGGAGTACCGGCGCAGCCAGACGTGCTTCAGGAGCCGGCGGAAGACGAGGGAGAACGGCACGGTGTACAGGCTGAAGATCAGGAACCACCACGGGACGAGGTTGAACACCTTCTTCGTGAGGACGATCGTCGCCCCGCCGAGCTGGATCGTCTGGGCGGCGAGCCCCGCGTCGGCGATGACGAGGCCGACCCAGGTGTAGATCAGGATCAGCAGGAAGTAGGTGATCGCCATCCCCTTGAACTGCGCGATCGACACCTCGCCCGAGAGGCGCGTCAGCCGTTCCTGGTGGGGCTTGAGCGCGTCGATCCGGTCCTTCTTCCCCGAGCGGATCGCCTCCATCTGGACCTTGCGGAACGCCGAGCTCCACTTCTGGACCTTCGCCGCCTTCACCCAGTCGGTCGTGTAGTTGTAGGCGAGCGACGTGACCAGCATCTCGACGGCGCCGGCGAGCGCCATCGTGAGCAGCAGGTAGCTCGAGTGGAACCCGATCAGGAAGTACAGCGGGCCCGACGAGTGCGCGGTCGTCCCGAGGAGGCCCGCCAGCTGGTTGCGGGCCTGCAGGTCGATCAGCATCAGGAAGCCAAGCATCCCGAGGAAGACGTAGACCATCGTCGAGAACTTGAACGACGGCGCGGGCGGGCGGGCCGGCGGGACGGGCCGCGCCGGGGGCTGCTCGTCGTCCTCCTCGTCCTCCGCGTCGTCGTCCTCGTCGACGGGGGGCGCCGAAGGGAGGGGGGCGTCGTCCGGCACCCTACGACTCGCCTCCGAGGAAGCGGCGGAGCAGCGGGTTCATCTCCATCAGCTGCTCGCGGCCCATCGCCTCGTACAGGTTGATGATGATGCCCACCGTCAGCAGCACCCCGGTGCCGCTCGCATTGCCGAGCGTCCCGATGAGGTCCGCCCCCGCGGCGAGCGCGCCGACGGAGGCGCCGGAGATGACGGTGATCACGGGGATGTACCGCTCGAGGACCCGGCGCAGGACGCGCGGCTCGCGCCGAAAGCCGGGGATCTGCATGCCGGTCGCCTCGATCTGCCGGGCGACCGCTTCGGGGCCCATGTTCGTCGTCTGGATCCAGAACTTCGCGAACAGGATCGAGCCGGCGACCATCGCGATGAAGTAGATCCCGACGTGGAGGAGCCCCTGCCACCAGGCGTGGAAGAACAGGAACGTGCTGTACTGCTGGTAGTTGATGATCGGCAGCAGCCACGATTCCAGCCCGTTCGGCGTGGAGAGGTAGTACGCCCCGCCGGCGAGCGGCTGCGTCTGGCTGATGTTGTTCGCCGCGGCGAACGCCGCGGTCGGATACCTCCCGATCCACCATTGGTGGCCGAGGAACGGGAAGCGCGAGAGCGTCGGGTTCGACCAGAGGAGGATGGAGATCATCGAGACGTTGGCGAGCAGCGCCGACATCAGGATGACGGGGATGTTGGAGGCGTAGATCAGGCGGAGCGGATACCGGCCGCGCGCCCCCCGCGCCTCGGCGTGCGACAGCGGCAGCTCGATCCGGGTCGACTCCGTCCAGGCGACCATGAAGAAGATCGCCGCCGTGCCGACGAGGGCCACGACGGGATTCGGCGGGCTGAGCAGCACCCGTTCCCATCCGCCGGCGGTCGCCATCTGCGACGCGCTCCAATGGGTGAGGTACCAGAGGGTCTTCGGGAGCGTGCCGCTCGGCGGGTTCGCGGCGCTCACCGGCTGGGTCGGCGTGGCGGGCAGCCAGTTGAGCGTCCCCTGGATGATCTGCTGCGAGACCCCCGCCGCGATGAACAGCGAGATCCCGCTGCCGATCCCCCATTTGGAGACGACCTCGTCCATCAGGAAGACGAGGTAGCTGCCGAGGACGAGCTGCGAGACGATGATCGCGTTCGCGAGGAGGAGGCCGTTCCCCGGCGAGGCGAGGTTGAGGCTCGCGACGATCGACGCGGACGGCGTCAGGTAGCCGAACACCTGGGGGACCGCCTCGATGAAGATCATCGCGATGACGACGACCTTCTGCGTCCCCTGGTACGTCCCCTTGTCCTCGTCGTCGGTGAGGTCGAGGCCGATGATCTTGGCCCCGGTGAACAGCTGCATGATGATCGACCCGGTGACGATCGGGCCGATCCCGAGGTGCATCAGCGTCCCCTGCGCCCCGGCGAGGATCGCGCGGTAGCTCGCGAACAGGTCGATGACGGTCGCCTGATCGACGCCGAACAGGTAGACGTTCGTCATCAGGAAGTAGAGGAGCAGGACGCCGATCGTCCAGCTCAACTTCGTCCGGAAATGCACGTGGCCCTTCGCCTGCTGCACGGCGGGCATCCGGCTCGTGACCGGCTTCAGCCCGTACAGCTTCGACTTCGGCCCGTCGTAGGAGAGCCCCAGGTAGAGGAGCGACAGGATTGCCGCGACCACGACGCCGATCAGCCCGAGCCCGAGGAGCGTCGGCCGGTCCCAGAACCAGACGAGCGAGAGAAGGATCACCCCGACGACGACCAGGGGGACCGCCCAGCGCGGATTGCGGGGAATCTCGTCGTCTGCCGCCATGAGGGCGTCGACCGACCCGATGTGTGTGTTATATAGTCTACGGGGCGGCGCCCGCCGAAGGTGCGGCCGGCTCGTCGGCGAGCACGCTCACCTTCTCCTTCGCGCGGTCGCTCGCGTGCGCCACCCGGACCTTCCAGGCGCGCGCGACGCGTCCTCCCCCGAGGAGGCGGTCGACCCCGACCTTGGCCAGGTCGGCGACGTACGCGGCGCCGTCGCGGCTGAGCGCGCCGGCGGCGTCGAGGACCGGCACGAACGCCTCCAGCTGGCCGACATTGATCGACGTCGGCCGTTCGACGATCTTCGGCGGCCGGGTGAACCCGTGGCGGCCGAAATGGTCGGGGGCGTAGATCAGCATCGACTTGAACTTGTACTTGTGGAGACCGGCGTTCCCGCGGCCGCCCTGCTTGCCGGCCCCGCGGCCCGCCTTGATCCCCCGGCCGTGCGTCCTCAGTCCCCGGAACTTGCGCGTGCGGCTCGGCATCGTCGTCGACCCTCCTTCAGAGCATCCGCCGGACGAGCTCGTTGATCTTCGCGCCCCGGTAGCCGAGCGCGCCGCCGCGGGCGAACGGCTTCTTCGTCGACCGCCAGCCGCCCTTCGGCGCCTTCAGCCGGAACAGCGGCTTCAGCCCGTCCGCGGCGAGGAGCCCGACGTCGGCGACCGCCTTCGCGATCTCCGTCGTCTCCGCGCCGGCGGCGAGCGGCGCCCCGTCCGTCGTTCGGCCCCGCGCCTCGAGGAGCGCGCCGAGCGTCGCCGCGTCCGCCTCGCCCCACGTCACGTACCCCTGGATCCGGGTGAGCATGCCGCGCATCACAGGGTTCTCCGGCAGGACCGTCGCGTGGTTCGGCCGGTTCAGATGGAGGTGGTGGAGCGTCTCCACGATGTCGTGGCGCGCGTGGATCGTCCCGCGCACCCGCACGACCATCCAGCCCCTCGCGCTAGCCCCCCCGCGGCGGCGCCGGCCGGGGCGGTCCGCCGCGTCCGCCGCCGGGCGGCCCGCGACCGGGGCCCCCGCGGCCCGGCGGCCCGCCGGGCCGCCGTCCGCGTCCGCCCCGCCCGCCGCGGATCGGGCGCGGCGCGCCCTCCTCCTTCGGCGGCAGGATCGAGACCCCGACGGGGCCCCGAATGATCTTGAGGCGGGCGGCGTCGTCGGGCGGCACCTTGAGCTGGGAGAGCGCGACGAGCGCCGCGTACGCCGCCTGGGCGTAGTTGACGGTCGTCTTCGTGTGCCCCTCGGTGAACCCCCAGGCGTCCGTGAAGCCGGCGAACCGGAGCACCGGCTTCGCCACGTCGCCGACCGCGAGCCCCACGCCGCGGGGCGCCGGCTTGAAGTTGACGACGACCGAACCGACGCGGCCCCGCGCGAGGAACGGCAGGGTGTGCGGACGGCCGCAGCCGCACTCCCAGCTCCCGCAGCCGCGGAACACCTCGACGATCTCGAGCTTCGCGCGGTCGATCGCCCGGCGGATCGTCGGGCCGACCTCGCGGCCCTTCGCGCGGCCGAGACCGACGAACCCGTCACCGTTGCCGACGACGACCGTGACGGCGAACTTGAACCGGCGGCCGGAATCGGTCATCCGCTGGACCATGTTCACGTCCAGCACCTCGTCGTGGAGCCCGGGCAGGAGCTTGTCGACGATCTGCGACTCGCGGAGCGGGAGGCCCGCGGCGAGCGCTTCGCTCATCGACGTGATCTCGCCGGCGGCGACGCGCTTGCCGAGCTCGGTCTTCGGCACCCACGGGGGTGCCGGCGCCGGGGCGTTCGGCCCCATCCCCCCGCTCCGCGGGGGTCCGTAGCTCGACGCGCTCACCGCTTCCCCTCCGGGCGGGCGACCAGGCCGGGCAATTTGAGCTTGTACGCCTCGACGGGCTGGGGGAGCGGCTGCGGGAGGTGGGCGCCGCCGATCCGCTCGGGGGTCGGGAACCCCTCTTCCCCGTGCGGGATGTCGAGCCCGGCGTCAAGGAGCCCCTTCAGGGCCGCCGAGAGGCGACCGCCGGGGGTCGGGTGCGCGAGGCCGACGTCGAGGACCGCCTCCGCCGTGCCGGCCGACTTCGCGCGGAGGCCGGCGAGGAGTCCGGTCAGGTAGGCGGCCGGCGTCGAGCCGATCCGGGCCGCCGGGAAGTCGATCCGCCCGAGCTCGCTGCTCTCGGCGGCCGCGAGGACCCGGTCGCCGGTGGGGTCGAAGGCGACGATCGCGACGCGGACGCGGGTCGCGGAGCAGCGGACGACCGCCCGCGAGCGTCCCGAGCGGAGCAGGCGCAGCCGGACGCGGTAGTCGGTCTTGCCTTCCCGCCGGCGGCGGAAGTGGACCCGGTAGTTCGGACCCGTGCTCATGCCTTCGCCTCCGGGAGGTGACCGGCGAGCCGCAGGTTGACGAGCAGGTGGGCGCGGCTGCGGAACATCCCGCCCTTCGCCCGCCGGTAGAACTCCCGGTAGACCGCGGCGGGGATCTTCTTCGCGGCGCGCAGTTCGCGCAGCAGCGCCCGCTGCGCCCGGATCCGGCGCATCCAGCGGTCCTTCTTCGGGACGCGCGAGAACGGCGTGCCCCGCCGCGAGCCCGGGCCGGAATGCCGGCCCTTCGCCACCTCGGCGGCGTGGAGCCGGGCCCGCGCGCGGGAGGTCCCCGCGACGGCCATCCGACGGATGACCCCGGCCTTGATCGCGCTGCGGATGTCGGCGCGCGTGACGGCGTCGGCGAGCTCTTCCTGGCTCGCGGGGTCGATGTAGACCCGGCCGGAGCCGCACTTGAGGAGGGCGGCCGCCATGCGTCGCTGGTTCGACAGATCGGGCATCGGACCGTCTACGCCTCCGCCTCGGGCTTCAGGATCGGGTTCAGCACCCGGATGCCGAGCTTCCGCGCCTCTTCCTCGAGCACGAGCCGCCGACGGGTGCCGACCGTCCGCGCGATGATCGCGGCCTGCCGGCGCGCGTCGATCCCGTCGAGTTCGTCCTTCGTGTGGACGAGGACCGGGAGGAACCCGCTCGGCACCATGCCGCGGACGCGGGCGGGCGAGCGGTAGCCGACGCGCACGATCTTCGGCCGGTACCCGTAGTGGCGGCGCTGCTTCGACTGGAGCCCCCGAGGCCGGCGCCATGCGCCGTCGCGGCCGATCCGGAAGTAGCGGTTCGCGGCCTGCCGGCCGAACACCGGGCGGCGGCCGTCGATCGTCCGCCGGACGGCGAGGAGCGTGCGGAGCGGCGGGGCGAGCGGGGCGCGCTTCGGCACCTTCGGCTCGTCCTTCGCGGCGTCGGCAGTCGTCTCCTTCGACTTCGAGGGAGCCGGGGCGGACTCGGCGGCCGCGGCCGGCTTGGCGACGCGCTTCCGGGGCTTGGGCGACGGCGCGGCCTCCGCCGGCGCACCGGCGGGCGCGGTCGTCTCTTCCGCCATCAGCTCGCCTCCTTGAGATGGGCGCGCTCGATCAGGTAGATGCCGTCCTGGAAGACGCGCGGGTCGTAGTCGCGGATCTTCGTCACGCGCTCGATGTTCGCCGCGCTCTGGCCGACCTGCTCCATGTCCCAGCCGGAGAGGACGACGAACTCGCCGTCGACCTGCGCCTTCGTGCCGGGGACGAGCCGGGTCGTCCGCGGGTACTTCTCGCCGAGGAAGTTCTCGATGACGAGCTCCTCGCCGCGGACCTGGACCTTCATCGGGAAGTGGGCCGCGACGACCTTCAGCTTCGCCTCGACGCCGCGCGTGACGCCGCCGGCGAGGTTCGTCAGGTGGGCGATCCACGTCCTCAGGAGCGTCCGCGACTGCTTCCGCTCGGGGGGGAGCCGGACGATCAGCTCGGCGCGGCCGCCGTCGACCGCGAGCGAGAGGACGTCCGACGGGAACGGCCGCTCGACCGTGCCGAGCGGACCCTTCGCCCGCAGCGTCCGCCCGTGGACGCTGACGGCGACCCCCTTCGGGAGGTCGATCTCCGCCCGGACGCGCTCGTCAGTAGACATAGGCGAGCAGCCGACCTCCGATCTTGAGCTCCCGCGCCTTCGAGTGGGCGATCAGGCCGCGGTTGGTGGAGAGGACGAGGAGGCCGAAGTCCTGCGCCGGCAGGAACCGCGACTCGTAGCGCTCGAGCCCGTCGTACGGCACCGAGATCCGCGGCTTCACGACCCCGCACGAGTTGATCCGGCGGGCGAGCTGGACGTCGTACTTTCCGCCCCGGCCGGTCGGGACGAACGTGAACTCCGAGATGTAGCCGTGCTCGCGGAAGATCCGGAGGACCTCGGCGATCAGCGTCGAGGTCGGGGCGATCTCCACGTGCGGTCGGCCGTCGCGGTCCGCGTGGCGGAGCGTGACGAGCGCGTCGTTGAGTAGATCCTGCTGCATCGTGCTCCTCCCTACTGGTACTTCCGGAACCCGAGGTCCATCGCGACCTCGCGGAAGCACTGGCGGCAGAGGTGGAGGCCGTAGCGGCGGACGATCCCGCGCTTGCGGTCGCAGCGGAGGCAGCCGTCCTTCCGCCCGAAATGCTTCTTCGGCTTCACCGTCGTTCGCCCCCTCACTCCAGCACGGTGACCTGGAACGCCGCGGTCAGGAACTGCCGGGTCTCCTCCCGCGTCGAGCGGAGCGCGCGGGGGAGCGGCCGGGCCCGGATCCGGCGCTGGCGGATCCGGTAGCCGGCGCGGCCGACCTCGACCGCGACGTCCATCCCGTGGATGCCGATCGCCGGGTCGTACTTGAGGCCCGAGAAGTCGGTGTAGTCGGCAATCCCGAACGAGAAGTTCCCGTTCCGGTCGATCGAATCGCCGTCGAGCTGCCGGTCGCGCGCCTCGAACGCCCGGTTCAGGAAGTCGACCGCGTTCGCGCCGCGGAGGGTCACCTTCGCGCCGATCTCCTGCCCCTTGCGGATCCCGAAGTCGCGGTTCGTGGAGTGCGACCGGGTCGGGACCGGCTTCTGGTGCGTCACCATCTGGAGGACCCGCTCCGCCTTCGAGCGGGCCTCGCCCGACTCGCCGACCCCGGCGTTCACGACGATCTTGATCACGCGGACGGCGCGGTGCGGGTTCCCGCCGGCGGGGGCGGCCGGGGGCACGGCAGCGGCGGGCGCGCTCATCGGTCGACCCCCTCGGCGATCGTGACGACCGGCGCGGCGTCGCCGACGACGTACACGTACTCCTTGATCGTGGAGAACCCTTCCTTGAAGTGGACGAGGTTCGGCTGCGGAGAGTTGCGCACCTCGACCCGCTCGACGCGGGCGAGCTCGCCGACATGCGAGCCGCCCGCGACGAACGCGAGCGCCCCGGGCTTGAGCGGCAGGTGCTCGACGACCTTCTGGCCCGGCAGCTCGATCTTCACGGAGTCGCCGACCCGGTACGGGGACGTCGCCGCGACCAGGAAGTTCCGGCCGTCGTGCAGCGTGACCTCGACCTTTCCGCCGGCGACGGCGTGCTTGAAGCGGACGCGGCCGATCTTCACGGCCGCTTCGGTCGACGGGATGGCGACGAGCACGAGCTTGCCCCGCCGATCGTGGACGAGCCGGAAGTGCTGGTCGAGGGGCTTCGCGAGCGAGAGCGTGTCCATGAGGCCGAGGCCGCGCGACAGGTCGTCCGTGACCTTCCCGTCGACCTGGACCGCTCCCGAGCCGACGAGGATCCGCGCTTCGCGGGCGCTCGCGACGACGCGGCGCACGTCCCGAAGGACGAGCAGGAGAGGGATCGACCGGTCGGCGGGGTGCGGACCGGGGCTCGGGCGCTTGATCCACTTCGTCCCCTTGCGGGGGACCGTCCAGTTCCGCGGCGCCGCGCGCCGCTTCAGGCGGAACGTCATTCGCTCGCCTCCGTCGGGGGCGCGGAGCGCGGGCGCCGCTTCGGGGCGGCGGCCGGCGCGGGATCGTCGGTGGGCACGTCCACCGGTTCGGCCGGAGCGGCCGGCGCCGGGGGGGTCGCCTCGGCCGCGGGCGCCTCGGGCGCGGTCTCGCCGAGCTCCTCGGGCGTCACGTCCTCGTCGCGGACCCGGAGCGCCCGACGGCGCCACGGGTCGGCGAGGTTCAGCCGGGTGATCACGAGGTGGGACGGACGGATCGGCAGCCCCTTCATCTTCTCGCCCGTGGTCTTCGCCGTCACGTTGTCGAGCGTCACCGAGTAGTCGCGCCGGTTGATCTTCGCGACGCGCTCCTCGCGGCCGGCGAAGCTTCCCGAGCGGACGCGGACGGTGTCGCCCTTGCGGAGCGGGGCGGCGCGCACCTGGAATCGGGTCTTCAGCTGGCGGGAGAGCGGGACGGTCATCCGCCGACGGCGGGAGAACGAGTCGGCGGTGTACATCGCGCGCCGCTGGCGCCGCGGGGAGTGGGGAGAACCTTTCATCGTAGCCCCTACAGGATGATCGACGACGCGGCGGCGATCCGCGGCCAGCGTTCGGCGGCCTCCTTCGCGACCGGTCCCTTGATCTGCGATCCTTTGATCTCGCCCGTCTCGGTCGTGATGACGGCGGCGTTGTCCTCGAACTGCAGCCGCGTGCCGTCCGGTCGCCGGAGCGGTACGCGGGCGCGGACGATGACGGCGTGGAGCACCTGCCGGCGGATCTCGGGGGTCCCCTTCTTCACGGAGACGATGACGAGGTCCGCGATCCCCGCGCGGGGGTAGCGTCGGTGCGTCCCGTGCCAGTTGCGCACGGCGATGATCTCGACGACCTTCGCGCCGGTGTTGTCGACGCAGTCGAGCCGGGCGCCCTTCGGGAGACCGCGGCTGCGACGGCCGGCGAGTCCCTTCACGGGCTCGCCTCCGCGACCGGCGCCCGCACGGGCGCCTCCGGCTCCTCGCCCGAGACCTTCCGGGCCGCCTCGCCGAGGTCGGCGACGATGCAGAACGCGACGAGCTTGGAGAGCGGCCGGGTCTCGGCGATCCGGACCCGGTGGCCGACCGGCACGTTGAGGCACGGCGGGGCGTGCGCCAGGTAGCGGCGGCGCCGCTTCTCGTACCGCTCGTACTTCGGAACGTAGTGGAGCAGGACCCGTTCGACGACCGCCGTCCGCTGCATCGCCGTCGAGACGACCGTCCCCTCGAGGATCTGCCCGCGGAGGGGCAGGCGGCCGTGGAACGGACAGTGCCGGTCGTCGCACCGGGACTTCGGCGCGCGGACGTCGAGCCCGATGTCCCGGGCCCGGGGCTGAGCGGCCTTGCGCGTCGGCGTCATCGGAATCTCCGCGGGCCGCCGGCCAGGAGCCGCTTCGTTCGGTCCTCGGGACGGACGCGAAGGAGTTCGCCTCTTAAGGGTATCTCGCCGCGCGGCAGCCCGAGAGCGCCCAAGAGCCCCGGCTTCGGGATCGTGAGGAGCCGGCGCCGCCCGGGGGCGCGGACCGTGAAGGTGGAGAGCGACTCGTCCACGATCGTGCCCGCGACCGGGTGGGCGAGCCCCCCGCCGGCGGGGATGACGATCGAGGCGCCGATCAGCTCGCCGGCGAGGGCTTCCGCCTCGACGCGCGACGACGGGTGCCGGGCGATGGGGTCGGTCGGCATCGGTTCACCTCGAGGCCCCCGTCCGGCGCTCCCCCGCCCGCGGGGCCAGCGCCCGCTCGTTGAGAACCGTGAGGGCCCGCGCGACGTTCGTGCGGAGCGCGCGCATCCGGCCCGGGCTCGGCGGCGCCCCGCCCATGGCGGCGACCCCGCGCTCGCGGAGGAGGTCGTTCTCGGCGTCCGCGATCCGCCGGCGGAGGTCGTCGTCCGTCAGCTCGCGGAGCTCCTTCATCCGCAGCAGCGTCACAGCGGCACCTCGGGCAGGTCGGGGGCGGCGGCCGGGACCACGGCGGCGGGTTCCTCGACGGGCGGCAGCTCGGCCGGGGCGACCTTCGCGGGGAGGTCGGCCCCCTTCACGACGATCTCGTCGGGCAGCTTCGCGCTCGCCCGCATGATCCAGACGTTGACCCCGATGACGCCGGGCTTCAGGCGCGCCTGCGAGAACCCCTTGTCCATCCAGAGGTGGACCGCCTCGCCGCAGTACTTGATCATCCCGGCCTTGAACCGCTCGGTCCGGTGGCGCTCGCCGGTCAGCTTCCCGGAGAGGATCACCTGGCAGCCGCGGGCCCCCGCCTCCATGATCCGGCGGACGGTCGAGTGACCCGCTCGGCGGAAGTGCCAGCCGCGTTCGAGCGTCGACGCGAGCTTCGCGCTCATCAGCTGCGCGTTCAGGCTCGGCTGGCGCTCCTCCTGGACCTCGATCTGCGGGTTGTCGAGCTGGAACCGGGCGTGGATGTCCTCGGTGAGCCGCTTGATCAGCTCGCCGCGGTGGCCGATCAGGATCCCGGGCCGCTCGCAGATCAGCGTCACCCGCGTGCCCATCGGGGTGCGGGTGATGTCGAGCCCGCCGAACCCGGCGCGCGCGCTCTCGCGGACGAGGAAGTCCTTCAGCAGGACCCGTCGCGTCGACTCCTGGATGACACGCCGCTCGCTGCTCATCCGGACTCCTTCGCCTCGCCGAGGACGATCTCGATGTGCGTCGTCTGCTCGTTCCAGGCGGTCGCCCGGCCGTGGGCCCGGGGCATCGAGGCCTTGCGAATGCGGCCGCGGGCGCTCGCGGCGACCTTGACGAACAGGCGGTCGGTGTCGAGCCCTTCGTACTCCGCGTTCTCCTGGGCGTTGGTGAGGACCTTCAGCACGTGCTCGGCGACCTTCTCGGGGTACCGGCCCGGCCCGATGCCGCGCTTGTGGGCGGTCTCCTGGTTGTACCGGCGGAACGGCACGGCGCGGCGGTGGGCGGTGACGTCCTCCAAGAACGCCCGCGCGCGCGCGAGCGGGAGGCCGCGGATCGCGTTCAGGACCTCGTACGTCTTCTTGGGCGAGATCGGGACCTCGACCCCGCGAGCCCGGGCGACGGTGACGCCCGGCTCGTCCCGGTACGTGTAGCCCCGCATCGTCGACCCCTCCCTACTTCAGCGGCATGAACTTCGACGACCGCGTGGCCCCGACGCCCGGACCCGAGTGCTTCTCGAACCGGCGCGTGAGTGCGAACTCGCCGTAGTAGTGGCCGATCATCTCGGGCCGCACCTCGATCTCCTTGAACTCCTTGCCCGTGTGGATCGCGACCTTCCGGCCGACGTGCTCGGGCAGGATGAGGGCGTCGCGGCAGTGCGTGCGGACGGTCTTGGTGGGGTCCGCCTCGCGCATCCGCTCGAAGAACCGGGTCGTCTCCGTGTTGAATCCGCGGCGGATCGACCGCCGCGCCCGGGCGGGGAGGATCTTCGCCAGGTCGGGAAGGTTCAGGGTCTTCAGGGTCTCGAGGGTGCGCCCCCGATAGGTGAACTCCCGCTTCCGTCGGGCCTCCACCCGCTTCGCGCGCTTCGCCTTCGCCATCGGGATCAGTTGCCTCCCCGCTTGCGGGCCCGCAGCGCGCGCTTCTTGCGGTTCGAGCGGGAGAACCGGCCGACCTTGGCGCCCGGCCAGGTGCCCGCGGAGACGGTGCTCGGCCGGCCGACGTGCTGGTGCGCGCCGCCGCCGAACGGATGGTTGACCGGGTTCATCGCCACGCCGCGGACCTTCAGGGCCGCGCGCGCGAGCGACCGGGTCGCCCAGAACTTCTTGCCGGCCTTGATGATCGGCCGCTCGCGGCGGCCGCCGCCGCCGACCGCGCCGACCTGGGCACGGCAGGTCGGGAGGAACACCTTGAACGCGCCGCTCGGCAGCTGGACCGTCACCTCCGAGCTGGAGTGGGCCGTCACGAGCGCGCTCGCCCCGGCCGAGCGGACGAGCCGCCCGCCGTCGAACGGCTTGACCTCGAGGTTCGAGACGAGCGTGCCGTCCGGGATGCGGGAGAGGGGCAGGATCGACCCGCGGTCGACCTTCCCTTCGTGGAAGGCGACGGTGTCGCCGGTCGCCAGACCGGCCGACGCGAGGATCCGCGTGCGCTCGCCGTTCGCGGAGACGACCTCGGCGACCGGGGCGGTCCGGCCCGGTGCGGGAAGGATCGTCTCGACCCGCGCCTCGCCGATCAGCGCCGGATCCGGGTGCTCGATCGCGCCGTGGTGCCGGTGGCTGGGCGACCGGTAGGTGAACGTGCCCGAACCGCGTCGGCGCGAGATGATCCGCTTTCCCATCAGAACACCCCCGCCCGGCTCCCGATGTCCTCCGCGGAGTACTCCTTCGCGAAGCGCACGGTCGCGATCTTGCCGGACTGAACGATCTTCACGGTGACCTTCGCCACCTTGCACTGGTACGTCTCCTCGACGGCGCGCCGGATCTCGGCGCGGTTCGCCCGCGAGTCGACGACGAACTCGAGCTTGTTCTGCCGCTCCATCTCGTCCATCGCCTTCTCGGTCACGTAGGCGTGCAGAATGACCCGGTGACGCATCGTGGTCATGCCGCCGCCTCCCCGAGCCGGTCGCGAAGCGACTCGACCGCGGCCCGCGAGTAGAGCGTCAGCCGTCCGGGGACCCCGCCGGGAGCCAGGTCCTCGGTCCCGAGCCGAGGGACCGGCACGACGTCGATGCCGGAGAGGTTCGCGAAGCCGCGGGCCCGGCCGGCGCCGCTCGTGACGACGAGGACGCTGCGCGGGGTGCGGCGGACCCGGCCGCGGCGTCGGGCCCGGCCCGAGGCGCGGAGGTGGACCCCGTCCCGCGACCGCTCGACGTCGACCCAGAGCTTGAGGCGCTCGAGCAGCTCGCGCGCGGCCCGTGCCGTGGTGATCTCCTCGATCGGGTCGTCGATGACGAGCGGCAACGCGAGGCCGTGCGGGAGCAGGTGGCCCCGCGCCTCGGCGAGGCGCGACTCGCGGGTCGCGGCGAGCGCGGAGGCGAACGCGAGCCGCCGCTCCTTCCGGTTGATCTTCTTCGCCCAGATCCGGTCGGTCCGGGGCGGATGCGCCGCGCGACCGCCGACCGTGTTCGGGGACTGCGCCCCGCGCATCGAGTCCATCAGGCGGGGCGTTCGCGCGACCCCTTTTCCCTTCCCGCTCCACTCCACCGAGTGGCGCATGCCGCCGGTCGGGCTCGTCCCGTACGGCTGGCGGCGATGGCTCTGGGCGGCGACGACGGCGCGGTGGATCAGGTCGGGGCGGACGGGGGTGGAGAACGCGAGCGGCAGCCGGACCGTCGCCCCGGCCTTCCCCTCGAGGGAGACGACGTGGGCGCGGTGGTGGCCGGTCGCCTCGGCGGCCGGCGCCGCGGCCGGTGCGGGGGTCGGCTCGCGCGGCATCATCCTCCCTGCTTCGACGCCGTGCTCAGGTAGCGAATGTCGACCTTCTCGACCGTGGCGACGCGTCCGCGGAGCGGGGCGCGGAACCGCAGCAGCCGCTTCGCCGGTCCCGGGAGCGAGCCGTGGAGGATCAGGCAGGCGCTGCGAACCTCGCCGTACCGCGGGAATCCGCCCGCCGGCGTCACGAGATCCTTCTTCGGGTCGCGGACGACCCGCAGGACCCGCATGTTCCACTGCGTCCGGCGGTGGTAGCCTTGCTGGCCCGCCTGCGGGATGCGGTAGCTGACGAAGCTCGGGTTGTGCGGTCCGAGCGTTCCGATCATCCGCCGGTGCTTCGAGTTCTTCCGGGGCTGGAGCTTGACGCCCCAGCGCTGGATGTGGCCCTGGAACCCGAACCCCTTCGTCACGCCGATCACGTCGACGAACTCTCCTTCCTTCGTGAGCTGCTCCGCGGCGACCTCGCGGCCGAGCTGCTCGGCGGCGAACGCGCGCCGCTCGTCGAACTTCTCGCCGGAGACGCGGACCTCGAACAGCGTCGGCGTCTTCGAGGGCGAGCCGGTGACGAGCGACGGCTGGGAGTGGACGATCAAGCGGACCTCGTCGCCCGCGGCTCCCTTGAAGGCGGCGAGCCGCTCGGCGGAGCCGGGGGCGTGCGTCGGGATCCGTCGCGCGAGCTCGGGCGAGAACTCGGGGGCCCAGACCTCGGAGACGACGCGCATCCCGTACGGATTGCGCTGGTAGATCCGGGCCGCGGCGACGCGGATCGGGGGCACCTCCACGACCGTCACGGGCACCGAGACCTCCTGGCCGGCCGTCGTCGACCGCTTGCGGTAGTCGACGATGAACGCGTGCGTCATGCCGACCTTGAAGCCGGCGAACCCTTCGATCGTCGGCTGCTTCGGGCCGGGCGGCCACGACCGCACCCGCGGGACGGGCCGGGCGGCCCGGGATCGCGGGGAGTACGCGAGCGAGCCTCGCCTCGGACGGTGTCGGCGTGCCATGGGTCGATGGGGTCTCCTCTGCGGAGGACGGGGGAGTTGCGTACCCTATATAAGCGCTCGTAGAAAACCGGAGTACACCGAGAGAAACCGAGGCACGGCGGGTCGATTTCGACGGTCGTCGGGGGCGCGCGTCTCGAACGCGCGCGTAGAGCGGAGCGCGGGGCCGGTCAGATCAATCCGAGCTCGCGCCCGGCCTTCTCGAACGCGCCGATCGCGTGCGCGAGGTCGTCGTCGGTCAGCGCCGCGTTCATGATCGTGCGGATCCGCGCCTTCCCCTTCGCGACCATCGGGAAGACGATCGGGAGGGCGAAGACGCCGAGCTCGAACAGGCGCTGGCTGAGCTGCTTCGCGCGCGCCCCGTCCCCCACCATCACCGGGGTGATCGGCGTCGCGCTCGCTCCCGTGTCGAAGCCGAGCCCGGCCATCGCCTCCTTGAACCGTCGGGTCAGGCTCCAGAGCCGGGTGACGTGCTCCGGCTCGTGCTCGAGGACGTCGACGGCCGCGAGGCACGCCGCGGCGACCGCCGGCGGATGCGAACCGCTGAGGAGGAACGTGCGCGCCTTGTTGAACGCGAACCGCGCGAGCGCCTCCGACCCCGAGACGTGGCCCCCGACGACGCCGAACGCCTTCGAGAACGTCCCCATCTCGACGTGGACCTGGTCGCGCGAGAGCCGGAAGTGGGAGACGATCCCGCGGCCCCCCTCGCCCAGGACCCCCTCGCCGTGGGCGTCGTCGACGTACACCATCGCGCCGTGGTCGGACGCGAGGGCGGCGATCCGGTCGAGCGGCGCGATGTCCCCGTCCATCGAGAAGACGCCGTCGGTGACGACGAGGAGGCGTCGATACGCCGGCGTGTGCCGCTCCGCGTCGCGCAGCACGCGCGCGAGGTCGTCCGGGTCGGCGTGGCGGTAGACCCCGCGCTCCGCCCGCGACAGCCGCACCCCGTCGATGATGCTTCCGTGGTTGAGCTCGTCGCTGACGACCAGGTCTCCCTCGCCCACGAGCTGGGGAAGGAGCCCCGCGTTCGCCGCGAAGCCGGTCTGGAAGACGAGGGAGGCGGGAGCGCCCTTGAATCGCGCGAGCCGCCGCTCGAGCTCGACGTGCAGGTCCATCGTCCCCGCGATCGGACGGACGGACCCCGAGCCGGCGCCGTGCGAGCGGATCGCGTCGATCGCCGCGGCCTTGAGCTTCGGATGGTTGGAGAGGCCGAGGTAGTTGTTGGAGCAGAACATCAGCACCTTCCGGCCGTCCACGACGCACCACGGGGTGCTCGGGCCGCCGAGGACGTGGAGCTTCCAGTCGAGGTCGGCGTCGACCAGTTCCTTCACGTCGGCGGCGAGGAACCCGACCGGGTCGCGGGCCGCCGTCACCAGCGGGGCTCCAGCGACACTTTCGCCGCCTGGCCGCTCTCGATCAGCGCCATCGCCCGCCCGATCTCCTTGATCGGCACGCGGTGGGTGATCATCAGGGCGACCTTCTCGCGGAACGCGGGGCGCGCGAGCAATCCCTTCACCTGGTACCAGGTGTCGAACATCCGCCGGCCGAAGATCCCGTGGATCCGGGCCGCCTTGAACACGACCGCGTTGTCGAAGTCGAGCGTCGCCGGGCCGTCGAAGAGGCCGAGGAGCGAGACGCGTCCGCCCGGGCGAAGCGCGTCGAAGACGAGCTTCAACGACGCCGGGTGGCCGCTCATCTCGAGCCCCACGTCGACCCCTTGGCCGCCGGTGGCGTCCCGGACCCGCGCGGCGAGCTCGGTGCCGTCCGAGCCCGGCCGCAGCACGACGTCCGCGCCCATCCGGCGGGCGAGCTCGGCGCGCATCGGATTCACCTCGGTGGCGACGACCGTCCCAGCGCCCATCGACTTGGCGGCGGCGATCGCCATCAGCCCGATCGGTCCGCAGCCCGTGATCAGGAGGTTCTTCCCCGCGACGCCGTCGTCGCTCGACTCGGGGAGGAGCGAGTGCATCGCGTTCCCCAGCGGTTCCTGCACCGATGCGATCGACGGGTCGAGGTCCGGGTCGTTCTTCCAGGCGTTGAGCTCCGGCAGGACCGCGTACTCGGCGAACACCCCGTGCCGGTCGACGCCGAGGACCTCGACGTGCTCGCAGATGTGCATCCGCCCCGTCCGGCACTGGAAGCACGTCCCGTCCACGATGTGCGTCTCGGCGGAGACGCGGTCGCCCACCTTCAGTCCCTCGACCCCCGGCCCGAGCCGGACGATCTCGCCGCAGACCTCGTGACCGAGGGTCAAGGGGAGCGATCGGACCCGCGACTGGGCCCAGTCGTTCCACTGCCAGATGTGCAGGTCGGTCCCGCAGACCGACGACGCGAGCACCCGGATGACGACCTCCCGGTCCTTCGGGACCGGTTCGGGCACCTCGAGGAGCTCCCCGCCGGGCGCACGCCGGGTCTTCACGACGGCCTGCATCGGATGACCTCGAGGCGAGCAGCCTCGGTGCGCGCTTAACGGTTGGCCGGCGCGCACCCGGCCCGCAGCCGCCGTCAGGGCCTCCGGACCGACCCGCACCGGCGCGGGTTACCCGTCCGTCCCTACCGGGGGTAAATAGGGGGCGATGCATAACTCGACCTACCATCGCATGAGCCGGGACATGCGGGCCGACCCGCCGGCGACCACGTCGCCACCGCGCCTCTGGACGGTCGACGAGGCGAACGCCCGGCTGCCCCAGCTTCGCGAGCTCCTCGACCAGCTCCGCGAGTGGGCGGTGCGGCTCTCTGAGGTCCATGGGGAGCTGCGACGCCTCACCGAGTTCTGGGGCGCGGAGGTCGATGCCGCCGACCACGCCGACCACCACCTCAAGCGCCGGCTCGAGGCCGAATGGAAGAACCTCTCCCGGCGGATCGACGAGGCGATCGACGCGCTCCGGGCCGAGGCGATCGACGTGAAGGCGCTCGACACGGGGCTCGTCGACTTCTACTCGGTCGTCGGCGGCGAGCTCGCGCTCCTCTGCTGGCGACGCGACGAGGCCGAGGTCGGTTTCTACCACTCGCTCACCGGGGGCTTCCGCGGGCGTCGTCCGCTGCCGGCCCCGGGCGAGGCGACGACCCCGGCCGCCGACCTTTCGACCTAGTCGGCCGTTCCCGGACCCGCGCGGTACAGTTCAGCGGCCCCGACGACCGTCGCGAACGCTCCGCCCCCCGCGGCGATCGCCGTCGCCGCGGCAACGAGCGGGAACGCGGGGAACAGGCCGAGGAAGAACAGGACCGCCGGCACCGCCAGGCCGGCGCCGCCGCCGATCACCCCCGCGGTGCGGGATCGGCCCGCGACCGTCGCCCACGCCGCCACGCCCGCGACGACCGACGCGAGCGCGAGGAGCCCGGTCGCGCCGACGACCGACGCGAGGAAGTTCTCGAGGGTCGGGAACGGGGCGAGCGCCTGGGACGTCCAGTTGCTGAGGTTCCCGTGGGTCAGCTCGATGGTGAGGCCGGTGCTGCCGGCGTCGTAGACCGGCGAGACGAACGTGTACACCGTCGTCGGCGCATCGCCCGGGTAGGAGGCGTTGATCGACACGCCCCCGCTCGGCAGCCCGCCGAAGGCGAACGCGCCTCCGACGCCGGTGTGCGCGCTGTACGTCGCCCCGTTGTTGTCGGTGAGCAGGACCGTCGCGCCGAGGAGGGGGCCCCCGCCGGGACCGACGACCGTTCCGCTCACCGAGTACGTCCCCGGGGCCGTCGCGGCCATGCCGTACATCGCCAACGCGCCGGCGAGGACGGCCGCGACGATCGCGACGGCGACAAGCGCCACCGCCACCGCCCGGCCGACGCGCACCCGCGGCGCCCGGGGCGGGGCGAGCGGCGGATATAGACCCGGGAGGACCTCCCAGCTGTACAGCGGAGGCGGGTCGCGGGGAACGACGACGGGCACCGCGAGTCGGCAATGGGGGCAGGGAAACCACTGGGTCGGCGGCGTCGGGGCCAGGAACGCCCGAAGCTCCGTGCCGCAGGCCGGGCAGCGCACCGCGACCCCGGGACCGGCCATCGGGCCGGCCGAGGCGCCGCCGGGGTCTTAGCGTTGCGGCGGGCGATCGGCAAGGCGCACCCCCGGGTCGCGGGCGTCGACGACGGGGCGTTCGCCCGGGGCGACCGGCGGG
>DATJZK010000051.1:0-4820 GCA_035499145.1 Thermoplasmata archaeon
CCCGCCTCGCCGACCTGGAGGCGATCGCGATCGACCTGGGGATCGCCTTCCAGCTCCGGGACGATGTGCTCGGAGCCGGGTTCGACGCCAAGGACGCTGGCAAGAGCGCGAACGACCTCATCGAGGGGAAGCGGACGCTGCTCGTCGTCCACGCCTGGCGGAACGGAGGTCCGGACGACCGAGCGGCCCTGGAACGGGTCCTCGGACGCGCCGATGCCACGGGCGCGGAGCTCGAAGCGGCGCGGGAAGTGATCCGCCGCACCGGGAGCCTCGCCCATTCGGAGGAGCGGATCGGTCAGCTGACCGAGCGCGCCCTCGGGCGCCTCCGCCGGAGCCGGACGATCCGGTCCGACGCGAAGCCGGTGCTGGGGGCGCTCGCCGACCGGCTCACTCGCCGGCGCGCGTAGGGCGGGCCGCTTACGCTTCGGGCTCGTCGGCGGATTCGGGGTTGATCCCGGCCGCCTGGAGCTGCTGCGTGAGGTCCTTCTGCATCTCGGTGTAGCGCTCCTTGAGGTGCCCTTCCTGCCGCTCGACCGCCTTCAGGCGGACCTCGAGGGTCTCCTTGTCCTCGGTCAGGATCCCTTCGACCTCGGCCCGGCCCTTCGACTTCACCATCAGGCCGCCGATCGGGCGGTAGATCACCGCGTCGTCCGGGATCCCCTTCAGCTCCTCGAGCGTGTGGGTCACTTCGCGGAGCTTGAGGTCGAGCTGGAGCCGCTGCTGCTGGATCCCGCCCAGCTCCTGCTGGAGCCGCTGGAACTGCTTGAGATCGTTCTGCAGCTTCGCCGGCAGCGCCACGAGCCGAGCGAGCGGGCTCGGAAGATAAGCGCTTCTACTTCGACGCGGCCGGCGGGGCGGCTCCGCGCGCGGTCCGGGCGGCCAGGTCGACCCACCCAAGGTACGTGTTCAGCGCGGCCCGCATCGCGCCCGCATCCGCCGCCGAGACCACGATCGAGAGCCCGTCCGGAGGGCTCTCGGTGATCGACGCCCCGGCCCGCGGGACCTCCCGGGCCGCCTCGGGAGCCAGGGCCGCCGCGAGCCAGCCGGCGACGTCGGCGGGCCGGCTCCGAACGCGGATCGTCGCCTCCCACGGCCGGGGGTCGTCCGTCACTTCGCCAGCTCGCGTTCGAGCCGGGCGATCACCCGGTCGGTCTTCGCCGCGGAGGCGGCGACGTACGCCGCCGGCGAGAGGACCCGTTCGATCTCGGGCTCCGTCAGCAGCCGGCGGATCTCGGGGTCGTTCCGCGCCCGCTCGTACAGTCCCTTCGACCCTCCGCCCCCGTGCGCGAGCCGCCGGAGCGACTCGTGCGCCTCCGACCGGGCGAGCCCTTTGGCGGTCAGGGCCAGTACCAGCGCCTCCGTCATCGGGGCGCCGCCTCCTTCGTCGAGCACGGCCCGCATCCGGGCCGAGTCGACCTCGAGCCCGCGGAACAGCTCGGTGAGCTTCGTCAGGACGTCGTCGGCGAGGACGATCGCGTGGGGAAGCACGATCCGCTCGTTCGCCGAGTTCGACAGATCGCGCTCGTGCCACTGGGCCATGTTCTCGAGCGGCGGAAGGGCGAACGCCCGGATCAGGCGCGCCAGGCTGGTGACGTTCTCGGAGACGATCGGGTTGCGCTTCTGCGCCATCGTCGAGCTGCCGACCTGCCGGGCGGCGTCGAACGGCTCGGCGACTTCGGCGATCTCCGTCCGCTGCAGATTTCGGACCTCGGTCGAGAGGCGCTCCGCCGTTCCGGCGACGAGCGCAAGGAACGTGGCGAGCTCCGCCAGCCGGTCTCGGCCCACGATCTGCGACGGAGCCTCGTCCGCGGCGAGCCCGAGCCGACGCATGACGCCGGCCTCGACCGCCTCGGCACGCGCCCCGAACCCCGCGCCGGTCCCGATCGCGCCGGCCATCTTCCCGACCGCGAGACGGGGCTGGAGCTCGTCGAGGCGGTGCCGCTGGCGGACAACCTCGGCGGCGGCGACCGCCATCTTGTAGCCGAAGCTGAACGGCACACCGTGCTGGCCGTGGGTCCGGCCGACCTCCGCGGTCTCCCGATGACGGCGGGCGAGGGCGAGCAGGACCGCGGCGAGCTGCCCCAGGTCCTCCCGCAGGACGGAGAGCGCCTCCCGGTGCTCGATCCCGAGCGCGCTTTCGGTGATGTCGGCGCTGGTTGCCCCGTAGTGGACCCAGCGGCCCGAGGCGCCGGCCGCCTCCCCGAGGGCGAGCGTGATCGCCATCACATCGTGCCGGGTCGACCGTTCGATCTCGTCGACGCGATCGATCGTCACATGGCGGGTGTCGGCGACCCGCGCGATCGCTTCGGCGTCGGCGGAAGGGATCATCCCCAGCTCGGCCTCCGTGCGCGCGAGCGCCGCTTCGACCTGGAGGGCGCGGGCGAGCCGCGCCTCGCGGGAGAAGATCGCCCGGACCGACTCGCGACCGTACCGGAACTCGAGAGGGCAGAACAGCGACGAGGAGTCGCTCGTCACGTCCCCGGAGCCGAGGCGGCCTATTTAGCGGTGCCCACCGCCGGGCGGAGGACGGGGCCGGTCCGGGGCCCGAACGGCGCCCCGACGGGCTCATCTCGTTGACCGGGCATCGCGCCGCGATGCCCGACGGGGTGCTGGTCGCGCTCGGCGGCAACGCCCTGCACCGGACCGGAGGCGACAACTCCTGGTCGGAGGCGCGCGAGCGGATGCGGGGGGTCGTCGCGAGCCTCGTGGCGATCGCCCGGAGCGGGGCCGAGCTCGTCCTCACGCACGGGAACGGCCCCCAGGTCGGACTGTCGCTCCGCCAGAACGAGCTGAGCGACCGCGAGGTCCCCCGCCGCCCGCTGGACGTACTCGACGCCGAGACGCAGGGGCAGATCGGCTACCTCGTGCAGACGGAGCTCGGCTCCGCGCTCCACCGCGCGCGGATCGACCGCTCCGTCCTGACCGTGATCAGCCGGATGGAGGTGTCGGCCCGAGATCCCGCGTTCCGACATCCGACGAAGCCGATCGGCCGGTTCTACACGGAGGAGGAGGCCCGCCTGTTCCGGAAGCAGTTCGGCTGGACGATGGAGCACGACCGCGCCCGCCACGGTTGGCGGCGCCTCGTCGCGTCGCCGTCGCCGCTCCGATGGCTCGAGGGCCCGGCCGTCCGGACGCTGCTGGCGGCCGGCCTGGCCCGTCGGTGGATCCCGGTAGTCGCCGGTGGGGGCGGCGTGCCCGTGGTCCGCCGCGCCGGCGGGACGTTCGAGGGCGTGGAGGCGGTGATCGACAAGGACCTGGGCGCGGCCCTGGTCGCCCGCGAGCTCGACCTCCCGACACTCGCGATCGTCACGGACGTTCCCGGGGCCGCCGTCTCCTTCGGGAAGCGGGACGAGCGGTGGCTGCGATCGATCGGCCCGGACGAGCTGGAGCGACTCCACGCCGCGGGCGAGTTCTCGAGCGGGAGCATGGGGCCGAAGGTCGAGGCCGGTCTCCGGTTCCTTCGGAACGGGGGACGACGGTTCGTCATCACGGACATCCCCTCCCTGCCTCGGGCGTTGCGGGGCGAGGCCGGTACGCAGGTCGTCGCAAGCTAGGGGACCGGGCGTCGCCGCCACCACGCGTCGATCCCCGACCCGAACTGCAGCGCGCGCTTCGGTCGGCCGACGAGTTCCGGCGGAACCCCTCTCCGGGCGGCGAGACGACGGAGGCAGGCCTTCGGCGTGTCCGCGGGGAGCCGCTCTTCGATCGGGACCCGGTGCGCGGCGCGGACGAATCCGGGATCGAGGTACGGGCTTTCGACCGACCGCCCCGCGCCTTGGGCGAGGCGCTGGGTCCACGGCCAGTCGTGGTCGAGCAGCTGATCGAGGTCCCGCCGCGACCTCGTTTCCGCCTCTGCTGGGGACAGCTCACGAAAGTGCGCGTAGCCGAGGAACAACTCGTCGGCTCCCTGCCCACAGAGGATCCGCCCGGGGGGAGCGCTCAGGACCGCCGCAGCGATCGCCAGGAACAGGCTCCGGCGCGACGGCGGGAGCTGGGCGAGGGCCGACCGGTGCACCACGCGGAGTTCCACTAGCCGCTCCTCGCCGAGGGTCGTCCCGACCCACGGGAGCCCGATGCGCCCCGACCCGTCGGCGGCCGCCGCGAGGTCGGACGATCCGGGAAGCCCGACCGTGGCGAGGACGGTCTCGGGACGGTTTCGGAGCTCCCAGGCGATCAGCGACGAGTCGAGACCCCCGGAGTAGAGCACCGCGACCGGACCCGCCGGCTGGATGAGCGTCCCGATCGCTTCGGCCCACGCCCGGTCGAGCGCTTCGATCGAGGGCTCCTGTGCGGGCATCTCGTCGCCGGCGGGCCGAACCGTTATGGGTCGCCGACCGTGCCCCGTTCATGGCCGTTTCGGTCGCAGGAGTCAGGGCGGACCCGGCGCGACGGCGGGCCCTATTCGTGGACCGAGACGGGACGCTCAACCCCGATCTGCACTACCTGAAGGACGCCGCCCGGCTCGAGCTGTTCCGGGGCGTCGGGGAGTCGCTCCGGCTCGCGATCGACCGGGGGTGGCTCGTCGTCTGCGTCACCAACCAGTCGGGCGTCGAGCGCGGCTTCTACACCGAAGAGGACGTCGCGCGCATCCACGAGCGCCTGAACGCCCTGCTACTGCCCGCGGGCGCCCGTGTCGACGCGTTCTACCACTGCCCCCACGCGCCCGAGCGCGGCTGCGCCTGCCGCAAGCCCGGCACGGAGCTGTTCGAACGGGCCGCTCGCGACTGGGGGATCGACCTCGCCGCGAGCGCGATCGTCGGGGATCGGGTCCTCGACGCCGAGGCGGGGAAGAAGCTCGGCCTCCTGACCGCGCTCGTCCG
>DATJZK010000052.1:0-12897 GCA_035499145.1 Thermoplasmata archaeon
CGACCTCTCGCATCGGGATGTGGACCGACGGCTCGATCGTCGCGAGCTCGCGTTCGAACGGCTCGCGCACGTCCAACAGCAGGAGTCGCTCCGGCGCGTCCCGAAGCCGCTGCGCGACCGTGCGGGGGTCCAGCTCCTCCACCACGACCGGGCCACGGCGCGCGGGAGATATCGGTTGCGTGGAGGAAACCGCGACCGGCACCCCTAAATCGGACTCCCGCCTCGAGAGACCGATGAACGCCCGCGATCCGGTCTGCGGCATGACGGTCGACACCGAACGCGCCCCGGCGAAGGGCGTGTACGGCGGCGAGACCGTCTACTTCTGCTGCGTCGGCTGCCAGAAGTCGTACGAGAAGAAGCGGGGCGGAGCGACGTAGCCGCCGCGGACTTCCGGGCGGCAGCTGCGCGCATGGCGACCGACCCGGTCTGCGGAATGTTCGTCGAGCCGAGCGCGGAGGCGCTCCAGCTCGTTCGCGACAACCGGACCTACTACTTCTGCGCGGAAAGCTGCCTGCTCGCTTTCTCGGAACCGGAGCAGGCCCGGCGGTCCCTGGCCCGGCGGCTCGCCGTGGCATGGCCGCTCGCCGTGCTGGCCGCGGTCCTGACGTACGTCCCCCGGATCCCGGGGGCCGCGGGGGTGGCCGCCGTCGCCGCGGCGGTCGTCCAGTTCTACCCGGGGTCGGTGTTCTACCGCGGGGCGTTCGACGCCGTCCGCGGCCGCGTCGCCAACATGGACGTGCTGATCGCCGTCGGGACGAGCGCGGCGTTCGGCTACAGCGTCGCGGTCCTGGCGCTGCCCGGCCGATTGCCGCCCTCGCTGTTCTTCGACGCGTCATCCCTGATCGTGACGCTGATCCTGACGGGCAACTACCTCGAGCAGTACACCCGCGACCGGGCCGGCTCTGCGCTGCGCCGGCTCGAGGAGATGCTCCCGCGCTCCGCGTCGGTCCTGCGGGACGGGCGCGAGTCCTCGAGCCCGGTGAACGCGCTGGTTCCCGGCGACCGGGTCGTCGTCCGTCCCGGGGAGCGGTTCCCGGCCGACGGCACAATCCGCGACGGCATGACGAGCGTGGACCTCTCTCTCCTGACCGGCGAGTCGATGCCGGTCGCGCGCGCCCCCGGCGACCCGGTGCTCGCGGGGGCGGTGAACGGCGACGGCCGGGTCGAGGTGGAGACGACCCGGGCCGCTCCCGACTCGTTCGTCGCGCAGATCGGACGGATGCTCACCACGGCCGAGATGTCGCGAGTGCCCCTCCAGCGAACGGCGAACCGGATCGCCGCGGTGTTCGTCCCGTTCGTGCTCGCGGTCGCGGTCGCCGCGGCCGTGGCCTGGCATACGTGGGGCGGCGCCAGCTTCACGACGTCCCTGCTCGTCTTCGTCACGGTGGCGATCACGGCGTGCCCGTGCGCCTTCGGCCTCGCGACCCCCGCCGCCATCCTGGTCGGGACCGGTCGGGCCGGGGAATCGGGGATCCTGTTCCGGGGGGAGGACGCCATCGAGCGATCCGCTCGGGCCGACCTCGTGGTCACCGACAAGACCGGCACGCTCACGTCGGACTCCCCGGTGGTCGTGGCGCTCCGGGCGATCCCTCCGGCCACGGAGCCGCCCGTCGCGTCGCTCGCCCTCGGGCTCGCGCTGGGCTCCGAACATCCGTTCGCTCGGGCGCTGGTGCGCTGGGCCGCCGATCCGCCGGTGACGCCGCTGCCGGTGAGCGGGATCCGCTCCGTGCCCGGCCGCGGAGTGGTCGGTCGACTCGGATCCTCCGAGGTCGCCCTCCTCTCCGGCGCGGCCGCCCGGACCGCCGGGGTCGACCTCGGGCCGGCCGAGGGCGAGATCCGCGCCGCGGAGGAGAACGGCGATTCGTGGTCCGCCCTCACCCGGGACGGCCGGCTGGTCGGGATCGTGCGATTCCGCGCCCCGCTCGTGCCGGGCGCCGCCGCGGCCGTCGCCGCGCTGCGGTCGATGGGCGTGGAGGTGGTGATGGCGACCGGCGACCACCCGGCGGCGGCGCACCGCGTCGCGCGAGAGGTCGGGATCGCCCGGGTCGTCGCCGACTGCAGCCCGGCCCAGAAGGTCGAGCTCGTGGAGCAGTATCGACGGGACGGCCGACGGGTCGCGTTCGTGGGGGACGGCGTGAACGACGCCGCCGCGCTCGCGGCGGCGGACGTCGGGGTGGCGATCGGGACCGGGACGGACGTCGCGCGCGAAGCGGGCCAGGTCCTCCTGGTCCGGACGGCCTTCGGTGGGGTCCCCGCGGCGCTGGGGATCGCCCGGCGGATCGTCGGTCGGGTCCGGCGCAATCTCGCCTGGGCGATCGGGTACAATGCGGTGCTGCTGCCGATCGCGGCGGGCGCCCTGGTTCCGTGGTTCGGCCTCTCCCTCTACACCGTCCTTCCGATCGCCGGCGCCGCGGCGATGGGGCTCTCCTCCACGACCGTCGTGCTCAACTCGCTCTCCCTGCGATGGGCGAAGATGCCCGGTCTTCCCCGTGCCCGGGGCGGACGCCGGGACCGGAGGGCGGCGGCCGCGGGCGCGTGACCCGGCGCGATGACCCCGTAGCGTTTTGAAGGAGCGCAGGTCCGTTGGGCTGAACCATGGATGTCGATCGGCTGCCGTCGGACCTGGAACAGTGGGGGACCGCGGTTCGCCGCCAGCTCCGGTTTTACCTGAAGACGTGGCGATTCCTCGGGTTGCTCCTCTTCGTCGTGATCGTCGGCGCCGCGTCGACCGTCGTCACGATCTACTACCACAGCAGCGGCACGTCGGCGTCCGACGCGATGTACTCGGGCACCACGGGCATCGGGATCTTCGGCGTGATCGTCGGCGCGTTCATCGGGGGCGATGCGATCGCGATGGACTTCGGGAGCGGGACGGGCTACTTCATGCTCGTGCTCCCGGTCCGTCGGGTCGTCCTCCTGCTCGGGCGATTCGCGGCGGCGTTCCTCGTCTCGCTCGCGCTGATCGGCGTCTTCTACGCCTACACGCTCCTCGGGGCGGGCTGGTTCTACGGATTGGCTCTCCCGTGGCTCGATACCGGCGCGTCGATCGGGATGGCAGCCCTGTTCCTCCTCGCGATCCTGGCCGTCGCGTTCCTGTTCAGCTCGTTCTTCCGCAGCCCGGCGGTCAGCATGGTCGTGACGATCCTCGTGCTGTTCCTCGGGTTCGACATCGTGGACGGGATCCTGGTGCTGACCTCGATCGAACCGTGGTTCTCGATCCTCTACGCCGGGGGCGCGATCGCGAACATCTTCGAGAGCCAGCCGCACCTCATCGTCACGCAGACGATGGGGCCGCGCGGACTCTCGATCCACTCGTGGAGTCCCTACGTCTGGGAAGGGATCGCGATCATGGTCGGGTACTTCGTCATCTGCCTGGCGCTCAGCGCGTTCATCTACCAGCGGAAGGAGTCGAAGGGATGACCGCCCCGAGCATCGAGGTCCAGGACCTCTCGAAGAACTACAACCGGGGCCGTCCCGCCCTCGAGGGTGCCTCGTTCCGCTACGAAGGGTCGGGGGCGATCGGCTACCTCGGCCCGAACGGCGCCGGGAAGACGACCACCCTGAAGCTCCTCACCGGCCTGCTGCGCCCGTCGCGGGGGAGCGCCCGCGTCAACGACGTCGACGTCCTCCGGGACCACAAGCGCGCCCTCGCGGACGTCGGGGCGATCATCGAGAGTCCGGAGCCGTACCCCTCGCAGACCGTCGCGGAAGCGATCGACATGGCCGGGGAGTTCCGCGCCGGACGCACCGGAGACCTCGCCGCCGAGATCGGCGAGCTGAACACCCAGCTCGACCTGCCGCCGCTCGGCGCCCGGTGCGGGACCCTCTCGAAGGGCCAGCGACAGCGGGTCTCGATCGCGGCCTCCCTGGTCCGGGATCCCCGGGTCATCATCCTCGACGAACCGACGAGCGGTCTCGACCCCAAGGAGCGGATCCTGATCCGCAACCTCCTCAACGAGAAGAAGCGCGACCACCTGATCCTGATGAGCTCGCACCTGATGCAGGAGGTCACCGAGATCTGCGACCAGGTGATCTTCATCAACGAGGGCCAGATCGTCCTCCGCGACAGCGTCGAGAACGTCGCGAACCGGTTCCAGACCCGCGCGGTCGATGTGGAGTTCGCGACGCCGGTGATGGTCGACCGGATCCGGGGCCTCGGCGCGCAGGTCGGGGAGGTCCGGGTGGTCGGGGAGCGACGGTTCCGGATCTCGTTCGACGGCCAGCCGACGACCCGGGCGGAGATCCTGCGGGGACTGGTCGGGCTCGGTCCCGTCCTCTCCTACCAGAGCGCCTCGCTGGCGCTCGAGGACGCCTACCTGTCGCTGATCACGAGCGACACGAACGGCGCCCCCCGCGGCTGAAGGCGCCCCGTCACGCCCGGTTCGGCGCGTCGCGCAGCCGCGGCGTCACGTAGAGGGCAAGGATCAGTCCGGCCGGAACGGACGGCGCGACGAGCGCGCTCCAGACGGCGAGCGGCGCGGCCCCGGTCGCGACCACCGCGCCTCCCACCGCCGGGGCGAGGAGCTGGCCGATGCCGATGAGCGCGAAGAACGCCCCGTTGTACGCCCCGATCTCGGTCGGGGGCGCCAGGTTGGACGGGAGCGTCGACATCGGGATCGAGGTGAGGTTCTCGCCGATCGTCAGCACGAAGACGACGGCGAAGAACATCGGGACCAGGAACAGCGAGTACTGCCCGACCACCCCGAACAGGAAGAACCCGACGGCGTAGGCGGCGACCCCCCCGACGAACAGGCTGGTGTGCCGGCGTCCCGCCGCGGCCCGGGTCATCGGGGCCTGGCCGAAGACGACGATCAGGCCGTTGAGCGCGAACCCGGCGCCGAGGAGCGCGTACGGGAGCCCGAGCACCGTGTTGACGTAGAGCGGAAAGATCGTCGCCCACTGGCCGATCGTCAGCTCGGACAGGGCCACGACCGCGCAGAGCGCCAGGAACGGCCGGTCGCGCGCGAGGATCTCGAGGCTCCGTCGGACGCTCGCCGACGGCGCCGCCGTCGGCTCCACGCGGGCCCCGACCGACGCGGCCGCCGCCCGGCGCCGGTCGTACGGGGACGGATCGAGCACCGCGGCGAGCAGCGAGGTGCTTCCGAGGAGCACGACCCCGGCGCCGAAGGCGACCCAGACGAACCCCACGAACCCGATCAGCACGCCCCCCGCCAGCACCCCGATCGTGAACCCCACGTTCCAGCCGATCCGCAGCCACGTGAACCCCATCGTCCGGTCCGACCCTTCGGTGAAGTCGGCGACGTAGGCGGAGAGGGCCGGCCCGCCGATCGTGCCGACGATCTGCACGGTCGTGGCGAGGACCAGCACGCCGACGAGCGACTCGAGCCGCATCGCGCCGGCGAGCGCCAGGAACGACCCGGCTTCCCCGGCGAGGGAGAGCAGGAACAGCCGGCGCCGGCCGATCCGATCGGTCAGCAGCCCCGCGAACGGGACGATCAGGAGCGGCACGACCCCCGTCAGCGCGACCAGGACGCCGATCTCGGTGTAGCCGAGGTCGAGGACCCGCCGGAGATACAGGACGAGGAACGGGAGGACGAGGCTCACCCCGGTCGCGCGGATGATCCCGCCGAGGCCCATCCACCGGATGCTCCGCTCCATCGTCGCCGCGCTCGGGAAGGCCGCCGAGAGAGCGTGTTTTCCAAAGCCTTATGGGTCGAACGCGGGTCGAGACGCACGCGCATGGGCGATCAGGACCTGACGAACGAGCTCGCCGACCAGGGGTACCAGCTCGTCGGTCGCCACAGCGCCGTCAAGCTCTGCTACTGGACGCGCGAGTCGCTCGTCCGCGGACGCGACTGCTACAAGGGTCGCTTCTACGGCATCGAGAGCCACCGGTGCCTGCAGATGTCGCCGGCGATCGACTCGTGCAACCTGCACTGCCGCTTCTGCTGGCGGAACCAGGGCTGGGAGAACGACGGGGTCATGCCCGAGTACGACGACCCCGAGCAGCTGCTCGAGCGGTCGGTCGACGCGCAGCGGCGGATCCTGTCGGGGTTCAAGGGCGATGCGCTCGTGCCGATCGAGCGCTGGGAGGAGTCCCGCACCCCCCGGCACATCGCGATCTCGCTGACAGGGGAGCCGACCCTCTCCCCGACGATGAACCGGTTCCTCGAGCTCTGCCACGCCCAGGGGATCACCACGTTCCTCGTCACGAACGGAACGAACCCCGACGGGCTGCGGGCGCTCGACCCCCTCCCGACCCAGCTGTACGTCTCCGTCACCGCGCCGAACCCGGAGATCTTCCGCCGCCTGACGCTGCCGACCGACGACGGGGCGTGGGGCCGGCTCCGGGAGTCGCTCGAGATCGTCCGCGGGCTGTCGACCCGCCGGGTCGTCCGGCACACGCTCGTTCGCGGCTGGAACCTGGGGTGGATCGACGGGTACGCCGAGCTCGACGACCTCGCGCGGCCCGACTTCATCGAGCCGAAGGGGTATGTCTACATGGGGAAGTCGCGCCAGCGGCTCGGCCGCGACCACGTCCCCGAGCACGCCGAGATCGCGGCGTTCGCCGCCCGCCTCGCGGAGCGAACGGGGTACCGGGTGCTGGACGAGTCGCCCGACTCGAAGGTCGTCCTGCTCGGCCGCTCCGGCGTCGCCCGCTACCTGCCGGGCCGCGCGCCGATCGCCGGGCCGGTCGAGGCGCCCGCGATCGCGGCCTAGCCGATCCGCCAGTTCAGGAACTCGATGACGATCGCGGCGATCACGCCGACGCTCATCACGAGGTACGGGTTGAGCTTGAGCGAGCGGGTCTCCTCCATGTCGTAGTACTGGATGAGACCGGCGGCGCTGGAGAATCCGGAGCGGCGGCCTTCGGGCATCGCCGCGCCGAGCGGCGGAGCGTTACATAACGGTTACCGGCGGAGCATCGGTGCGCCGAGGTCGAGGACGGCGTCCTCGACGGCCTCGCGGAACGCCCCCGCGACGCCGTCGATCGACCCCTGCACCGGACCGGCGAGGAGCCGCTCGAGGAACGGCCGGGGCGGCGCGAGCCGAACGGTGCGCGCGACCGGCACCCCCGTGAGCTCGGAGAGCCGGGTCAGCGCGTGCTCGCGGTCGCCGAGCTCGTCGATCAGCCCGAGCTCGAGCGCGCGGCGGCCGGACCAGACCTCCCCGGTCGCGAGCGCGCGGATCTCCTCCACGGGTCGATGCCGCGCGGTCGCGACCCGAGCGACGAACCCGTCGTAGCTCTCCTGCGCGACGGCGAGCATCTTCGCCCGCTCGACGTCGGTGAGCGGCCGATACCCCTGGAAGGCGTCCTTGTGCGCCCCCACGTGGAGGAGGTCGACCGACACCCCGAGCCGACGTGCGAGCTCCCGGACGGCCAAGTGGGGGAAGATGACGCCGATCGACCCGACGATCGACTCGGGGTAGGCGAACACCCGCCGGGCGCCGAGCGCCGCGAGGTACGCCCCCGAGGCGGCGACCGAGCCGACCGCCGCGAACACCGGGGTCGTCTGGTCGAGCCGCTGCAGGGCGAGGGAGAGGTCGGTGGAGGCGACCGATTCGCCCCCGCCGCTCGAGACGTCGAACAGGACGCCCCGGAACCGTCGGCGCGTACGGAGCGCTTTCAGGATCCGAACGATCGGATCGACGTTCCGCTCGCGGATCGGCCCCCGGAGGACGATGTGCGCCAGCCGTTCTCGCATCGACGGCCGGTCGAGGGCGCGGTCGGACTTAACGCGAGGGGGCGCTCCGCTCGAGAGGTCGCTTCATCTACCCTCGGACCCCACGGCGGGCCGTGCGGATCCTGATCCGGCCCCGGACCCCGGTACTCGCGCTGCTCCTTTTCGCCCCGGCGATCCCCGAGCTGCTCACCGGTTCCACCCCGATCACGAACCTCGTCGTGAACCCGTTGCAGTTCGCCCTCAGCTTCGGGTTCGACATCGGGCTGTACGGCACGGGGGCGCTCCTGATCCGGGAGTTCGTCGTCTACTACCGGAAGGGGTGGGCGTCGATCCTTCTCCTCGGCGCCGCGTACGGCATCGCGGAGGAGGGATTCGCGGTCCACACGTTCTTCCTCCGGTCGGGATCGCCCGTCAACGCGCTCGGCTGGTACGGCCATGCGTTCGGCGTCAACTGGCTCTGGGCGCTCGGGATCACCGCGTTCCACGCCACGTACTCGATCGCCCTGCCGATCCTGCTCACCGGCCTCTGGTTCCCCGAACAACGGTCGATCCGGTGGCTGGACCGCGGCTCGGTCGGCCTCGTGGCAGCGATCTACCTTGCGGTGGTCGCCGTCTTCGCCCGGCTGGTCGGGCACGGCCCATCGCCCGGCGTGCTCGCGTTCTTCCTCGGGGTGGTCGCGGTGCTCGTCGCGCTCGCGTGGTGGGCACCGGCGGACCTCCTCTCGGTCCGGCCCGGCCCGTCCCGGGCGGGTCGGACCGGTCTGTTCTTCGCCGGTACGTTGGGGTTCGACGCGTGGGTGGTCCTGCTGATCCTCTCGGGGATCGGCCGCTGGCCGGCGATCGTCGCGGCGGGATTGCTCGTGGGGATCGAGCTCGCCGCGGTCGCCTTCGTCGTGCTCCGGGTCGGGAGCGAGCGGCTCGAGCGATCGGAGTTCTACTTCGCGACCGGCATGCTCGTCGCGCTGTTCGTGTTCGACATTCCGGTCGAGTTCTCGGTCCCGGGGGTCCTCGGAGTCGCGGCGCTGTTCGGGTACCTGCAGTACCGTCTGGGCCGGGCGATCGAACGGAGGGCGTCGCGCGACGCCTCTCCCCTGGCGGCGGTCGCACCGCCGTTCCCGTGAAGGGGCCCGGTTCGCGCCGCCGGGGGCCCGGGGAGCCGTGGCGGCGAAATCGACATCCCGACCCGGGCGGTCGCCCATCGTGGCCGCGTCGAGTCGCGAGCGGGCCGAGGCAGGTCGGGATCCCTCCGAGCTCGACCCGTGGATCGACCGGCTCGACCGTCTCAGTGCCGGCCTGGTCCTTCTGGAGCCCGTGCCCCTCCACGAGATCGAGGCGTTCTTTCGGGACCTCGATCGCACGCTCTCGGATCATCTCGCCTCGGCGCGGTCCCTCGACCGTCGTCCGCGAGGTTCAGGGTTGGAGGCGCTCGTCCGCGCCGACCACGAGCGGCTGCCGACCTCGCTCGATCAGCTCTGGTGGTTCTACGGCATCGTCGCGCGGGACGACCACGGGGGCCATCGGCAGGCGCTGGGACAGTACGGCCGCCTGCTGGCGGAAGCGCTCCGGCGCCACCGAGACGAGGAAGTCGCCGCCCGGGAGCCGGGGTCGGCCACTCCCGGTCCGGGTCGGCCCGCACCGGCGTCCGGGAAACCCTAAGTAGAGTCGCCGGGACGACGGCACGGGACGGCGATGGCGGAACGCGCGGCCGAGGCCGTGTGGGTCGAAAAGTACCGCCCGGCGTCGCTCGCCGAGATGGTCGGGCAGGAGGCGATCGTCCCGCTGCTGCGCTCGTACGCCCAGAAGCGGTCGATGCCGCACCTCCTGTTCGCGGGGCCGCCCGGCACGGGCAAGACGACCGCGGCGCTCGCGCTCGCCCGCGACCTGTTCGGCGCGGAGTGGCGGCAGTCGTTCCTCGAGCTCAACTCCAGCGACCAGCGGGGGATCGACACCGTCCGCACGACGATCAAGCAGTACGCGCGCACGGCGCCGATCGGCGGGGTCGGGTTCAAGATCCTGTTCCTGGACGAGGCCGACAACCTCACCTCGGAGGCGCAGGCGTCGCTCCGGCGGATGATGGAGCGCTACTCCGGCTCCTGCCGGTTCATCCTGTCGTGCAACTACTCGTCGCGGATCATCGACCCGATCCAGTCCCGGTGCGCGGTGTTCCGGTTCCGCCCGTACTCCCCGGCCGCGGTGCGCGCCCAGCTCGAACGGATCGCGCGGGAGGAGAGCACCCGGGTCGACCCCGAGGCGCTCGAGACGATGGTGACGGCGAGCAACGGCGACCTCCGGCGGGCCACGAACCTGCTGCAGCTGACCGCGACCCACGCCGACCACGTGACGATCGCGACGGTGAAGGAGTACGCGACCGTGCCGCTGCGGCGCGAGGTCGAGGGGATGTTCTCGGCGGCCGTCCAGGGCAACTTCCGCGAGGCGCGCGACCGCCTGTTCGCGTTGCTGACCGAGCGCGGCGCCTCGGGCGAGGAGATCCTGCGGGCGATCCACGGCTACCTTCCCGAGATCCCGGACACGGTGCTCCCGCCGCGGGAGAAGATCCGCCTGATCGAGTACCTCGGGGAGGTCGACTTCCGGCTCGCCCAGGGCGCCTCCGACCGGATCCAGCTGGAGGCGGTGCTCGCCCACATCGCCGCCGGCCCGCCGAGGAGCTGAGGGTCGCCCGATGGCGCGCCAGCGTTCGGTCGGGGAGAAGCCGCCGGTGACCCGACGGGCCGTTGCGGTCGGCGAGCTGCGGCTCGCGTCCGCCACGGTGCGGGCCGTCCGCGCCGGCACGGTCGAGAAGGGCGATCCGATCGCGGCGGGGGAGCTCGCCGGCCTCTTGGCGATGAAGCGGACCCCGGAGCTGATCCCGCACTGCCACCCCGTGCGGATCACCGGCAGCGGCGTCGAGCTCCGGCCGTCCGCGCGGTCGGTGAAAGTGCGGGCGTACGCCGAGGCGGTCGACCGAACGGGGGTCGAGATGGAGGCGCTCGTCGGGGCGAGCGTCGCCCTGCTCACCGTCTGGGACATGGTCAAGTACCTGGAGAAGGATGGCCGCGGCCTCTACCCGACGACGTCGCTCGGACCGGTGCGGGTGGAGTCGAAGACGAAGGGGGCGACGCGGGCGGGATGAGCGGACCTTCGAGCGGCGCGGGCGCGGCGAGCCGTCACCACCTCGGCGGGACGCGGGCCCTCGGGTTCGCGGTCCTGTCGGTCTCCGACACCCACACGGAGGACGACGACCCGTCCGGCGCGCTCGCGCAGTCGCTGCTGACGGCCGGCGGCCACCGGATCGTCCACTACGGGCTGGTCGCCAACTCGGTCGCCGACATCCGCGAGCGGCTCGAGCCGTGGCTCGGGGAGGTCCCGGTCGAGGCCGCGATCACGGTGGGGGGCACGGGCGTGAGCTCGCGCGATCTCACGGTCGCCGCGCTCGAGGCGATGGCCGGCCGACGCCTCGAGGGGTTCGGGGAGATCTACCGGTCGATCAGCTTCGGCGAGGTGGGGCCGCTCGCGATCATCAGTCGCGCCTCGCTGTTCGTGATCAAGGGAAAGCCGGTGTTCGCTCTCCCCGGCAGCGAACGCGCGGTGCGGACGGCGATCGAGAAGCTGATCCTCCCGGCCGGGATCCACCTGGTCGAGGAGCTCGAGCGGTAGGTCGGCGGGGTCAGCGCCCGCCGCGTACGCCGAGCGCCCCCATCGGGGGCGGGCCCGGATCGAGGATCTGGGACGGCAGCCCCTGGTGGCGGCAGAACTCGAGCCAGGCCGGGTTCGCCTCGATGTGGTGGGCGAGAAGCACGCCCCGATCGGTCAGGGCATCCCACGCCGCCCGCAGCTCGAACCGGGCGCGGGTCGCGTCCGGTCCGTTGTCGTAGAAGAACAGGTCGATGCGGTCGCCCGACGCCAGGATCTGCCGGAGGCGCTCTTCGGAGTTGCCGATGGCGAGCGTCCACCGCGTCCGGAGCGCGGGGGGGACGAACTGACCGACGGAGACGTTCTGCACGCCGTTCGTCCGCCCGGCCGTCGGCCCGGGGCCGAGCGACGTCAGCTCGCCGGCGCCGTTGGCGTTGAGCGCGGCGAGGAGCCAGGAGGTCGAGTAGCCGGGGCCGACGCCGGTCTCCACGACCCGCCGCGGGCGGAGCGCCCGGACGAGGAGGTAGAGGAGCGCGCCCTGCGGCAGCTCGTGCGTGAAGGCGATCCCGGCGCCGCGGTGGAGCAACGTCTCGGGAAGATCGCCTTCGCGCAGTTCCCGGCGGAACTGCTGCAGCTGAGCCGGGGGAACGCTGGCGAGCGCGGCGATCCGGTCGAGGGCGGCCTGGCGGAAGAACAGCATCCGCTGGCGGACGGCCTTGCGGGCGGCGGGGGAGATCACCGAGGTTCGCGGGCCGCCCCGGTCGACCCATGGGACCGATTCGCCACGCGCGGCCGACGCGGGAGAAAACCCGCGGTCGGGGGGGGTAGGTACCATCGGAGAAACCATGGACTCCCCATGGGCCCCACTCTACAAAGAGTGTTCTACGGACGGCGGAGTCGCGGGACCGGACGCACGTTCGGCTCCCGTACGGCGTCGGCGGTCGACCCGGCGCCGCCGGGTGGCCCCGGCGTCAGTGACCTATTTTATATCCGGCGCACCTCGGAGGGCGCAGGAAGTGCGACATGGCGGTCGAAGAGGTGGTTGGCGCGGCGTTCGACAAGTTCACGCAGGGGAACGCGTCCGCCGTCATCGACGTCTGGGCCCCGTGGTGCGGGCCGTGCCGGATGGTCTCGCCGATCGTCGACCGATTGAGCGAGAAGTACCGGGGCAAGGTCGCCTTCGGGAAGATGAACTCGGACGACAACGGCGAGAAGGCCGGCGCGCTCGGGATCATGAGCATCCCGACGCTCCTGTTCTACAAGCAAGGGAAGCTCGTCGACCGGATCGTCGGGGCGTATCCCGAAGAGGTCATCGACGAGCACGTCCGCCGGCTGCTGTGACTCCGCGGCCCGGGGAACGGGCGCTCGGCGACGCCCGCGGAACCTGATCCGCTGACCCGCGACGGCCGGGGGGACCCCGGCCGAGTACGGCGGCGGAGGCTCCCCGCATGACGCCCGAGACGACCGAGACCCAACTGGCCCGCTACTCGTTCCAGCGGAAGCTGGACGAGATCGCCGCGTGCCGGGGACGCGCGACCGAGCTGATCAGCCTGTACGTCGCGCCGGGCAAGCAGATCTCGGACGTGATGGGGTACCTGCGGAACGAGTACGCGCAGAGCTC
>DATJZK010000053.1:0-2791 GCA_035499145.1 Thermoplasmata archaeon
GGTGATCGTACCGAGGGCCAGTTCGAGCGGGACATCCCGGACGAAGTGCTTCGTCCCGTGGATCACCCATGCTCCCCGCGCGACGAACTCGCCGGAAGCCGCCGCCTTCGAGACCTGGTCCGGGGTCGCCCAGAACGCCGTGCCGGTCGCGTAGCCCGCCCGCCACGCCTTCGAGAACGCCGCCGCCCACTGGCACGCCTCCCGCAGCGCGTCGTCGCTCGGTGGCTCCCCGTCCGGCCGCCGCTTGAGGACGACGCTCGCCGCCCCGTGCAGGTCGGCGTGGACGTAGTGGTCCCCGTCCTTGAGGTTCCGGCGCACGATCAGGTCGTTCGAGGCGGCGTCCCGCCCGGCGATCGCGACCGCCCCGTCGGAGGTGACGAACCAGCGGTACCGCTCGAACCAGAACGCGGCACGGCGGACCGCGCGCGCGGCCGGGCGCGGAGGCTCGGCCGGTGCCGCCGGTTGCGCACGGCGTCGTTCGCTCTCCTCGAGGGCCGTCCGGGCGCCGGTGAGCTTGACCCCGAGCCGCTTCGCCTCGTCGTACAGCATCTGGGCGGCCCGTCGCGGGTCTCGGGCGAGCGGGATCGTGACGACGCCCCCCTCGAGCTCGAGCGAAACGGTCTCCGGCGCCGGAGAGGCGGCGCGCGCTTCGGCCAGCGCCGCCTCCGCGGCGGGATAGTTCGCGAGGGCCGCATCCGCGGCCCGGCGACGCTCGGAGATCGCCTCCGCGAGCTCGGTGACCGCGGTGCGCTGCCGCTCGATCTGGCGGTCGAGCTCGGCGCGCTCCTGGGCGAGACGCTGCTCGGACTCGGTCGGCTCCGGGACGACCGCTCCGGGAAAGTAGGTGAGCGCCGCTTCCGAGAAGGTCGGGACGACCTCCTCCGTACCCCACTCCGCCCACCGCCGGGACGGGTAGGGGGTCGCATCGACGACCACCCCCTCGCGGCGGTAGAGATAGCCCCGGGGCCGATCGCCGAGCTCGGCCTTCAGATCGGCGAGGAGACCGTGGAGACGGGCCGCGACCTCCCCCGGGTCGCTCGCCCCGCCCGCCGTCACGAACTCGCCGCGGGCGACCAGCTCTTCGGCGACCGGACCCCCGAGGGCGAACCGCGCGGCGAGGGTGCGCGCGAGGTCGCTGCGCGACCGGCGGAGCTCCGCTTCGATCTCGGGCACGCCCATCGACCACGGGTCGGCGCGCGTCGGAGGTCGGGCGTACTCCGAGCCGATCCGCAGCGTTCGATGGGCCCAGGCCCTCGGTCGTGTGACGAGCGCGATGGAGGCGCCCCGGGCGACGATCAGGTTGCCGGTGCCGAAGAACTCGACCGCGAGCCGGATCCCCTCCGGGGCATCCGAACGCGACAGCTCGACCTCGAGGTACCGCTCGGCGCCCGGCTCGGCCACGGAGCGGACGAACGCCCCCCCGAGCAGCCGCCGGAGCTCCCGGGCCACGGGGGAGAGCTCCTCGCCGCGGTCCCGGTCGGGAGGGCGCACCGCCGCGAACCGTCCCGGGACGAGGAGGAGCTCGCGCTTGGCCGCCCCCGGCGGATGGAGCAGCAGGATCCACCCTCCGTCGGGCGCGTCGAACGCCTTCTCGACCCTCGCCGCTCCGAGCGCCCGGAGCTCCCGGACGAGCGCGAGGGCGTCCACGCACGAGAACCGGTCCTTCGGGGTCGGGGGGGACGGCACGGAGCCTCCGGAGGGTCCGGAAGCTCGACCGGTCCACACGCATTAAGAGTGCGACGCCCTGCGTCGGCCGTCGTGTCCGTTCCGGCGAGCGACTCCCGCGCTTGGCGCCTCCGCGCGCGCGAGTTCGCGGTGGCCCGCGTGGAGCCGGTCGCCGCGCAGATCGACCGGGACGACCGGATCCCCCCCGAGCTCGTCGCGGCCCTCGCCCGCGATCGGTTCCTGGCGCTAGGGACGCCGGCCGCCTGGGGAGGTGAACCGGCCGATGCCCGATCGATCGCGGCGGTGCTCGAGGAGCTCGCCCGGGGGAGCGCCGCGATCGGCGTGCTCGTCGCGGTCCATCTGTCGGTGGCGTCGGCGCCGATCGCGACGTGGGGGACCGACGAGCAGAAGGAGCGGTACCTCCGGCCGCTAGCCCGGGGGGAGCGGTTGGGCGCGTTCGGCCTGACGGAGCCGGATACCGGCTCGGATGCGGCCGCGATCCGCACCCGGTATCGGCGCGACGGCGAGCGGTTCGTCCTCGACGGCCGGAAGATGTTCATCTCGAACGCGGTGTCGGCCGGCCTGGTACTCGCGTTCGCCACGTCCGACCCCGCCCTCGGCCGTCGGGGGATCTCCGCGTTCGTGGTGGCGGCCGGCACGCCCGGGTTCTCCGTCTCGCGACGGCTCGACAAGCTCGGTCTTAGGGGGAGCGAAACGACCGAGCTCGTCCTCGAGTCGGTGACGGTTGGCCCGGAGTCGTTGCTCGGCCCGGAGGGCGGGGGGCTCAAGGTCGCGCTGAGCGCCCTCGCCGGCGGCCGGGTCGGGATCGCCGCGTGCGCGCTCGGCGTCGCGCGCGCGGCGTTCGACGAGATGCTGCGGCGGGTGGGCGAGGACGACGTCCCGTGGAAGCGGACCGCGCTCGCCCGGTCGTTCGCGGAGCTCTCCGCGGCCGAAGCGCTCGTGGAGCGGGCCGCGGCCCGCCGGGACGCGGGCGAACCGTTCGCCCGGGACGCCTCCGTCGCCAAGCTGGTCGCGTCCCGGGCCGCGAACGAGATCGCCTCGCGGGGCGTCGATGTCGCGGGTCCCGACGGGGCGCGCGCCGGCGCCGCTCCCGAGCGGCTGCTCC
>DATJZK010000054.1:0-18429 GCA_035499145.1 Thermoplasmata archaeon
CCACGAGAAGTGTACCGGCTGTACGCACTGTCGGGACGTCTGCCCCGTGACCGTCTTCGAGATGCAGCCGCGGGAGAACTGGCCGAACGTCACGGACGACCCCGCGGTCGCCGCGAAGTTCCAGTTCCGCGCGGAGAAGTCGGCGGTCATCCACGGGCCGGACTGCATCATGTGCGAGGCGTGCCTCTTCGAGTGCGAGGGCGAGTGCATCACGATCGTCGACGACGAGGGTACGACCCACCAATCGACGTACAAGTAGGCGGAGCGCTCCGTCGGGGCGCCGGGCCGGGAACCGGGCGACGGTCGCGGGAAGCAACGTGGCGGCCTCGACCTCGCCGCCGGTCGGACTGATCGGCCTTGGCCGGATGGGGCAGCCGATCGGTCGCCGCCTCCTCGACCGGGGTGTTCCCCTCTGGGTCCACAACCGCACGGTGACCGCCGCCGACCCGCTCCGCGCCGCCGGCGCCCAGTGGGCCGACTCGCCGAAGGCGCTCGGCGCAACGGTCGGGACCGGGGTCGTGCTCACCCTCCTCACCGATGCCCGGGCGCTCCGGGCCGTCCTGTTCGGCCGGAGCGGCCTCGCGCGGGGCCTCGCCCCGGGCGCCCTCGTCGTCGACCTGAGCACGATCGCCCCGGACGAGAGCCGGGCCGTGGCCGCGCGGCTCGCGACCCGGGGCGTCGGGTTCGTCGACGCCCCGCTCGGCGGAAGCACCCCCGCGGCGGCGGACGGCCAGCTGATCGCCTTCGTCGGGGGTTCCCCGTCCGAGGTCGACCGCGCCCGGCCGCTCCTCGCCGCCTTCGCCCGGCGCGTCGAGCACCTCGGTCCGGTCGGCGCGGGGAGCTCGATGAAGCTCGTCAACAACCTGCTGACCGTGGCGCACGTCGCGCTCGCCGCCGAGGCGCTGGCGTTCGCGGAGGCGCTCGACCTCCCCCGGGAGCGGGTGGTCGACCTGCTCCTCGACGGCGGCGCGGCGTCGCGGATGCTCGCCCTGAAGCGGGCGGCGTTCGTCCGGCGCGACTACGCGCCCCAGTTCCGGCTCGCGCTCGCCGCCAAGGACCTCGGGCTGATCGCGCGGACGGCCCGCGCGTCGGGCGGCGCCGCGCCGATCGCCGCCGAGGTGCGGCGGTGCGCCCGCGCGGCGATCCGCGCGGGCCGCGGGGACGACGACTTCGCGGTGCTGCTCGAGACGGCCCTCGCACGGTACGTGCGCGCGCCCGCTCCTGGCGCCGGTCAGGCCGAGGGACCGCGCGGCCGGTAGAACGCCAAGCGGACCTCGGCCGGGCCCCCGCCGCCGGGGAACCGGACCCGGACCGCCGAGGAGCGGCCGAGCATCGTGAACTCGAGCGAGTACCAGACCGCCGTCCAGCCCCCCTCCGGCTCGGGGAACGCCTCGCCGAAGTGGTACGTCCGCTCGACCATCCGGTTCGCCCGCCGCGCGAGCGCGAGGGAGCGGTCGAGCGCCTCCGCGGCGTTCGTGGGGGGTCCGCCGGCGGCCGCGGGCTCGAGCGCCCCCTCGACCGCGTACGGCCCCGCGACGACGCCCCGCCCGAGGACGTACCGGGCCCAGACGGTCCGCTCGCGCCCGCCGGTGACGCGCTCGGAGAGGAGGAGCCAGGCGAACGGGTTCGAGGTCGGCACGACGTGGTCGAAGTCGCCGATCGCCTTCCGCCGCCGGCCGAGATAGAACCGCGCGCCGAGGCGGAGGGCGAAGTACGCCGCGAAGAAGACGACGAGCGCGTCGATCGTGAGGAGGTACACCGCGAACGCGACGTGGTTGCGCTCGATCCCGAGGAGGAGGTAGAACGAGACCACCGACACGACGAGCGTCACGAAATTGATCGCCCGGTCCGCGTCCAGGTGGAGCTCGACGCGCGAGAACGGCAGGAGCGGCGGGACGGAGAAGTGGGTGAAGGCGTCCTGGGCGACGTGGGCGAGCCCGCCGACCTCCATCACGGCGAAGTAGACGAGGGGCGAGCCGGCCGCGAGGTGCGGGGCGACGAGCGCCCCGACGACGGCGACGACGGTGACCCCGAAGATCGAGTGCGTGATCCCGTGGTGCCGCAGGATCGGGAACCGCCGGGCGATCGGGAAGAGCAGCGCGTCCGCGTCCGGGAGCCCCCCCGCGAGCGCCCCGGCCGCGAGGTACTGGGGGTGGAAGCCGAACAGCCCGTAGGTCAGGAGGTACGCGACCAGGACGTGGGTGAACAGGTCCACGGACGGGAACGCCCCCCGCCTAGAGGAGGCCTTCCTCCATCACTTCGACCGACTCCACGTGCGGCAGCTTCGCGAGCGCGTGCTCGGTCGACTCGAGGAAGCCGCCCGCGTCGTCCATCACGACCGAGACGAGCAGGGTCCGGAGGCCGTAGGCGACGTCGCGGATCTGCATCCCGCGGATGGTGACGCCCTGGGGGACGGCGCCGCGGACCCCCTCGGCGACCGCCTTGAGGTCGGTCTCGACGCCCTGCGGCATCAGGCGGAACAGCACCGCGACCTGCCCCATCGGCCGGCTCCGTTACGGGCCCTCGAAGCCGCACTTCGGGCAGCGGTAGAGGACGCTCTGGTCCCGGCAGCGGGCGCAGCGGCCGATCGTCGTCTCACCGCAGCCGGGGCAGGCGAACTGCGTCCCGCCGGGGCCGAGCAGCGTCCGCCCGCAGGAGGTGCATCGAAGTTCGGCTCGGGCCATCATGATGGATCGGTCGACCGGCGCCCCCTCACTTCCGTCCCGCGGGCCGCCGGCGCGCGGCCACCCGGGTGACCAATATAAAGAGAACGCCGAAGAACACGACGATCCCGACGAGCACGTAGAGCGTGTAGTCGGGGGCCGGCCCGACGACGTAGAACGACTGGGAGTACTCCACGGCGCCGCCGGGGAACGTCACGAGCCCGTGCTCGTTCGCGAGCGAGATCGTGAACGTGTGCGTGCCGGGCGAGAGCCCCGAGGTCGCGTAGTCGTACGTGAGGTTGTACGAGCCGTTCGCGGCGATCGCGGGGACGCTCACCGTGCCGACCGGCGTGCCGTCGAGCTCGACCGTGACGTCGAAGCCGAGCGTGCTGTGCCCGCTCCCGACGACGAGGACCGCGTGGACGACGTACGGCACGACGATCGACACGGGGTAGCTGACGTTCGCCGTCGCGTTCGTGGCGAGGTAGCTCGAGGTAATCTCGACGTTGATCGTGATGCGCTCCGTGATCTTCGCGACCTTGAGGTGGATCACCCCGGGCGACGACCCCGAGAACGTCGAGGAGTTCGGCGAGACCGAGACGCCCGTCAGCACCGGGCCGGAGAGCTTCGCCGTCCACGAGAGGGTCCCGATGACCGAGCCGTTCGCCGCGACCGCGGGCCCGCCGGTGCCGTTGATGTAGTACGTCGACGTCGTGCCGGTCCCGACGACGGACGGGCCGTTCACCGACCCGTGGACGGGCGGGCTCGTGGGCGCGGCGGCCGCGCCCGGAGCGAGCGGCCCGACGGCGGCGAACGCCCCGACGAGCAGCGCGATCAGGACGAGCGCCCGGGCGGGCCCGCGGCCGCTCACCACCGACTCCACCTCCGGGTCGCCCACCAGCGCCGCGCGATGACGAACGCGAGCAGGAGGATCGTCGGAACGAAGACGATCACGAGCAGGGCCCACTCGGGGAGGTACTTCGACGGCGAGCCGATCCCCGGCCCGACGACGGTGAGCCCGCTGCCGTGGCTCGAGGAGAGCTTCACCTTCGTGATCGGCACCGAGATCGTCACGGTCGAGCTCGGCGCGTGGGAGACGTTCTCCACCTGGGCGAGGAGCGTGATCGAGCCCGGCGCGACGAACGTACGGCCCGTGAAGGTGAGGTTAACGGTCAACGACTCGTTCGCCGCCGCGCTGAGGTTCAGCGTGCGGGGGACGTTCGGGGACGTCTCCCCCTGGATCGTGTAGCTCCACCCGATCCCCGCGAGGCGGGCCGCGTCCCCGACGCTCAGCCGGACCGTCTCGGCGGCGTTCCCGTTGTTCTTGAGGTAGAACGGCACGCTCGCCTTCTGGGCCCCCACGCTGGACGGATGGGCGGCGGAGTGGCCGACCTTGACGCCGGGGTACGGGGCGACGTGCACGACCGGCGCCGGCGAGACGTTGCCGACGGTCGTGCCGTTCGCGTCCACGAACGAGAGGCTCACCGGCGGGTGGTCGACGGCGGTCCCCGGCGGGACGGTGATGCGGACCTCGCCGCTGACGGCCGAGCCGCCCGGGACGAGCGTCACGTTGGTGAAGGAGAAGTTGAACGACCAGAACGACGGCGAGCCGACCGGATGCACCGTCACGGGGACGTTCCCGGAGCTGCGCAGCGAGAACGAGAACGTCGCCGTCCGGTTGTACGGGCCGGTCACGGTGATGTTGCTGGCGTGCGGGCCGACGAGCGTCCCGACGACCGCGGGCCTCTGGACGAGCCCGAGCGCCAGGTGCGTCGCCAGGTTCCCGCCCGCCCCGATCGAGACGGTCGCGGAGACGGTCGCGGTGCCGCCGACGCCGTTCAGGGTGCCGGGGGCGGTCGCTCGGACGGTGTACGAGCCCGCCGGCAGGAGCACCGAGGTCGTCGCGCCCGCGGCGATGCCGGGGAAGACGACCCGCTGGCCGCCGGGCGCCGTGACGGAGAGGGAGATCGCGCCGAGCGTCTGGCCCGGCGTGCCCGAGCCCGAGACGGTGATGGCGTCGGTGGTCGCGGGGGCGAGGAACACGGTCACGTTCTGGCCGGCCCCGGGCAGGGCGAGCGTCTGGGCGAACCCGGCGAACGGGGACCCGTCGGACGGGATCGCGTAGACCGCGTACGCGCCGGGGGCGAGGTGGAGGGCGAACGACCCGTTGTCGGCGTGCTCGACCGTGAGGTTGGCCGTCGGGTACGGCCCGATCAGCCGAAGGGTCGAGGGGACCGGGGCGGAGCCGCCGGCGCGCTCGACGGTGCCGTTGAGCCACGCCGGGTTTCGCACGCTCGAGAGGTGGACGGTGCACGTCGCGGCGACGGTGCCGACCGCGCACGACGCCCCGGCGACCGGCGACCAGGTCACGAAGTAGCTCCCGTTCGGCCCCGAGCTCTTGTCGCGGAAACTGGCCCGCACGGAGAAGTTTCGCCCCTGGGGGAGGAACGCGGAGAACTTTCCTTTGGTGACGGTCTCGGTGAGGAGCGCCCCGCCGCTCCCGTGCAGGGTCAGCGACCCGTTGAGCGAGAGCGTGCTGTTGGTCGTCGAAACGAGCGAACCGGACAACTTGACGCCGGGATGGTTGAGGACGAGCTTCGGGGCGATCGACCCGCCCGAGCTCACCGTGACCCCGGTGAGGTTCGCGAGCGCGCCGGAGGCGCCCGTGGCGTTGACGGCCGCGGTGAAGTTCCCCTGGGCGATCCGGAACCCGGAGAGGTAGTCGGTCCCGTTCACCGTGACGTTCTCGGTCGGGGAGCTCAGCACGACGGTGGTGTTCGCCGCGGTCGTCCCGCTCGGGAGCGACAGCGTGCCGTGGGCGAGGATCTCCGCGAGGACCGGGACCGAGATCGCCGCCGCGCCGGCGCCGAACGGGACCCGGGCGGTGCGGACGTCCGCCGGGGCGTAGAGGGTCGTGCCGTGGTTCACCGAGGCGAACGCCTCGATGCGGTACGTGCCCGGCGTGAGCGACAGCGAGAACCGCGGACCGCCGACGACCTGCGCGGAGACCGCCGTCGGGCTGTACGCCGTGACGTTGACCGTGACGGACGCTCCGGTTGGCAGCCCGACGACCGTGAGCGTGACCGGGACGGGGGCCGGGGTGAGCCGGAACGTGGAGAGTCCCGCGAGGGCGCTCGGCGAGTAGCCACAGACCTGGCTCGTCCGGTAGCCCGGGGCCGCGCCCGTGAGGCAGTAGCCGCTCGCCGAACCGGGGATCGACGACGGGAGGAAGAGCGTGATCGACCCGTTCGCCGAGGCGAGCTGGGTGAACGACGCCCCGCCCGGGCCGATCGACACGGTGACCGAGGCGTTCTGGGCGATGTACGTCGTGTCCTTCGTGAGGTTGGCGTAGACGGCGAACCGGGGTTCCGTCGCGGGCGACGGCGTGAGCGTGACCGCGGTCGACCTCGTGAGGTTGATCTGCGAGAGCGCGGCGTCGGTCACCGGCGTGGTGCCGGTCGTCCCCTCGAGGGCGAGGAGGTCGTAGAGGCCGGCTGGCAGCTCGACCGAGTAGGTTCCCGACGCGGTGGTCCGGGCGACGAGCTCGCCCCCGGACGGCGCGAGGGCGACCAGCGCGGAGGTCCCCTGCGCGGCGGTGCCGACGGGGGTGATCGTGCCCGTGAGGGCAAGGGCGGGCGAGAGCGACACCGCGGTCGCCGCCGTGAGCCCGTTCGCGGCGGAGGTGACCTGGCCGAGGCCGGCCCAGAGCGTTCCCCCGACGTAGCCGAGCGCGTAGACGGCGTACGTGCCGACGGGGAGGGCGGCCGCGGCGCGACCGTCCGCCCCCGTGATCGCCACCGTTCCGTTCGCGTTGACCCCCGTGACCGCGTCCATCCCGCTCGTGCCGCCGGAGGCGAACGAGATCACCGGAGTGAAGCGGACCGCGATCCCCGCGACCGGGGCGGACGCCGCCGTGACCGTGACCGACACGGGCGACATCGCCACGAGCTTCAGCGGCACCGTCGGGGTCTGCCCGGTCGACGTGATCGAGACCGGCGTCCCGACCGAACGGAGGGCGGTGCCGGGCACGGAGGCGACCGCCGTGTAGTTCCCGGGAGCGACCGATCGGAAGCCGAACGCCCCGCCGCCGCCGCTGGTTGTCGAGAAGACGATCCCCGGGGGACCCGTGAGCGTGACGGTCGCCCCGGTGTAGCCGGCCCCGTTCGGGCCGGTGACGTTCCCCGTCACCAGCGAGGGCGTGAGGCCCGCGGAGACGTTCACCGTCGCCCCGGGCGCGACGAGCGTCGCCGCCTCGACGTACTTCCGGCCGAGGTAGTGGACCGTCAACGAGTAGTTCCCCGGCGGCACGTTCGGGAGCGAGTAGGTGCCGCTCGCGTCGGTCGTCGCCGTGAAGTTCGTGAGCGCCCCCGGCGGCGAGAAGACGACCTGCGCGCCGGAGATCACGGTGTCGGCGACCGGCTTGTAGGACGAGTTGTTCGCGTTGTTCCAGTAGACGTAGCCCTGCACGGTCGACGGGGCGAGCGTGTACCGCTCCGAGATCGTGGTCGGGTCCAGGCTGTAGCCGACCGACGCCGCGACCGGGATCTTGATCGACCGCAGCACCGACTTCCCGGCCTGCGTCAGCTTGTCGAACGCGCCGGTCGTGAGGTTGAGGGTGTCGTTGCCGGGCGGCAGCACGAGGGAGAAGCTGCCGTCCTTGCCCGTGACGGTCGTCATATGGGGGATCCCCCAGTTGTCGTAGACCGTCGCCCGCACGCCGGGATCCGGGAGGCCGCCGGGGAGCGTGACGACCCCGTCGAGCGTCTCGCCGGGGAAGTAGGCGAGCATCGTCTCGCCGCCGCGGAAGTACGAGAGCGAGGAGGCGTCCAGCGTCCCGTTGGTCGACTTGGACAGGGAGCGGGCGGTGGGGAGGTTCGCCGGCAGCATGCACGACGAGCCGTTCGAGGCGTTCTTCACGCCCGCGCAGTAGTACGCCGTCCGGTAGACGATCTCGAAGTGCTGGAGCATCCAGCCCGGTTCGAGGCGGTCGCCGGCGGCCGCGCCGGAGAGCCCCGGGATCCCGCCGGCCTGCCCGGCGTCGGTGCCGTTGTACCCGATGTACGTGTGGTACAGCATCGTGTTGTAGAACGGCGCGAAATAGTTGATGTTGTACTGCGTCGCGCCGACCCCCGACGGGAGGCCGCCGAGCGGGTACGTCTGGTTGTCGTTGCCGAGGACCGTGACGTTGAAGAACGTCGTCGGAAGGCCCGCGGCGTTGATCACCCGGCCCGTGAGGTCCGCCGGCGCGTAGAAGATGCCGGTGTCGGTGCCGCTGAACGGGAACAGACGGGAGTCGACCATCCCGTACCGGATCGACCAACCGGTGAAGCGCTGGACGTCGTCGTAGACCTTGGAGATCTGCGTCAGCGAGAGCGACTGGGCGAGCGCGTAGGAGACCGCGAGGTACATCGCGTTGTCGTTGGTGATCGTCGACGGATTGACGGGCAGGTAGACGTCCGGGTGCGTGACGACCAGGTGGTAGTCGGACGCGGGGTTGGCGAGCAGCGACTCGACCTTCGTCACGTTGACGCCGTCGCGGGCGAGCAGCGTCTCGAGGCCGGACGGGAGGTGGTGGACGTGGGAGATCGTCTCCTCCGCGGAAAGGAGGGCGGTCGTGAGGACGCCGATCCCGAGCGACTCGTTCTGCGAGAGCAGGAACTGCCCGGCGGGGTCGATCCCGTTCTGGAAGTTGTCCGCGACGCTCGGGTGCTGCCCCTGGTCGATCGCCTGGAACCCGTAGTCCCACCAGCTCACGAACGCCGGCCGCTGGGGCTCGGGCACGTTCGCGTCCTGCTGACTGAGCCAGGTGTACGCGGCGCTGTCGTACTGGTTCGGCGTGTCGAGGTCGGTGCCGGTCGCCCCGAGGTAGTTCGACGCCGGCTCGCTCGAGTTGAGCTTGAGCCACGACGGGATCGTGAGGTTGATCTGGTTGGCGACCGCGCCCTTCGTGTTCCCCGGGATCCCCGCGTCGAGCGAGAACCAGACGTTCGGCAGGACGACCGCGAGGACGACGGCGAGGACGAGGACGTGCCGGGGCTTGAACGCCCGGCGGAAGGCCGCGAACTGGTTGCGCCGATCGGAGAGCGAAGCGACCGTGCGGCGCAGCTCGGGGTAGCTGCCGACGTCGAGGGCGCGGTGGAGCGCCTCGGCGGAGAGGAGCGCATAGGCCGGGCTCCCGACCAGGAAGAACTTGGTCGCGGAGATCGGTAGGTAGAGGGAGACGACCGCGTAGACGACGAGCGCGATGTGGTAGCGCTTGAACCGGTGGCGCGCGAGCAGGTAGGCGAAGATCGCGAGTCCGACGAACGCCAGGAAGAACGTGAAGACGCCGTAGCCGACGACGAGGCCGTCGAACGACGGCGGCTGGGCCTCGGCGACGGTCGAGTAGATCAGCGTCTTGACGAAGTACCCCTGCCCCGTGACGATGTCCGCGAAGTAGGCGGGGAGCGCGAACCTAAGGAACAGCGCCGCCGCGCCGACGAGGCCGATCAGCGCGGGAAGCGAGAAGACCCACGGGACGTCCCGCAGGAGCAGGAACGGGAGCATCAACGCCAGGACGCCGAACAGGAGGAGGACCGGGAGGTCGAAGAACGTCCGCAGGTCGCCCTGCACGAGATAGTACGGGAGCATCATCGGGATGGCGACCAGGCCGATGATCCACGTCGTCACGTAGAGCGAGAACGAATCGACGTGGCGGATCCGCTCCACGACCATCGCGATCAGGAGCCCGAAGCCGATCACGACGATCGCGTAGGTGTACCCCTGCCAGGAGAGCGCCAGCGCCCCCAGCGAGACCCCGGTGAAGACCCCCCATTTGACCGCGGTGTGCTCGCGGTGGTAGAACAGCCGGAGGCCGGCCAGGAACTGCCGGGGACTCCGGTACTGCTCGACGTACCGGTGCGTCCCGAGCGCCTTCAGCGTCCGCAGGTACGAGTAGATGACGACGAGGATCATGAACGTGTAGAACGACAGGTAGTTCGCATAGCCGAACGTCGACGACGTGATCCCGGCGCTCAGGAACGGGAGGATCAGCGCGGCGATCAATCCGGTCCGTTTGCTGCTGACCTCGCGGCCGATCAGGTACAGCGGGAACACCTCCAGCGCGGCCCACAGGGGGCCCTGCAGGTCGAGGAACCAGGCGCCCGCGACGACGGCGTTGCCGCCGAAGAACGGCGCGAAGATGAGCCCCAGGATGGCGTTCATCCAGTCGAACAGCGGTTCGCGCGGGTTCGTCCCCCCGATGGGGTACTTGAGCATCGGGTCGTGGATCAGGTTGTGACCCGTGGTGATGATGTACTGCATCACGCGCGAGTGGTAGTACGAATCGGACCCGCCCGCGTAGACGTACAGCGGGCCCCACTTGCCGATGACCGGGTACGACCAGACCGTCCGGATCAGGAACGCGAAGGCAAAGGCGCTGAGCAGGATCGCGACCGTCCAGCCGTGGCGGCGCCACCACCCTGTATCGGTCGTTGCCATGCCCGGCCGGCTTTCTCCGAACCGGCGCGCGCGAGACTTGGGGCCGGTATAAATAGCCTGCTACAACCGGCTCTCTCGAGGGAGAACCGGGCGTCCGTTCCGCCCGTCGCGCCCCCGCGTCGCCCCGTCAGGGCCCCGCGCGGAAGCGGTAGAACCAGCGACCGTCCGGGGCCGAGTACGGCTCGACGCGGACCTCCTGGCCGATCCGCAGCGCGTCCCACGGCACGCCGTCGATCCGACCGAACAGGCGCAGCGGCGCCCCGTCGAGGTCGATGAGACCGACCGAGAACGGTACGTCCGCCTCCATCCCGAGCGGAGCGCCGGCGAGCACCGCGCTGAAGGCGTAGATCCGCCCGCGCTCCGGCAGGTCGACCCAGTCGAGCGTTTCGGCGTGGCAGTGGGGGCAGGCGGTCCGGGGCGGCCAGAGGAGACGGCCGTCGGTCGGGCAGCGGGTCGTCGACAGCCGACCCTCAGCAAGCCGGGCGAAGAACCGGGCGAGGCGGGTCTCCTTCTCGCCCTGGAGCGGCAGGAAATCGAGGAGGAACGGACGGGCCTCGCGCGCCCGCTCTTTCGGGGGAGGCGCCGCGGCCGCGGGCGGGGGGGTCGGGGCCGGCACGACGGTCGCCGCCCGAGCGGGCGATCGCGGCCGGACCGGCTCCGTCACGCCGCCCCTCCGCGCTGGTAGACCATGACCGAGTGGACGTTCGCGCTCCCCGAGAGGTTGTGGACGAGCGCCCACTCCGCGTCGGGGACCTGGCGCGCGGGCGGGACGCGGCCGGCGAACTGGTCGAACACCTCGACCGCCTGGGCGATCCCCGTCGCGCCGAGCGGGTGGCCGCAGCCGAGCAGCCCGCCGCGGGGATTGACGACGATCTCGCCGCCGAGGTCGGAGCGGCCGTCCGCGACGTACCGGCCCCCGGCGCCCGTCGGGCAGAGCCCGAGCGCCTCGTACTCGACGATCTCGGAGATCGTGAAGCAGTCGTGGAGCTCCGCGAGGTCGAGCTCCTCGACCCCGATCCCCGCGCCGGCGAGGGCGGTGCGGGCCGCGTGCGTGAGCCCCGGCCACTCCGTGAGGGAGCCGGCGTTCGCGAGGTTGTGGAAGTCGGAGTACTGCCCGGTCCCGCGGATCCAGGCCGGCGGGTCGGGGAAGCGTCGGACCGACTCCTCCGACGTCAGCACGACCGCGGCGGCCCCGTCCGTCATCGACGAGCAGTCGCCGAGCCGCAGCGGCGGCGAGACGAGCGGCAGGCGCAGCAGCCGGTCCCGGGAGAACGTCTTGGCGTGGAACTGCGCGGTGGGGTTCGAGTTCGCGAACCGGTGGTTCTTCTCCGACACCGCGGCGAGCTGCTCCTCGGTCGTCCCGTGCTCGAGCATGTGCCGCTGCGCCACCATCGCGAAGAACGGCGGCGCGGTCGCTCCGGCCGGCCCGTCCCACGCCCGGTCCATGACGCACGCCATCGCGGAGTTCGCCTCCGCCATCGAGGGGAGGTTCATTTTCTCGAGGCCGACCGCGACGGCGACGTCGGAGAGCCCGGCCGCGATCGCGGCGTACGCCGAGCGGATCGCGGACTGGCCGGACGCGCAGGCGAGCTCGGTCCGCTGGAGGATCCGGGTCGGCCGAATCCCCATCTGCTCGGCGACGATCGGGGCGGCGTGGGACTGGAAGGCGAACCGCTCCGGCTCCGCGGCGCCCACGAACAGCGAATCGACGTCGTCGGGCCGGAGCGCCGGTACGGCCCGGAACAGCGCCGCCCCGACCTCCTGGGCCAGCTCGGTCCACGTCGCGGCGCGGACCCCGAACGGGATCGTCGCGCCCCCGACGACCGCCACGCGTCGGCCGGTCATCGGCCCCCCGACCGGATCGCCTCGGCGACCCGGTCGCCGACCTCGCTCGTCGTCGCCGTGCCTCCCTGGTCGTACGTCCGGGCCGCGCCGCGCGCGAGGGTCCCGGCGACCGCCCGCTCGAGCCGGTCGGCCTGCGCGACGAGGGCGGCGTCGTGGTGGCGGTCCCCGAGCCAGCGCAGCATCTGCTCGACCGCGAAGAACGTCGCGAACGGGTTGACGCGGTTCTTGCCGGCGTGCTTCGGGGCGCTGCCGTGGACCGGCTCGAACATCGCGTGGTCGACCCCGACGTTCCCGCCGGCGGCGAACCCCATCCCCCCCTGCAGGACGGCGGCGAGGTCGGTGATGATGTCGCCCATCATGTTCGGCGCGACGACGACCGAGTACTGCTCGGGGTTCCGAACGATCCACTGCGTGAAGGCGTCGACGTACGCGTAGTCGCGTTCGATCTCCGGGTACTCCGCGCCGACCCGGTCGAACGTCTCCCGGAAGAACCGGCACCCCTCGAGGACGTTCGACTTGTCGACGCACGTCACGCGCCGCCGCCCGTCCCCGGGCGCCCCGGTCGGCCGCCGGCGCGCCAGCTCGAACGCGAACCGGGCGATCCGCTCGCTCCCCTTGCGCGTGATCACGCGCGTGTCGATCGCCACCTCGGTGTCGCCGCCGCGCCGGAGCCGCCCGCGCGCGGGGGTGTAGAGGCCCTCGGTGTTCTCGCGGACGATCACGAGGTCGACGTTCTTCGGCGACCAGACCTCGCGGAACTCTCCGCTGATGCGGTGGAGCACCCCGGGGTACAGCTTGCACGGACGCACGTTCGCGTACAGGTCGAGCCCTTCGCGCAGCCCGAGGACGAGCGCGCGCCCCGCCAAGTCGCCGTTCGGCAGCGTCGCCCCGGGCCAGCCGACGGCCCCGAGGAGGACGGCGTCCGCCGACCGGGCGGCGGCCGCTCCCTCTGGCTCCCACTCCCGCCCGTGGGCGAGGTAGTACTCCCCGCCGCCGGCGTACTCGGTCGGGTGCCACGGAGCCGGGCCCCCTTCGGCGAGCGCGTCCAGCAGCTTGAGCCCCTCGCGGACGACCTCCCGCCCGGTCCCGTCCCCGGGGAAGACGGCGATCGCGTAGCCCGTCCCCTTCATCGCGCCGACCCGGTCGCCGACCGCCGGGCCTCGAGCTCCCGCCGGACCTGCTCGACGAGCCCGCCCGCCTCGAGCAGGCGGAGGAGGTGCGACGGCAGCGGCGGGAAGTCGATCGAGCGGCCGGTGGTGACGTTCGTCACCCGGCCGTGCGGCAGGTCGACCCGGGCGGTCTCCCCCGCGGAGAAGATCTCCCGGACCCCCCGGACCTCGATCGCGGGGATGCCGAGGTTGATGGCGTTGCGGAAGAAGATCCGGGCGAACGAGTCGGCGACGACCGCCCCGACGCCGATCGCTCGCATCGCCTGGGGCGCGTGCTCGCGGCTCGACCCGGAGCCGAAGTTCTCCCCCGCCACGAGAATGTCCCCCGGCCGGGCGGCGGCCGCGAACTCGGGGAGCGCGATCTCGAAGACGTGCTTCTTGAGCTCGTTCGGGTCGATGATCGTGAGATACTTGCCGGAGATGATCTGGTCGGTGTCGACGTCGCGGCCGAGCGTCCAGACGCGGCCCTCGATCACGGTCTGCACGTCCGCCCCCTACGCGAGCGAGCGATGGTCCGTGACCTCGCCGCGGACGGCGCTCGCGACGACGGCCGCCGGGCTCATCAGGTAGATGCGGGCCTCCTTCGCGCCCATCCGGCCCGGGAAGTTCCGGTTCGAGGACGAGGCGCACGCCTCCTCGGGAGCGAGGATCCCCATGTTCCCGCCGAAGCACGCCGAGCAGCTCGAGTTGGTGAAGACGGCGCCGGCCTCGGTGAAGATGTCGATGATCCCTTCCTTGAGGCACTGATCGTAGATCTTCGTCGAGGCGGGGGAGACGATGAACCGGACCCCCGGGGCGACCGTCCGGCCCTTCATCAGGGCCGCCCCCTCGCGCAGGTCCTCGATCCGCGCGTTGGTGCAGGAACCGAGGAACGCCTGGTCGATCTTGACGTGCTCCCGCGCGACGTCCGGGAGCGGACGGACGTTGTCGGGGGAGTACGGGCACGCGACCATCGGCGGCATCCCGTCGACGTCGATCTCGATCGTCCGCTCGTACCGGGCGTCGGCGTCGGCCCGCAACGGATGCGCGGCGTGCTTGGCGATCCGCGCGAGGTACTCCGAGGTCGTCGCGTCCGGCGGGACGATGCCGGTCTTCGCCCCCATCTCGGTGGTCATGTTGCAGATCGTGAACCGCTCCGGCATCGACAGCCGCTCGATCGTCGGACCGGCGAACTCGACCGCGCGGTACGCGGCCCCGGTCGTCTTCGTCTCGCCGAGGATGCGGAGGACCAGGTCCTTCGCGGTGACGCCGGGGCCGAACCGGCCCCGGACGCGCACCTGGATCGCCGACGGGACCTTCAGCCACAGCTCGCCGAGCGCGAGAACCGCCGCCATCTCGGTCGGTCCGATCCCGGTGGCGAACGCGCCCATCGCCCCGAGCATGTTCGTGTGCGAGTCGGTCCCGACCGCGAGGTCGCCCGGCACGACCCAGCCGTCCTCGGCAAGGATCTGGTGGCAGATCCCGTGGCGCCCCACGTCGTAGAAGTGAGGGAGATGGACCTCCTCCGCGAACTTCCGGAGCGTCCGGTGGAGCACCGCGGCGCCCTCGGTCGACGCGGGGACCCAGTGGTCGATCGCGATCACGACCCGGTCCGGGTCCCAGACGCGGTCGGCGCCCATCTGATGGAACGGCAGCACCGTCTGGGCGCCCTGCTCGTGCATCATCGCCAGGTCGACCTTGCCCTCCACGATCTGGCCGGGGACGACCCGCTCGCTCCCGGACGCCCGGGCGAGGATCTTCTCGGCGAGCGTCATTCCGTGGCCGTTCGCGCCCGTCACGACGCCACCGCCTTCACGCCGACCGCCTCGACGAGCGCCCAGAACTCCTCGTCCGAGAGGCCGGGGCGCTGGAACCGGGTCCGGTACTCCGCCAGGAACCGGCGCAGCTGCTCCTTCGATTGCGACTCGGAGTCGGCCTTGATCCGTGTCAGCAGCTCGAGCAGCACCGGGTCCGGGGCCGTGAGCCCTCGCTCCTTCAGCTTCTCGACGACGGCGGCCTTGCCGGTGTGCTTGCCGAGGACCATCTGGCGATGCCGACCCACGACGCCCGGCTGCAGCGGCTCGTAGGTGAGCGTGTGCGCGAGGATCCCGTGCGTGTGGATCCCGGCCTCGTGCGAGAACGCGTAGTACCCCACGAGCGCCTTGTTGGCGGCGATCGGCACCCCCGACAGCTCCTCGACGAGCCGCGACAGCTCGAACAGACGCTCGGTCCGGATCCCCGTGCGGACCCCGTACAGCGACTCCAGCGCGAGGACGACCTCTTCGAGCGCGGCGTTGCCGGCGCGCTCCCCAAGGCCGTTCACGCAGACGTGGGGCGCGCGGGCGCCGCACTCGATCGCCGTGAGGGTGTTCGCGGTGGCCAGCCCGAAGTCGTTGTGGCAGTGGACCGAGAGGTCCTTCGGCTTCACGCGCCGGCGGAACTCGGTGAGGTACCAGCGGAACGTGAGCGGGGTCATCACCCCGACGGTGTCGGCCACGACGAGGCGGTCGGCCCCGGCGTCCTGGACCTCGCGGTAGAGCCGCTCAACGAAACTGAACGGCGCGCGGACCGTGTCCTCGGTGACGAACGCCACGTGGAGCCCCGCCTCCTTCGCTCGACGCACCGACCGCAGCGAGGCGTCGACGACCTCCTCGGGGCTCATCTTGAGCTTGTACTTCAGGTGGACATTGCTGGCGGCGACGAAGATCGCGATGTGCGTCGCTCCGCTGTGGATCACCGCGTCGACGTCCTTGAGAACGGTCCGGGCCGCGGCCAGGACCTTCGCCTTGAGCCCGGCCTCGGCGACCAGGCGGACCGCCCGCGCTTCCTCGTCGGAGACGACCGGGATCCCGGCGTTGATCACCCCGACCCCGACCTGCGAGAGGAGGTCGGCGATGCGGAGCTTCTCCTCCGGCGAGAAATGGACGCCGGGCATCTGCTCGCCGTCGCGGAGCGTTTCGTCCCAGACGACGACCGAGTCCGGCAGGTGACGCTTCGCGGCCGTCTGGACGTGGTAATCCTCGACGAGCCCCGGCTCGGCCACGCCGGTTTCAGCCGTCGAACGGTTTAATGGTTGCCGCGGCCGGCGAGGACCCGGCGCCCAAAACGGGCCGCCGGCCGCCGGGCCGGCGTCATCCCTTAAATACGCTCCACGGCTGAAACGGACAGGAAACGACGGCGAAGCTGTCGCATCGAGCATGACGAGCACTCCGGCCTCCGCGCCGCATCCGATCCCCGCCGAGTCCGGGCCGGCCCGGCCCCGGGCGACGCTCGAGCTGAACGACGTGAGCGTGATGATCGGCGGCCAGGGCGGGGACGGCACGCTGACGGTCTCCGACCTGCTCGGCCGCTACTTCCGCAAGCGGGGACTGTACGTCTACACGTCGCGGAACGTGCTGTCGCGGATCCGCGGCGGCCACGCGGACGCTTCGGTCCGTGGCGCGCGCGACCCGATCTCGGCGGTGAAGTCGCACGTCGACGTCCTGGTGGCGTTCGACGCGCAGGCGATCGAGATGGGCCGGGAGGAGATGGCACCCCACGGGTTCGTCCTCTACGACTCGACCGCCTTCCGCACCGAGGTGCCGAACAGCGCCGGGTTCCCGTTCGCCACCCTCGTCGGCGGCGCGCTCGGCCAACCGATCTTCAAGAACACCGCCGCCTACGGCGCGCTCAGCGTGCTGTTCGGCTTCGACCCGACCGTGACGCGCGCGGTGATCGAGGAACGGTTCCGCCGCCGCGGCGGCGAGGCGCTCGAGAAGAACCTGAAGGCGCTCGAGATCGGCCGGAAGGCCGCGATCGACTACGGCGCCGCCCACGCGATCCACCGCTGGCAGGTCCTCTCCGGCGACGCCCACGACCAGATCCTCACGACCGGCAACCAGGCCGTCGCGCTCGGGTTCGTCGTCGGGGGCGGCCGCTTCTTCGCCGGCTATCCGATCACTCCGGCGACGGAGGTCATGGAGTACCTGATGCGCTACCTCCCCGCGTTCCACGGGGTCGTGCGCCAGGCCGAGGACGAGCTCGCCGCGATCAACATGGTGATCGGGGCGGCGTATGCCGGCGCCCGCGCGATGACGTCGACGAGCGGCCCGGGGCTCTCGCTGATGACCGAGGGGATCGGCCACGCGGGCGCCGCCGAGCTCGGCATCGTCGTCGCCGACTGCCAGCGGGTCGGGCCGTCGACGGGCGAGCCGACGCGGCACGAGCAGTCCGACGTCGTCCACCTCGCGAACCTCGGGCACGGGGAGTTCCCGCGGTTCATCCTCGCGCCCGGGACGATCGACGACTGCTTCCGCCTCACCGTCGACGCGTTGAACCTCGCCGAGAAGTGGCGGCTGCCGGTGATCCTGCTCCTCGACCAGGCGCTCTGCCAGAACACCGTGACCAACGCGCCGTTCGATCTCGCGAAGATCCGGGTCGACCGGCCCAACGTTCCGTCGGAGGCCGAGGTCGCGGCGTTCCCGGCGTACAAGGCGTACGCCCACGGCCCCGATGGGCGGTCGCCGTACGTCCCGCCCGGGACCCCGGGCGTCCACGCCCAGATCACGGGCAACGAGCACGACGAGTGGGGCCACGTCTCGGTGAACCCGGTGAACCGCCAGAAGATGATGCAGAAGCGGCTCGGCAAGTACGACCGCGCCCGGGGCGAACTGCCCGCGCCGCGGATGTACGGCGACCCGAACGCCCGGATCGGGTTCATCGGGTTCGGCAGCACGTGGGGCCCGATCCGCGAGGCGCAGGAGGTCCTCGCCGCGCGCGGCGTGCCGACGCGGTTCTACCAGGCGCGGACGATCTTCCCCGTCCCCGTCGACACGCTCGGCCCGTTCCTCGCCGACGTCGACGTCGCCTACATCGTCGAGCACAACTTCACCGGCCAGTTCGCGCGGCTCGTCCGCGAGCACCTCCCCCAGCACCACGCGAAGCTCCGCTCGATCGCGAAGTGCGACGGGTTCTCGTTCCGGTTCCCCGAGATCGTCGCCGCCGTCAAGGAGGCGTGAACCGGATGGAGCTCGCGAAGGCGATCCCGTCGACGTGGTGCCCGGGGTGCGGCGACTTCGGGGTCCTCGCGGCGGTGAAGAAGGCGGCGGCGCAGGTCGGGATCCCGCCCCACGAGCTCGCGCTCGTCGGGGGGATCGGCTGCTCCGGCGGCATCCACAATTTCATCGAGGTCAACGGCCTCCACGCGCTCCACGGCCGGCTCCTCCCGCAGGCCGTCGGCGTGAAGCTCGCGAACCCGAAGCTGACGGTCGTCGCGGCCGGCGGCGACGGCGACGGCTACGCGATCGGGATGGGCC
>DATJZK010000055.1:0-3559 GCA_035499145.1 Thermoplasmata archaeon
AGCACCTCCTCGCGATCCACGCGCCCCGGAAGATCCTGCTCGGCCGCCGGCTGACGCGCGGGCTCGGCGCCGGCGCGCTCCCCCAGGTCGGAGAGCAGGCCGCGCGCGAGGCCGAGGACGAGCTCAAGAAGACCCTGCAGAACTCCGACATGGTGTTCATCACCCTGGGTCTGGGCGGCGGGACGGGGACCGGCTCGGCACCGGTCGTCGCCCAGTGCGCGAAGGACGCCGGGGGCGGCAATCCGCTCACGATCGCCGTCTGCACGCTGCCGTTCAGCTCCGAGGGGCTCGTGCGGCAGGAGAACGCGATGTGGGGGTTGGAGCGCCTCCGCGCCTCGATCGACACGGTGATCACGATCCCGAACGACCGCCTGCTGGAGCTCGTCCCCCGCCTCCCGATCCAGACCGCGTTCAAGGTCGCGGACTCGGTCCTCGCCCGTGCGATCCGCGGGATCACGGAGATCATCACGCGGCCGGGCCTCGTCAACCTCGACTTCAACGACCTGAGGACGATCATGAAGGGGGGCGGCGTCGCCCTGATCGGCATCGGGGAGTCGGAGAGCGAGAACCGGGCGGAGGACGCCGTGCTCGAGGCGATCAACTCGCCGCTGCTCCACGTCGAGATCGCCGGCGCGACGGGGGCGCTGATCAACGTCACCGGCGGGCCGGACATGACCGTGAGCGAGGCGCAGAAGGCCGCCGAGGTCGTCCAGAAGACGATCAGTCCGAACGCGCGGATCATCTGGGGCGCGGCGGTCGATCCCACGATGCAGAGCACGATCCGGGTCATGCTCGTGGTGACCGGCGTTAAATCCCCGCAGATTTTCTCGGGGACCACGGCGGTGCCCCCCGCGCGGCGGAGCGGCCCCGAGATCGACGTGGTGCACTGACCGGTGGGGGGAGGATCGCATGGCATTCCTCGATCGGGCCCGTCGGGTCCAGGATGAGTTCGACGGCCGCCTCCGCGGCGTCGGGCACGGCAAGTACGGCCGCATCCTCCGGATGGCGCGCCGGCCGACGTCCGAGGAGTACGTCAAGGTCCTCGAGGTCACGGCGCTCGGGGCGGTCCTGATCGGCCTCACGGGGTTCGGGATCTACATCTTCTTCACCCAGGTCGGTCCGTGGCTCTGGGCGAACTTCTTCGCCACGCTGTAGGCGGGGCGAACCGGTCGGCAATGGCAGGCGAAGGTCACGACGAGGGCATCGGTCTCCTCTCCGGGACGCCGGTCCCGGCGCCGAAGAAGGTCGAGGCGCCCTCGGCGTCCCCGGCCGGTGCGGGGCCCGCCCCGGTCCCGCCGCCCGCGCCCGCGAAGGCGGACGTCTCGCGCCTCCTCTCCCTGGCCGCCGCCGACGACACGCAACGGTCGGTCACCGCGGGCACCGTCACGACGATCTCGGCGGTCCTCACGAGCCGCGCGACGACCGTCGCGGACGTCACGCTGACGGTCGAGGTCGGCTACACCTCGACGTACCCGGGCGAGGGGGCGGAGTGGCCGGTCTCGTGGACGCCGCCGGGGAAGCGCGGCCGCGCCGAGCTGTTCCCGCGGAAGGAGAAGATCCCGCTCCAGCTGCCGCCGAACCAGGGGATCCCGCTCTCGTTCGAGATCACCGCCCCCGTCGGCGTCCGCTACGGCGACCGGGTCGAGGTCCGCCTCGGCGTCGACTCGCCGGACGACGGCCCCGCCCCCAAGCTGACGCTCGCCTGCGTCGCGCGGCAGGCGGTCCTCGCGATCAAGACGTCCCGCGGCTACGAGCGCGAGGTCGCCGACACGCTCCTGGGACGCGCCGAGGAGAAGCCCGACGTCGTCTTCGCGCTCCTCGTCCCGTCGTCGCTCCGCGGCTACGTCTTCGCGGAAGGGATGAGCTTCGAGGGCGTCCGCGAGATGCTGAAGGGGATCCGCAAGGCGCGCGGCCTCGTCGAGGGCGAGACGACCCTCAAGGAGGTCGAGCCGCTCCTCGTCCCGAAGATCACGGTCGAAGGGTTCGTCGAAGGGGCGATCGTCGAGCTGATCAGCGGGCCGTTCAAGGGCGAGAAGGCCCGCGTCAAGAAGATCGACCAGGCGAAGGAAGAGATCACGGTCGAACTGATCGAGGCGGTCGTGCCGATCCCGGTGACGGTCCGCGGCGATCACGTCCGGATGCTGGAGAAGGGAGGCGCGAAGAGTGGCGGATGAAGTGAGCGTCTTGGTCGAAGGCGGCAAGGCGTCGGCGGGCCCGCCGCTCGGGCCGGCGCTCGGGCCGCTCGGCGTGAACGTGGGCCAGGTCGTCGCGAAGATCAACGAGGAGACGAAGCAGTTCGCCGGCATGCGGGTGCCGGTCGTCGTCAAGGTCGACCCCGCGACGCGGGCGTTTACGCTCGTCGTCGGGCGGCCGCCGGTCGCCGCGCTCCTCCTCAAGGAAGCGAAGAAGGAGAAGGGCTCCGGGAAGCCGAAGACGGAGGTGGTCGGCGACGTCGACCTCGACGCCGTGCGGCGGATCGCCGAGGCGAAGGGCGACGACCTGTTCGGCCGGTCGATCGAGGAGAAGATGAACCAGGTGATCGGCACCTGCACGTCGCTCGGGATCACGGTCGGGGGCGAGGACCCGCGGTCGCTCCTGAAGACGCGGACCGCCGCGCGGGGGGCCCGATGATGGGCCCCGGCGGCGCGCCGCCCGACCTCACGAGCGCCGAGATCGTCGACTACCAGGTGGTGGAGGGCGACGGGCGGCTCCGCCTCAAGCTGAAGGACGGCTCGGTGATCGAGGTCCGTCTCGAGATCATGAACGTGCTGCGGGCCGGCCACGACCCGAACACGGGCCTCCCGACGTACGTCGTCCAGTCGGCGAACCTGACGCGGCTGGTCGAGTCGCCGAAGGAGCTGCGGAAGCCGACGCTCCGCCCCGGCGGGGGCCGGGACGGAAAGTCGCTCCCGGGGTTCGGCTAGGCGCCGCGGAAACGGTTGGGCCCGCGCCCCCCTCGGGGACGCGGGCGGGGCGCGCTCAGTCGACCGCGACCTTGACCTCGTCGTTCGAGGGGCCGGGGTGGAGCTTCGGCAGCTCGAGGTCGAGGAGGCCGTTCTCGACCTTCGCCTTCGCGTCGGCCGCAACGACCGGCTCGGGGAGCTCGAGCGTCCGGAAGTAGCCGGCGTACTGGCGCTCGCGGTGGACGAAGTCGCCGTCCTTCTCCGTCGACTCGGCCGCCTGCTCGGCGCGGATCTCGACGATCGCGCCGCGAACGCGGATCTCGACCTTCTCCTTCGGGATCCCCGGGATCTCGGCGACGATGCGGTACGACGTCCCCGTGTCGCGGACGTCGGTGCGGGCCGGCTGCCGACCGATCGGGACGCGCTGGGAGACCCAGCGGCCGGCGAACGGCCAGAAGTTGAAGACGTCGCTCAGCCCGGCGTGGAGGTCGTCGAACGCTCGGTCGAGCTCGGTGGTCGGGTCGGCGGGGCTCTCTCGGTTCTGCACTGCTTCGCTCATGGTCCGCTCCGGCGGAGTACGCAATTAGTATGTTTGTGTTTGTATATAAAGACAGCAAAGCGGAGGCTCTGCTCCCTAATCGTCCGGTTTGTAGATT
>DATJZK010000056.1:0-7462 GCA_035499145.1 Thermoplasmata archaeon
GCGAGCGCGAACGCGTAGACCGACCGCGTCGCGAGCGCGAACGCACGGTCCCAGAACGCCCGGTCGGCGTGCGCGCGCTGGGCCCCGAACGGCGGGTTCATCACGACGAGCTCGACCGGGCCCCGGGCCGTCCGGACGTCCCCGACCGAGAAGTCGACCGAGGTCCCGGCCGCCCGCGCCGCCGCCCGGGCGGCCGCGACCGCCCGCGCGTCGCGGTCGATCCCCCGGACCTCGCCCGCGCCGAGCAACGCCGCCCCGATGGCGAGCCGGCCGGTCCCGCAGCCCAGGTCCAGCACCGCTCGACCGGCGAGCCCATCGAACCGGTCCGCCTCGGCGAGCAGGTCGACGGCGGCTTCCGCCGGCGTGATCAGCTGCTCGAACCGGGGGTCGGGGTGGGCGAACGCGGGGACCCGTTCGATCGCCCGGATCAGTTCCGCCCGGCGCACGCCGGTCCATCGTTCGCTCGGGGAATACGGTATCTCACGGCACCGCCGCCGCGGCGGGCGATGCGGGGAGCCGGATTTGAACCGGCGAACGCCTGCGCGGCAGGATCTCCTCGGCGGGGTCGCCGCCGTTTAAGTCCTGCGCCGTTTCCAAGCTTGGCTATCCCCGCGGCGCTCAGCGCGCGGGTATCGCCGCTTCTTCGTCCTTCGCGGCTCGTGCGGCCGGCTTCTTCATCGACACGCGCTTCGGGAAGTACTTCAGCAGCACGACGTCGTTCACGGCGGAGACCCAGCGGTACGGCACGTTGGTCGGGCGCGAGTCGTCCACTAACATCGGGCTCGTCTCGTCCACGTACAGGCCGTCGATCTTCGCGCCCTCGACGTCGACGACGAGGTTGTCGACCTCGCCCAGCAGTCGCCCGTCCGGCGTGTAGATCTGGCGTCCCATCAACTCGGTCATCTCGACCAGCATGGCCCGTTCCCGGCGGCCGCGACGGGGGCCGCCCTTCTTATGCCTTTGGGCGGAGAGGTCCCGCTCTAACGCCGTCCGGCGGCCGGCGGGCGATCGCCGGGCCCGGACCGCTCACGCCTCGCGTCCGCCCTCGGCGTCCGGGGCCGCCTGCCGGACCTGGAGCCGGTACATCTTCAGCAGCTCGTCCGCGGTCGTCGCTTCGGTCGCCGACTTGTCGTCGCGGAACCGCCCGGTGAAGCGCGGGAACCGCAGCGCGAGCCCCGTACCCGCGCGCACCGCCCCCTCGGCGGCCCGATGGACGGGCGACAGCGTCAGCTCGGCGCCGCGCACCTCGAGGACGATCCCCGGCCGGAACCACCGATCCGGCGCGACCCCCGTCTCGACGGCGGCGGGGCGTTCGTCGACGGCGTACCGCTTCAGCCGCTCGGGCATCTCGGCGAGTCGGGTGTCGTCGAAGCCGCTGCCGACCTTCGTGAACGACTGGAACCGGTCGCGCCCGGGGTCGTAGACGGCGAGCAGGAACGCGCCGAACCGCCCGGCCCGCCGGCCGCGGCCGAAGAAGCCGCCCACGACGACGCCGTCGATCGAGTCGACGAGCCCGATCGTGTAGTCGCGCTTGTACTTGATCCACCAGTAGCCGCGGGCGCCCGCCCGGTACGCGCTCCCGTCCTTGAGGGACTTCGCGACCAGACCCTCCGCGCCCGCCGAGATCGCCTCGTCGAGGAAGGCGGTCGCCTCGTCGGGCGACGAGACGATCCGCTGCGTGGCGAGCCGCACCCGGTCGGTCGCCCGGACGATCCCCTCGAGGCGGCGGCGGCGTTCCGGGAAGTCGAGCCCGAGCACCGGCGCCCCGCCGGCCATCAGCACGTCGAACAGGAACAGGCAGACCGGGATCTCCTGCTGCGCCTTGTCGAGGTCGTGCTTGCGCCCCCGGCGGCGCGACACCTCCTGGAACGGCTGGATCTCGTCGGTGTCCGGGTCGATCGGAACGCACTCCCCCTCGACGATCGCCGGGCGCTCTCGGATCGCCTTCGGCAGTTCGGCGACGAGCTCCGGGAACTGGGCGCTCGTCTCCTCGAGGCGCCGGGAGAACAGCCGCACCGTCCCGTCCCGGGCGACGTGCGCCTGCACCCGCAGCCCGTCGTACTTGTACTCGACGGCGGCGCGGCCGCCCATCCGCTCGAGCAACTTCTCGAGCGTCGGCTCCCGCTCGGCGAGCATCGGCCGGATGGGGCGCCCGACCTCGAGACCGATCTTCGCGAGCCCCGCCACCCCGTCGGCGGCGAGGGTCGTGGCGACGATCCCGAGGTCGCTCGAGAGGTTGTAGGCGGCCTCGATCCGCGCTCGCGCTTCCTTCGAACCCTCGGCGAACGCGGCGGCCAGGGCGTCGAGGATCGTCATCTCCCGGACGCCGACCCGCAGGGTGCCGAGGACGAACCGGACGAGGTACTTCGCCTCGAGCGGCGACGCGCGGGCGAGGAGGTCGACGAGCGTCCTCACCTTCGCCTCCTGGGACCCATCGCCCTTCGCCCGGGCGATCGACTCGAGCTCGGAGTACACGTCGCGCACCGAGAGCGGCGCGCCGACCGCCAGCTTTCGCTGGGCGGAGATCAGCTCCTGCGCGGTCGTCCCGAGGTCCCCGGTCTCCTCCGTGCGCCGCGCGACCGTCCCCTCCGCGACGCCGGTGGCGAGCGCCACGGCCCGTCGGGCGAGCGAGTCGGCCACGCCCAGTTCGACCCCCTCGTACTCCGGCCGCAGGACCCCCTGCGAAAGGTAGAGGACCTCCCCGAGCAGCGGCGAGGAGAGCGGCCGGAACAGCTCGGCGAGGATCGCCCGCATCTCGAGGCGCTTCGTCGTCGCCTCGAGGCGCTCGTAGACCGCGGCGAGCTCAGCGTACTGCACGACGGGCCCCCGCGTCGACCGCGGCGCGGAGCCGTCGCAGGTTCTCCTCGACGGACACGCCGGTGAACACCGAGTTGCCGCAGACGAAGAACGACGCGCCGGCCGCCGCGGCGGGCTCGGCGGTCTCCGCGGTGATGCCCCCGTCGACCGAGACGTCGATCGGCCGGCCGAGGCGGTCGACGATCGCCCGGGCGGCCTCGACCTTCGGGAGCACGTCCGGGATGAACTTCTGTCCCGAGAACCCGGGATGGACGCTCATGATCAGGATCTGGTCGAGCCCCTCCGCGAGCGGGGCGACGCGGTCGAACGGGGTGTCCGGACGGATCGCGGCGCCCGCCCGGCTGCCCAGCGCCCGGATCGTCCGCGCGGTCTCGGCCGGATCGCCGCGCGCTTCGACGTGGAAGACGAGCGTGTCCCCGCCCGCCCGATGGAACGCCTCGGCGTACCGTTGCGGCTCGTCGATCATCAGGTGGACGTCGAGCGGCAGCTTCGTCCGGGCGCGGACCGCGGCGACGAGCGCCGGTCCGAAGGAGATGTTCGGCACGAAGTGGCCGTCCATCACGTCGAGGTGGAGCGCGTCCGCCCCGCCGCGCTCCGCCGCCCGGATCGCCGCCGCCAGGTCCGCGAAGTCCGCGCTGAGCAGCGACGGAGCGAGCCGCAGGGTCGGGTGGGGCGCCACGGGGGCGCGAACGCCCTCCCGTATTTAGGGGTCGGGCGGCGCGGCCCGCGCCGCTACAGGAACTCCTTCGCGTCCGGGCCTTCCGCGGCGGCGACCGGCCGGCGGCCGGCCCGGATGTCGTCCATCTCGGGCGTCCACCGGCCGACCGCGAACGGCCGCAGCCAGTTCCGCGACGTCGGGCCCCGCGTCGAGCGCGAGCCGACGTGGCCGAACGGCCGGAACCACAGGTACTGCCACAGCACGACGAATCCGTAGAGGGTGAGCAGGATCAGCGGGACGACGACGTACGGCGGGACGACGACGTAGCCGGGGACGTCGGGGGGCGGGAACAGGTACAGCGCCTCCCAGGAGAGGACGATCACGTAGCCGAGCCCGAGGTACCACTTCGCGCCGCGGAACAGGAACCACTCCCGCCACGACAGCCCGGGGTCGGCGAGGGCGAGCCGCTTCTCTTCCTGGACCCGGCGGACCTGCTCCTCGAGCGCCGCCTCCTCGTCGGGACGCAGCTCCCCCGACTCCGGGGTCCAGCCCGTGCGGGAGATCGTGTCGGGCGCGCTCCCCACGTCGAACCTCCTTCCCCCTCAGGAGGCGAGCGGGCGACCCAGGGACGGAAGGGCCGTCGGGGGCGTGGCGCTCGGCAACGGCTCGCCCTCGGGACGGCCCTGCGGGTAGAGGTGACAGGCGACGTAGTGCCCCGGCCGGGTCTCGAGGAGGGGCGGTTCGACCTTCGAGCAGACGGGCATCACCGCGGGGCAGCGCGTGTGGAACCGGCAGCCGGGGGGTGGGGCGGCCGGGCTCGGCACGTCGCCCTGCAGCACGATCCGTTCGCGCTTCAGATCCGGATCGGGGATCGGGATCGCCGACAGCAGCGCCTGGGTGTACGGGTGGAGGGGACGGGAGAACAGCTGGTCGGTGCCGGCGCGCTCGACGACCTTGCCGAGGTACATCACGACGACCCGTTGGCTCATCGCCCGCACCACCGACAGGTGGTGCGAGATGAACAGGTAGGAGAGTCGCTGCTCGGCCTGCAGCCGTCGCAGGATGTTCAGGATCTGGGCCTGCACCGAGACGTCGAGCGCGCTCGTCGGCTCGTCGAGCACGATGAACTCCGGCCGCAGCGCGAGCGCGCGGGCGATCCCGATCCGCTGCCGCTGCCCGCCGGAGAACTCGTGCGGGAAGCGCCACTCGTGCTCGGGGTTGAGGCCGACGTCCCGCAGGAGCTCACTGACCCGGGCCCGCCGCTCGGGCCGGGTGCCCGCGCCGTGGATCTCGAGCGGCTCGGCGATGATGTCCCGGACGAGCATCCGGGGGCTCAACGAGCTGAACGGGTCCTGGAAGACGATCTGGAGCTTTCCGCGAAGCTCGCGCATCGCGCGCGGGTTCTTCCGGTACAGGGAGTACTGCCGGGCGATCTCGTCGAGCGCGTGGAGGGCGGCCATCGCCTCCGGGGGGTACCGCCCCCCGTTCTCGGCGACGTGCGTGTACGGCTCGAGGCTCGAGTACAGGGAGTCGAGCCGGCCCATCACTTCGGGCGGCGGACGATAGAAGGTGTGGCCGGAGGAGGCGTCGATCAGCCGGAGCAGGAGGCGGCCGACGGTCGTCTTGCCGCAGCCGGACTCCCCGACGAGGCCGACGGTCTCCCCTTCGTGGACGTCGAAGCTGACCCCGTCGACGGCCCGAACGTCGCCGATGTGGCTGGACAGGAGGCCGCCGCGGATCGGGAAGTACTTGCGCACGTTGCGCGCCGCGATCACGACCGGCGGCTCGCCCATCATCGCGGCCCGCCCCTCCCGGGCATCCCCCCGAACGGTACACCGCGCGGTCCCGGATATAGATGCCACCGGGCCCGACACGCTGTCCGCACGAGCATCTCGAGCGCCGTCCCCCCGGACCGACAGGCGAGGCGGCCCGCCGGAATCGAGGCGCCTGAACAGCGGATAGGCGGATAACCTCTGGCCCTCCGTATGCCCCGCCCGGAAACGGACAAACGTCGTCCGGGGACCTCGGAAACCGGCCGGACGAACGGCCCGGCGCGGAGCTCCGGTCCGTCCCCCCGGTGCCGATTCGCGCCTGCGACCCCCGTACTTCTACGGTTGCCCCTCGAAAAGAAAGGTATTTACCGTGTTCCCGGGCTATTTTTCAGATGGACGTAACCGTCCCGGAGAACACGTCGTACATGAAGTCGTACGTTGGAACAGGCTTGGTCGTCGGCGTCGCCACGGTCATGGTCGCCTCGATGGTGCTCGGGGTCATCCCGGGTGCCTTGAACGTCGGAACGCCCGCGGCCCACCCCGCGCCGGCCGCCGCCCCCGCGGCGCCCGTGCCCACGGTTGATCACCCGGTCTCCTTCGCCGCCACCCCCGCCGGCGCCCACGTGAAAGGGACAGTCAACGTCTACGAGGTCGCTCCCGCCGGCGCCAATACGATGGACCCGTCGGTCGCCTACGATACGGTCAGCTACGAGCCGATCCTCAACGTCTACCAGACCCTGATCAACTACAACGGGAGCTCGACCGCGACGTTCGTGCCGACGCTGGCGACGTGCGTGCCCGGCACCCCCCAGTGCATGACGGACTACGGCAGCAACCTGACGGGATACGTGCACGGGACGCCCGCCCCGGTCTACTGGACGTTCGCGATCGACCCGTCCGCCCACTTCTACGACAACGCGACGAAGAAGTCGTGGGGGGTCTATCCGTCGGACGTCGTGTTCTCGCTCGCCCGGACGCTCGCGTTCGCCGACCTTCCCTACGCCGGCAAGAACCCGGGCTGGATCATCGCGCAGTCGCTCCTCCCGTTCGGGAGCGGGGGCTGGGACAGCGGCTGGCACTCGCCGTTCAACAACACTCCCCAGTACATCCTGAACTCGATGCTCGTCAACGACTCGGCCTACTGCCCGGCGAAGGCGCTGCACCAGGGCCACGGTTGCGTCACCTTCGTCGCGAACGGCTCCGGCTCGGACTGGCCGTTCTTCCTGCAGCTGGTCGCGGACAACCTCGGGGCGAGCGTCGTCCCGTGCGGTTGGTTCACGGCGCAGAGCGCGGGGATCACCGGCTGGGCCGGCACCCACGCCGCGGGCGGGGACGGCCCGTGCCTGCTGCCGGACGGCGGCAACACGACCAACGACTCCGCCTGGACGACGTACGTCGCCGGGCTGAGCCCCACCGCCTGGGACACGTTCGAGCTCCTCGCCGAGAACTCCCCGCAGGTCCAGCCGGGCGTCCGGTGGGCGATGGTCGGCTCGGGTCCGTACTACGCGGGCGTCGTCGAGGGGATCGGCTACGAGCTCCGGCAGAACCCGGCGTACGTGCAGCCGTCCGGCTGCAGCGGCGCGGGCTCGCTCGCGACGTACACCGGCTACTGCGACCCGGCGCCGTCGTCGTTCATCCACAACGTGAACGTCTACTGGGAGCCGGACGACTCGTTCGGGATCAGCCAGTACCGCGCCGGCGCGGCCGACTTCGCCGGCATCGAGTCGGTCCACACGACGACGCTCCTCCAGCTGGCGGCCGCCGGCGATCTCGACTACACGACCGCGGCGACGATCAGCGACGCGTTCACCCCGATCGACCTCTCCTGGAGCCCGTCGGAGTACGCCTCCCAGTTCCCGTCCCAGCCGCTCCAGCACATCCCGACCGACTTCTTCACGAACCTCGGGCTGCGGGAGTTCTACGTCCACGCGTACCCGTACACCACGATCGAGAACACGATCCGGACGGTCGACGGGATCCAGTATGAGTTCAACGCCGGCGGCGCGATCCCGATCGGCATGGGCAGCTACTATCCCGGGAACGTCTCGTTCCCCGTGGGCGACCCCGACACGAACCCGTCCGACGTCGGCGGCGCCGCGTGGTGGTGGGCGCAGATCACCAACCCGAGCTCGACGTACTACGACCCGGAGCTGGCCGGCTGCTCGGTCGGCACCCCGTGCACGTGGGCGATCGCCGGGCTGCAGGGCGACCCGGC
>DATJZK010000057.1:0-17917 GCA_035499145.1 Thermoplasmata archaeon
GTCGTTCGTTCCGGCGAGCGGGCTCGCCGCCGCGACCGCCGACGGGTTCCGTCGGGGGCCGGACGCCCCCGGCGTCTACCTGTTCAAGACCGCGGCGGGCGAGGTCGTCTACGTCGGCAAGGCCCGCAGCCTGCGCCGCCGCGTCCTCGACCATCTCCGCGCGCGGATCGAGAAGGACGGCTCGATCGTCGCGCAGAGCGCGAGCGTCGAGTTCGCCCCGACCGCCACCGAGCGCGAGGCGCTCCTGCTCGAGGCGAGCCTCGTGAAGCAGTACCAGCCTCCGCTGAACGTCCTCCTGAAGGACGACCGCAGCTACCCGTACCTCGCGATCGACACGACCGAGGAGTTCCCGCGGATCCTGTTCGTCCGTCGGCCCCGCCGCCGCGCCGGTCTCCTCCTCTTCGGACCGTACACGAGCGCGCGCGAGGCCCGGAGCGTCGCGCGGCTGCTCGGCGACCTCTGTCGCCTGCGGCGGTGCGTCCGCCTCCCGAAGGCCGCGTGCCTGTACTACCACCTCGGCGTCTGCAGCGCGCCGTGCATCGGCGCGATCGACGCGGACGGCTACCGGCGCGACCTGGACCGGGCGGCGGAGGTCCTGCGGGGACGGGTCGCGTCGGTCCGCCCGTCGGTCGAGGAAGAGATGCGGGCCGCCGCCGCCCGCCAGGAGTTCGAGCGGGCCGGGCTGCTCCGCGACGCCCTCGCGGGACTCGACGCCCTCGGCGAGCGGCAGTCGGTGATCGGGCGCGGGAGCGGCCGGGCGGACGTCCTCGCGGTCGCCTACCCGAACGACCCGTCGACCCTCCGCATCGCGGTCGGGGTCGTCGGGGTCGAGGACGGCGAGGTGCGGCACACCGAGCCCCACCTGGTCGCGTTCCCCGCGGACGACCTGCCGGAGCCCGCCGAGCTGCTGCGCCAGTTCCTGGTCCAGTTCTACGGGGGCCGGATCGACCTCCCCGAGCGGGTCTATGTCGCGGGCGCCCGCCCCGCGGGGATCGACGCGACCCTCGACGAGCTGTTCGGGGAGCGGGGGATCGACGTCCAGTTCCGCCCGACGGGACGGTACGCTGCGCTCGCCCGCCTCGCCGAGCGGCTCGCCCGCGCGACCGTCGACCAGGTCGTGCCGCGTATCGCGCCGCGCGAGGTCCTCGCGGCGCTGCAGTCGCTCCTCGAGCTGCCGACGATCCCGAACCGGATCGAGGGGACCGACATCTCGCTGTTCCAGGGATACGAGGCGGTCGGCTCGCTCGTCGTCTTCGAGCGCGGGGCGCCGAAGCGCTCGGAGTACCGGCGGTTCCGCATCCGCACCGTCCCCGGCACGAACGACTTCGCGATGATCGCGGAGGTCGTCCGCCGCCGCTACGTCCGGCAGCTCACGGAGGAGGAGCCGCTCCCGGACCTGCTCGTCGTCGACGGCGGCGCGGGCCAGCTCTCCGCGGCGCTCTCCTCGCTCTCGGCCCTCGGCCTGGCGGACCGGATCCCGGCGATCGGGCTCGCGAAGCGCGAGGAGGAGGTCTACCGCTCCGACCGGACCGAGCCGATGCGGCCGAACCCGAACGCGCCCGCGATGCTGCTGCTGCGCGCGGTCCGCGACGAGGCCCACCGGTTCGCGGTCACGTACCACCGGACGCGGCGGCGGATCCGCCTCCGCGAGGAGTTCGAGGCGACCGGGACCGGGTCCGAGACGGGACCGGAGGAGCCCGAGCGGGACCGCGCCCGTCGCCGCTCAGCGTGACGCCGACTTCTTGTCCGGGGAGCCGACGAACGGCATTCCCTGGACCCGGCGCGCGACGTCGGTCGTCGCGAGCCGCCGCAGCTCCGCCTCCGGCTCGAGGATCGCCACGTCCAGCGCCTCGGGCAGGAACGGGGTCGGGGACCCCTCCGCGACGGCCTGGACGGCGAGCTTGAACGCCGTCTCCTCCGTCAGCTTCTCGGTGATCTTCTCCTCCAGGAAGTCGGCGACGGCGCGCCGGTTGCGGCCGATCGCGTACGCCTTCCACCCGATCGTCGCGCCGCTCGGGTCGAGCTCGATGAGGCCCGGAACGCGCCCCTGGAAGCCGCCGAGGAGGAGCGAGACGGCGAACGGGCGCGTGCCGCCGAACTGCGTGTACTGCTGGAGCAGCGTGCCGAGCGAGTGCCCGAGCACCGGGTACGGGATCGACTCGCCGTACGAGAGCTTGTGGCGCTGGGCCTCGACGCGGAGGAACTCGACCAGCACCCGCGAGTCGGCGATCAGCCCCGCCGTGACGCAGCCGAGCCCGGCGTCGATCGCGAAGCTCTTCTCGATCGATCCGGCCTCCGCGAGGGAGCTCACGGGGAGGTTGCGGAACGCGACGAAGACGATCCCCGTCTCGTAGGCGACGGCGACGGCCGTCCCTCCCATCTGGATCGCCTGGAGGGCGTACTCGACCTGGAACAGGCGTCCGTCCGGCGAAAAGACGGTGCTCGCACGGTCGTACGCCATCTGGCCGGGCTGCATCTCCATCGACAGAACCTCGCCGGGACTGGGCGCGGCCAGCCGGGCGGGGGATTTGAACCTAAGCCCCACCCGTTCCCGGGGCCCACTTGGTTTCGCCGCACCACCACGGCACCCCGCCGCCGCGTCCCCTGCCCGCCCGGAAACCCTTTTACCCGGGCCGCCGGCTCGGGAACGGCCGATGGAGCCCGGGGCGTTGCGCCAGCTGCCGATGGCGTCGTCGTACCGGGGGGAGCTCTCCCCGGCCTGCGAACAGTGCCGGGAGGGCCGCAAGATGGTCCTGTTCGTCACCGGCGTCTGTCGGTTCCGCTGCTTCTACTGCCCGGTCTCCCCGAACCGCAACCAGATCGATGTCGTCTACGCGAACGAGCGCCGGGTGTACCGGGACGAGGAGATCGTCGAGGAGGCCCGCGCGATCGGGGCCGCCGGGACCGGGATCACCGGCGGCGACCCGCTCGGGGTCGTCGACCGGGTGGAGCACTACGTCCGCCTGCTCAAGGGGACGTTCGGCCCGGACCACAACATCCACCTCTACACCCACGAGCCGAACCCCGCGAAGCTGCAGCAGCTCGCCGCCGCCGGCCTCGACGAGTTCCGCCTGCACATCCCGCACTACCTGTGGGGCCCGCTGACGGGCCACGGCAGCGCCTACCGCGAGGTCCTCGAGCGCGCCCCGGCGTGGGGGATCCGGCGCGGCGTGGAGATCCCGGTGCTCCCCGAGAAGGAAGCGGAGCTGACCCGGCTGCTCCGGGCCCTGGACGGCATCGGCATCGACTTCGTCAACCTGAACGAGCTCGAGTTCTCCGAGACGAACGAGCGCTCCCTGCTCGACCGGGGATACCGGACCGACCCCCGGAACGGCTGGGGGGTCCGCGGCAGCCGCGCGGTCGCCGAGCGGATCGTGCGGGACTCCCGCCTTTCGGTCCCCGTGCACTACTGCTCGTCCCGGTTCAAGGACGGGGTCCAGCTCCGCCAGCGGCTGAAGCGGCGGGCCGAGCGGACCGCCCCCGCGTTCGCCTCGCACACCCCCGACGGCACGCTCGTCCTCGGCGTGGTCGAGCCCGACGGGGCGACCGACCTCGGTCGCTGGTCGTCGCGGGTCGCGCGCCGCCTCGGCGTGCGCGCGGACGACTACCGCTTCGTCCCCGGCCGGCGACGGGTCGAGGTCGGCGTCGAGGCCCTGCGCCGCGGGGCCGCCCGCCTCCCGTGGCCGGCGTTCGAGGTCGAGGAGTACCCGACCGCCGACGCGCTCGAGGTCGAGCGGGCCCCGCTCAACGCGCCGGCGCGGGCCCGGTTGGCGGCCGGCGTCGGCGGCACGTAGCCTTCGTCGCACGCGTGGCCTCCCCACGTCAGGTAGCGGAAGTCGCCGCGCCGGTTCTTGATCGAGCACGGTCCCCAGCCGCCGTCCTCCGCGCCGTACCACATCGGGCAGTCCTGGCAGTGGAGCTCCGGGGCCGACGACGGGGCGGGGGCGGCGCGACCGGGGGCCCGCCGGCTCACGCCGCCTCCTCGGGCGCCGTCAGGAGCCGCCACGCCCGGACGGTGCTCGTCATCAGTTCGGCGACCGTCACCGGCCCGACCCCGCCGGGTACCGGCGTGAGCGACCCCGCCCACCCCTCGAGCGACTCGGCGTCCGCGTCGCCGACCCCCCGGACCATCCCCGGGCGGGCCGGGTCGGGGACGCTCGACACGCCGACGTCGACGACGTGCGCGCCGCGGGGAACGACCCCGCGATGGAGGAGACCGGGGCGGCCGACGCACGAGAAGATCGTCTCGACGGGCGCGAGGCAGCCCTTGAGGTCGGGGCTCTTCGAGTGCACGATCGTGACCGTCGCGTTGCCGCCGGGGGGCCGCCCGGCGAGCAGCAGCGCCAGCGGGCGGCCGACCGTCTCCGACCGTCCGACGACGGCGACGCGCGCCCCGTCGACCGGCAGGCGATAGTGCTTCGCGATGTCGAACGCGGCCTGGGCGACCGCCGGGACGTGGACCGGTCGCTGGGCCGCGAGCCGTCCCAGGTTGCGCGGGCCGACCCCGTCGACGTCCTTCTCCGGACGCAGCTCCTCGATCGCGGTCAGGAAGTCGAACGGCTCCGGGAGCGGGTGCTCCACAAGGACCCCGTGGACCGTGGGGTCCCGGTCGAGCGCCCGCAGGCGCGCCCCGAGCTCGGCGGGGCCGTCGCCCGGGGCGAGCGCCTCGTCCCGAAAGCCGATGCCGAGCGCGGACGCCGCCTTCGCCTGCCGCTTCAGGTAGAACCGGAACGGGCTGTCGACCCCACGATGGACGCTCACGAGCGTGGGGATCGGTCGCGACCCGCGCCCCTCGACGGCCTGGATCGTCGCACGGTCGAGCGCTTCCGCGACCGGCTTGCCTTCCAGACGGACCGTCATCTCGCTCACCGGCGGAGCGACAGCCGCGGTCGATAGATAACGGCCGGCCCGCGGGTCGGAGGTCGGAACGGCTCCGGTGGGCGGACGCTCGCCGAACTCTCCCCGGCGCCAGCTAGACAATTTATATGGAACGCCCATTAGATAGACGGCGTAGACGCCCCCGAGCGGTCGGGGGCCCGGGCGCCAGCATGGAGGAGGGGACGGTCACACCGTCGGCAGCGACCGGTCCGACGCCGGCGCCCAGCGAGCTCGACACCTGGGCCGCGACGCTCCCCTACCAGTCGACCGCCCAGGTCGAGATCCCGCCGCGCCTGCTCGAGCAGGTGATCGGCCAGGACGAGGCCGTCGAGGTCGCGCGCAAGGCCGCGACCCAGAAGCGGCACATGATGCTCATCGGCGAACCCGGGACGGGCAAGAGCATGCTCGCCCGGGCGATGGTCGACTTCCTCCCCAAGGAGCAGCTGCAGGACATCCTCGCCTACCCGAACAACGACGACCCGAACGAGCCGAAGATCCGGGTCGTACCGGCGGGCAAGGGCAAGGAGATCGTCGCAGCCCAGAAGCTCGAGGCCGCCCAGAAGAAGGAGCAGAAGTCGATCCTGTTCATCCTGCTCGCGATCCTCGTGCTCGGGATCTCGGTCTACGCGACGATCGCCTGGCGGGACCTGACGGCCCTCCTGCTCGGGATCCTGATCGTCGTCGTGATGTACGTCCTCGTCCGCCTGTCGGGCGGGCGGAGCGAGTCGGGGCCGGGCGTCGCGAAGCTCCTCGTCTCGCACACCGGCGAGGAGAAGCCGCCGTTCATCGACGCGACCGGCGCGCACGCGGGCGCGCTGCTCGGGGACGTGAAGCACGACCCGTTCCAGTCCGGCGGCCTCGAGACCCCCCCCCACGAGCGGGTCGAGGTCGGCGCGATCCACAAGGCGAACGGCGGCGTGCTGTTCCTCGACGAGATCAACCTCCTCAAGATCGAGAGCCAGCACTCGCTGCTGACCGCGCTCCAGGAGCGCAAGTTCCCGATCGTGGGGCAGTCGGAGCGCTCGGCCGGCGCGATGGTGAAGACCGAGCCGGTGCCGTCCGACTTCGTCCTCGTGGCCGCCGGGAACATCGACAGCGTCCAGTCGATGCACCCCGCGCTCCGCTCCCGGATCCGCGGCTACGGCTACGAGCTGTACGTGAAGACGACGATGCCCGACACGCCGGAGAACCGGATGAAGATCGTCCGGTTCGTCGCGCAGGAGGTGGCGAAGGACAAGAAGATCCCCCACTTCGACCGCGGCGCGATCCTCGAGGTGATCCGCGAGGCGCAGCGCCGCTCGGGCCGCTCCGGCCAGCTGACGCTGCGGCTGCGCGAGCTCGGCGGGCTCGTCCGGGTCGCCGGCGACATCGCCCTCTCCGAGGGGGTCCCGATCGTCCACGCCGAGCAGGTCGTCCGCGCCAAGCGGGCGAGCCGGTCGCTGGAGCAGCAGATCGCCGACCGGTACATCGAGCGGCGGAAGGAGTACCGGATGTTCTCGACCGAGGGGGCGGCGGTCGGCGTCGTCAACGGGCTCGCCGCGATCAACGCCCAGACCGGGATGGCCGAGTTCTCCGGCATCGTGCTGCCGATCGTCGCGGAGGTGACGCCGGCGCAGACGCGCGACGGCGGCGTCGTCGTCGCGACCGGGAAGCTGGGCGACATCGCGAAGGAGGCGGTCCAGAACGTCAGCGCCCTGATCAAGAAGTACACGGGCGCGGACATCTCCCGCTACGACATCCACATCCAGTTCGTCGGCACGTCCGACGGGGTCGAGGGCGACAGCGCCTCGGTCTCGATCGCGACCGCCGTGATCAGCGCCCTCGAAGGGGTTCCCGTCGACCAGTCGGTCGCGATGACCGGCTCGCTCAGCGTCCGCGGGCAGGTGCTCCCGGTGGGGGGCGTCACCGCGAAGGTCGAAGCGGCCGCCGACTCCGGGATCCGCCGCGTCCTCGTCCCTCAGGACAATCTCGAGGACCTCGTCCTCGAGAGCCGGTACACCGGGAAGGTCGAGGTGATCCCCGTCGGGACCCTCCGGGACGTCCTCAAGTACGCGCTCGTCGGCCAGGGGCAGAAGAAGGAGTCCCTGCTCGAACGGCTCGCCGCGATGGTCTACGCGACGAGCCGATCGGGCGAGGAGGTCCGGGCGGCGGGCGCGCCGCCGCCGGTCCCGCGCCCGGCGGGATCGTGAAGGGCGCGCCGCGGCCGACGTTCCACCCGCCGGATCTGCTCCGCGCGACGGCACCGTCCCCGACGGAGGACGAGGAGAAGTTCTTCGACCGGCCGTGCTACGAGTTCAACCGGCAGCTCGCGCAGGCCTGGAACGACAAGTACTGCGAGCACTGCCGCCACTACCTCACGGCGCGCTGCCCGCACATCGACGAGTTCCTGGACGACGTGGAGGATTTGAGCCCCGAGTGATGTGCCCCGCCGTGCGGGGCCTGCTCGTCGGCCGGTTCCAGCCGTTCCACGCCGGGCACCTCGGCACGGTGCGGGCGATCCGCGCCGAGCACCCGCGCGAGGAGCTCGTTCTCGCGATCGGGAGCGCCGAGGAGTCGTACACGTACGACAACCCGTTCACCGCCTCCGAACGGTACGAGATGATCGCCCGGGCGCTCGTCGCCGATGGGATCGACGGCGTGATCCCCGTCCCGGTCGCCGACATCCGGCGCCACGCGCTCTGGGTCCGCTATCTCGAGGGCCTGCTCCCGAAGTTCGAGACCGTCTACACGAACAACCCGTTGACGCGGCTCTTGTTCGAGCGCGCGGGGTACGCCGTCGTGAGCCCCCCGCTCCTCGACCGGGCGCGGCTCGAGGGTCGCCGGATCCGGGCGCTCCTCGCGTCGGGGCGCCCGCCCGGGGACCGGCTGCCCGCGGCCGTCGCGAAGTACCTCGTCGAGATCGACGCCCGGGGCCGGCTGCGCCTCCTCCGGGGCCGCCGTCCGGCCGCGGGAGCCGGCGGTCCGTGAGCGACTCCGACTGTCGCGACGACCGCCCGGGGTCGCGGTCGACCGGGCGGCCTTTGCCCCCGTGGGTCGGCGTTGCGACTCGTCTCGTGCACGGCGGGAGGCGCCCGGACCTGAACGCGGGGGCGATCGTCTACCCGATCTACCAGTCGTCGACGTTCCACTACCCCGCGGAGCACTCCGAGGCCGGGGAGGGGACGTACTTCTACACCCGGCTCGGGAACCCCACGGCGGACGGACCGGCGGAGGTCCTCCGGCAGCTCGAGGGCGGGGAAGCGGCCCGACTGTTCGCCTCCGGGATGGGAGCGGTCACGGCCACGGTCCTGTCGCTCGCCCGCCCGGGCGACGAGGTCGTCGCCCTCACCGACCTGTACGGGGGCACGACCGACCTGCTCCTCGACCTCAAGACCCGCTACGGCCTCGCGGTGCGCGAACTGACGGACGACGCGGCGCGCGATCCCGAGTCGGCCGTGACGCGCGCGACGCGGCTGATCCTCCTCGAGAGCCCGACGAACCCGTGCCTCCGGGTGCACGACATCGCCCGGTGGGCGGCGGCGGCCGACCGGGTCGGCGCGGTGCTCGCGGTCGACGGGACGTTCGCTTCGCCGATCAACCAGCAGCCGCTCGCCCTCGGGGCGGACCTGGTGATCCACAGCGCGACGAAGTACCTCGCCGGGCACTCGGACGTCGTCGCCGGCGCGGTCGTCGGCGCCGCCCGGCTCGTGGAACGGATCGACGCGCGCCGGGCGTACGGAGCGACCGTCGACCCGTTCGCGGCGTTCCTGCTCCACCGCAGCCTGAAGACGCTCGCCCTCCGGGTCGCCCGCCAGAACGAGACGGCCCGGCTCCTGGCCGACACGCTCGGGTCGCACCCGGCGGTCGCCCGCGTCCACTTCCCCGGTCGCGCCAGCCCCGCGGAGGAGGCGATCGCCGCGCGCCAGATGCGCGGCCGCGGCGGGATGCTGTCGCTCTCCCTCCGGGGCGGGGCGGCGGCCGCCGAGCGGTTCCTCGGAGCGCTCGAGCTCGTCCAGGTCGCCTCGAGCCTCGGCAGCGTCGAGAGCCTCGCCAGCGTGCCGGCCCGGACGTCGCACCGACACCTCTCGCCCAACGAGCTCGCCGCCCGGGGGATCGACCCGGGGCTCGTCCGGCTCTCGGTCGGGATCGAGGAAGCGGAGGACCTTCGACGCGATATCACCCACGCGCTCGACCGCTGCGGGACGGGCGCTCCGCCAGCATTATAGGTCGATTCCCGTCCCCGGTCCGTCCGTGCCACTGTAGCTCAGCTGGCAGAGCGGCTGATTCGTAATCAGCAGGTCGGGGGTTCAAGTCCCTCCAGTGGCTCGGGGACCGCTCGCTTCGGGCGAACGGGCGATGTTCCGTCCCCCGGGCGGCGCGGCTCGGCGGACGCCGTGAGGGGGTGAACGGGTCAACCGGCCGCGATCCGGCGGGGATCCACGGTCCGACGGACCACCCACCGGTGCATCGCGATCTTTCGGACCCGTTCGAAGCCGGCCTGCTCGAACATCCCGAGCGTCCCGCTGCAGAGGAACGACCGCGAGATCTTCCTCCCTCGAACCTCCTCCGGGTATGCCTCGACCGACCCGCCGCCCAGCCGGGCGATCTCCTCGAGGGCCGACCGGAGCGCCACGTGAGCGATCCCCTCGCCCCGGCGCTCCCGGTCGATGAAGAAGCACGTGATCCGCCAGTCGGACGGCGCCGGGTTCCCCTCCTCGTAGGCCTTGCGGCTCCGGATGTTCGGGAGCTCCGCTGGGGAGCCGAACTGGCACCACCCCACTGCATTCGGTCCGTCGAGGACGAGGGCCGCGTGCGCCGTCCCGTCACGGACCCGGGCCTCCTTCATCGCGCGGTATTCGGCCGGAGCGCGTTTTCCGTCGCCGGGCCCCAGGTGGAAGGAGATGCACCAGCAGCCGCCGAAAATGCCGTGGTGCTTCTCCACGAGCCGGGCGAACTCCGGCCAGGTCGCCGGCGAGAGCGGCTCGGCCCGAAGCGTCGACGCCCGGGCCGGGGACCCGACCCCGGTCCGGACCGGGGCTCCGGCTCGGCGAGCGCGGGGCCCCGTCGGGGAGCGCCGAGCGGTCATCGGGGGGGACCGAGGTCCGGGAGGTGGGCGAGGAACGCGCGGAGGGAGGTATCGAACGCATCGGGTCGGGAGAGGTTCAACAAGTGATCGGCCCCGGGGACGAGCTCGACCTTCGCGCCGGGGATGCCCCGCGCCAGGAAGTTGGCGCAGTGGGGCATGGCCGGATTGTCGCGGTCCCCGACGAGGATCCGGGTGGGGGCGTGGATCTCTCCCAGGCGGCCCGCCGCCGGCGCGCCGTCGCGGGTCTCGAATCGGCCGCTTCGCTCCTCGAACACCTCCTTCGCGTTCTCCCGAACCATCGTCCGGAACAGCTCCAGCGACGGCCCCGACAGGGCGGAGCCCCAGAGCTCGCGAAGGCGTTCGGTCGCCGTGACGAGGTCCCCGGCGGTCCACGCATCGACCGCGGCCTTCGAGAGCGTCTCGTCCCGCTCGAACGTCGCCTTTCCGCCGGGCACGTGATCGTAATCCATCCCCGAATAGCCGGGGGCGATCAGGAGGAGGGCGCCGATCCTCCCGGGGTGGGCGAGCGTCAGGTCCAGCGCGATCTTCCCTCCCATGCTCGGACCCACGATCACCGGCCGTTCGATCCGAAGGTGGTCGAGGAGGGCGACCAGGTCCTGCACGGGGGAGAACTCCGCCTGCGCCGGCTCGGATCCCCCGTAGCCGCGGAGATCGTAGCGGACGACCCGGTGGTCGCGCGCGAGAAGCGGGAATTCGCGGTCCCACATCCGCCGGTCCGCGATCCCTTCGTGCAGGAGCACGATGGGCCGGCCCCGCCCCGACTCGTCGTACGCGATCCGACCGCCGCTGACGTTGAGGAGTTGGTGCTGCGTCATCGGAATGGCCAATCGGACCTCGTCCATAAACCGAGACGGGACGGTGAAACGGTCTGTCGGAGGGGGTCCCACGTCGCCGACCGACCCCGGGAGTCCCCGACGTTCATCGTAATCTTCCGCCCTCGCCTGCCCCCCGTCGGACCCGATGGAGACGCTGATCCGGCTCGTCCGATCGTCGGACCGGGACCTCTGGCTCGGCCTGCGTGCGGAGCTCTGGCCCGACCACCCGCGGGCGGAACTCGAGCACGAGGTCGACTCGTTCTTCCGGACCGGTAAGGTCTGGTCGTACGGGGGCCAGCCCGGTCAGTTCCGCGTCTGGCTCGCCGAGTCGCCGGACGTCGGGGCGGTCGGGTTTCTCGAGGCGAGCCTTCGACCGTTCGCCGACGGGTGCCGGACCGGTCCGGTCGGCTATCTCGAGGGTTGGTTCGTCCGGCCGGAGCGTCGTCGGCAGGGAGTCGGGGGGGCCCTGGTCCGGGCCGCGGAAGAGTGGGCGCGGTCCCTCGGGTGCACCCAGATGGCGTCCGACGCCCACCTCGAGAACGCGGTCTCCGCGGCTAGCCATCAGGCCCTCGGGTACGAAGCGGTCCTCCGATCCGTCCATTTCCGCAAGACGATCGGCTGAGCCGACGTCGGACCGGCGGGTGGCACTCCCCCGCCCGGAGTCTCCGACGCGGCGCGCCCCCGAGGGGTTCGGGACCGGACCTCAGAACGCCGAGTGTCACCGCGCACTCGCCCGGAACGCGGCGGAGCCGAACGGGCGGCCGGTGAGCTCCCGCACCTTCGGGATCCACTCGACCATCGACCCCGGGCGCAGCCAGTGCCGCGTCAGCCACGGACCGATCCGGCGGTTCGGCCAGAACGGTTCCCCGAACCGGTCGAGCAGCGCGGCCCTCAGCTGATGCCCGAAGAGGAGCGAGAGCAGATAGCTCGGGGCGTAGACCGGCGAGTCGACGAAGAACGGATCGACGAACGACAGCGGCGCGTACCGGTCGTAACCGAACACCCGCCGCTCGAACCGTTGGGCGCCGGCCATCGGGTCTCGGTCCGGCTCGCAGTACAGCTGCTGCTCGATGCGGAGCCAGGAGGCGTGCCAGCCGGCGTCCAGTGCGCTCTCCCGTCGCTGGGCGAGCGCGAACTCCTCGGCCCGGGCCGGGGAGATCCCGCGGACGGTGCGCAGCCACGACGCGAGGCTCGGGATCTCCTCGAACAGCCCGCCGATCCCTTCGTGGAACGGGGCGAACCCCGGGACGTTCTCGTGCCACCGCAGCAGGTGGCCGGGGGCCCGGATCGACGCCGAGTGGACCGCGTGACCGACCTCGTGGAACAGCACCAGGTGGGCGAGCCAGCCGCCCGTCGGATGGACCACGATCCGCACGTCGTCCGGCGGGTGCGGGGCGAACGTCATCCCGCCGGCCGGGACGTCGTGGAACACGATCCGAAACCTCATCCGGTCGACCGGAAACCCCCACTGTCGCACGGCCGAGAGGATCCGAGGCATCATCCCGGCGCGCGGGAACGCCCGAGGCGGCAGGTGCCCCCGGTCCTGGCGGGCGAACGAAAAGTCCCACGGGAACCAAGTGCGGGTCCTCGTCCGATCTTGGAACCGGTCGCGCAGCTCGGTGGCCTGGGCCCGGGCCGGCCCCGCGACCTCCTCGCTCCACCGCTCCAGCTGCGACGGGGTCACCCCCGCGAACCGTAGGCGCATCTCCGCGAACGAACGGAACCCCTGGGATCGGGCGCCGTCGTTCCGGGCGCGGACCAGACGACGGAGGTCGTCCTCCATCGCCCGGTGGAGCGGTTCGAGCGCGTAGTACGCCCGGCGTCGCGCGGATCGGTCCCGGCTCTCGCGCAGGACCTGCTGGATCCGGGACCGTCCGACGGACCGCCCGTTCCAGCGGGGACGGAACCGGACGATCCGGCGTTGCAGTTCCCCCCGAAGGTGCACGAGCGACGGCTGCTGCTCGACCAGCGTGTCCCGGACGAGCCGCTCCAGGAGCTCGAGCCGGCGCGCCGTGAAGCGCGACGGCGACCGGTCCGACGTCCGCTCGATCCACGGCAGGAGTCGAGGGTCGGAGAGCAGCGCGGTGCGGCGCAGCTGGGCCCGGTCGGAGCCTCCCTCCGACCTCCGCCCCGTGTAGAGGTCCCACTCGGCGGTCAGGATCGCGCGGTCGAGCGGCTCGAGCCGCCGGTCGACGTCCCGGACGAACCGCTCGACGGTCCGAGAGTCGTAGGTCGTGGGAACGAGGATCGGCGGCATCGCGGGTTCCTCGGATCGTGCCCGTTCCCCGACGCCGGCTCGGGCGGCTCCGACGCTCCGCCCCGCGATCGAGCCGATCGACCCGCCGGCAGCGCCCGGTCGGCTCAGGCGCCGGTGACGGTCAGCTCGACCATCCGGATCGGCGACCGCGGGCGGTCGTTGCTGTCGCGCGGGGCCTCGGCGATCTTCTCGATCACGTCCTGGCCGCCGCGCGTGTGCCCGAACACCGCGTGCTTGCCGTCGAGCCACGGGGTCGCGGCGAGGGTGATGAAGAACTGACTCCCGCCCGTGTTCGGGCCCGCGTTCGCCATCGACAGCACCCCCGGCCCGTCGTGACGGAGCGCGGTCGAGAACTCGTCCGGGATCGTGTAGCCGGGTCCGCCCGTGCCGTCGCCCTTCGGGCAGCCGCCCTGGATCATGAAGCCGGGGATGACGCGGTGGAAAGTGAGGCCCGTGTAGAACCCCTGCTTCGTCAGCTTCAGGAAGTTCTCGACGGTCTTCGGGGCTCGGTCGCGGAACAGCTCGATCCGCACGTCGCCGAGCGTCGTACGGACGGTCACGGTCGGGTTCGGCATGGGCCGCCGACGGCCCCGGGGGCTAAAACTCCGCCCTCCGCGCGGCGCTGCGACCTCGCCCTTATCTGGGGGAACGACGCTCGCTCGGTCGGTCGGCGGTCGCTCCGCCCGCCCCCGGAATGAACCGCGCCGTCGTCTACATAGGGATCGGGGTGATCCTCGCCGGGCTCGCGCTCGTCTCGTTCCCGATCGCCGTCACCGGCGAGGAACAGTTCGACCCGGAGCAGGAGAGCGGGTTCCTGGTCGCCCCCGTCGGGCTCGTCGTCGTGATGTTCGGCGCGAGCTTCTCCGACCCGCGCCGGACGACGATCGGTGGGGCGTTCGGCAACCCGGACCTCGCGCCCCGGAAACCGGGAGCCGCGCGTCCTCCGACGCTCGGCCCGTCGACGTTCCACCCGCACGAATCGGTCGCCTGCCGGTACTGTCGAACCCCGATCGCGTACGTGCAGGCGAGCTGCCCACGGTGCGCCCGAGCCCGGCCGTGCCGGAGCTGCGGCCGTCCGCTCGGGCTCGTCCTCGACCGCGCGACGTGCCCGTACTGCGCTCGGGCCGAAGCGTTCTGCAACTGTCCCCGCCTGACGGCCCTGGGGGCGGACCCCGAACGGTCGGGGTGGGGCGGATGACGGACGACGGAGCGATCCCGCGCAGCGTCGTGCCCGCTGCGGCGGTCCCAGCGATCGTCCATTTCGACGGCGCTTGCCAGACGGTCGGGGGCCGGCGCGTTGCCGCGTACGGCTGCACCGTCGAGGGCCCCGGCCTCGCCCACGAGGAGTCCGGGCTCGCGGTGCCCCCCGACCACCCCCGAGCGACGAACAACGTCGCCGAGTACGTCGGGGCGATCCGGGCGCTCGAGTGGCTCACCGCCGTCCCGTACCGCGGCGAGGTCGTCGTCTTCGGCGACAGCGAGCTCGTCGTCCGCCAGATGCGCGGGGAGTACGAGGTCCGGGCCGACCATCTGCGCCCGTACCACGAGCGGCTTCGCCAGCTGGTGGACCGGTTCTCGCACGTGGAGTTCCGCTGGCTGCGCCGGGAGGAGAACCGACGGGCCGACGCGCTCTCCAAGGACGGGATCTACGCGACGCGCCGGCGGCCGTCGGGGCCGGCGCGGGGGTCGGACGAGAACGACACAGCGCCGCCGTCGCACGACGGTCGCTGACTCAGTTCCAGCGCACCGTGTAGACGAGGGTCCGCCCTTCCATCGCCGCCCGGGCGCGGGCGGGGTCGACGTAGGTGGCGAACGCGGCGGCCGCTTCGGGGGAGAGCCGGGGCCGTGCCCCGTACCCGCGCGGGTGGGCCACGCCGAGCACAGGGGGCACGCCCCGGAGTTCATCGACACGCGAGTCGCGCCGGGTCGGAGCGTTCGGTTTCATTCCGATCCGTAGAACCAGCGGCGCACAGGATACGACGGCAGCAGGCAAGGCAGCGCCGCGAGCGAGGTGGGGGGTTCCTGGGGCAGGCCGACCCAGACCGGGGCGGCCGCGAGCAGTGTCGGTCGTTGGGGTGTGTCCGACATGCGAACTACCATCTGTCAGACGGGCGTCGTACATAAATCTGGAGTTCCAGTGGAAATGGGGGGGTATGCCGGTCCGGTACCGCCGAAGGAGCGTGGCGGACGGCTGGCGGACCGTTAGTCGGTCCCGTCGCCCCGGCCCGTTAAGCCGGCGGGCGGATTGGCGCGGCCCGATGAGCGCCCCCTCCGCCGGAACCCGCGATTTCCTGGACCGCGCCGAGCAGGAGCTCCTCGGGATGTCGATCGAGACCCAACGGTGCGACTGGGTCTACGCGACGTACATCACGCCGGACACTGAGGCGCTCTCGTCAAAGGCGAACGCCCGCTTGATCGATCTCACGGTGCGGCTGGCGAAGGAGTCGACCGCGTACTCCGCGGCCCCTTCGGCGCCGGCGGAGGCGCGCAAGCTCCGGCTGCTCCGCCTCCTCCTGCCGATGCTCGCCCCGTCCGACCCGAGGGAGTCGGAGGAGCTCGCCCGCCTCGTCGCCTCGATGTCGGGCGCCTACGCGAAAGGACGGCACACGCTCCGGGGGGGCGCCGAGCCGCTCGACCTGCAGGCGCTCTCGCGGGTCCTCGCGGAGAGCCGGGACCCCGCCGTGCTCGAGGACGCGTGGACCGGCTGGCACCGGGTCGGCCGGTCGATGCGCCCCGAGTTCGAGCGGTACGTCGACCTCGGCAACCGCGGCTGCCGGGAGCTGGGGTTCGCCGACATGGGGGCGATGTGGCGTTCCAAGTACGACATGGAACCGGCGGCCTTCGCGGCCGAGGTCGAGCGGCTGTGGGAACAGGTCCGTCCGTTCTACGCCTCGCTCCACGCCTATGTCCGTCGCCGGCTCCGGGAGACGTACGGCGCCGACCGCGTGCCCGAGCGCGGGCCGATACCGGCCCACCTGCTGGGCAACATGTGGGCGCAGTCCTGGGAGTGGATCTTCCCGCTGGTCGCGCCGCCGTCGACCGCCGCATCGTACGACCTGACCCGGCTGCTGACCGAGCGCGCCACCACCCCCGAGCAGATGGTCCGCTACGCCGAGTCGTTCTTCGTCTCCCTCGGCCTCGAACCGCTGCCCGCCCCGTTCTGGGAGCGGTCGATGCTCGTGCGTCCCCGCGACCGCGAGGTCGTCTGCCACGCGAGCGCCTGGGACCTCGACTTCGTGGACGATCTGAGGATCAAGATGTGCATCGAGATCACGGGCGAGGATTTCCAGACGATCCACCACGAGCTCGGCCACAACTACTACCAGCGCGCCTACGGCCGCCAGCCGTTCCTGTTCCGCGACAGCGCGCACGACGGGTTCCACGAGGCGATCGGCGACACGGTCGGGCTCTCGGTCACCCCCGAGTACCTGGTCCGGATCGGCCTCCTGAAGGAAGCCCCGCCGGCCGAAGGGGACCTGGGGCTCCTGCTGCTCAAGGCGATCGAGAAGGTCGCCTTCCTTCCGTTCGGGCTCGCCGTCGACCGGTGGCGGTGGGACGTCTTCTCCGGGGCCATCGGCCCGCGGGACTACAACCCGACCTGGTGGGAGGTCCGCCGTCGGTACCAAGGGATCGATCCACCCGCAGCCCGCGGCCCGGAAGAGTTCGACCCCGGGGCGAAGTTCCACGTGCCGGCGAACGTGCCGTACATGCGCTACTTCCTCGCCCACATCCTCCAGTTCCAGTTCCACCGGGCGCTCGTGCGCGCGGCGGGGGCGACCGAGCCGCTCCACCGCGCGTCGATCTACGGCTCGAAGGAGGCCGGGCGCCGGCTCCGGGCGACGCTCGAGATGGGCCAGAGCCACGAGTGGCCGGACGCGCTCGAGTCGCTGACCGGGGAGCGGCGGATGGACGCGACGGCGCTCCTCGAGTACTTCGCCCCCCTGCGCCGGTGGCTGGACGAGCAGAATCGGGGCGCGCCGGTCGGCTGGTGAACCTCGCGGCTCGAGCCGACCTGTTTTGAGGCCGGGGCCGGTCGCTCCCTTCGATGCTGCTCCTTCCCGGCGAGAGCACCCTGCGGAGCGCCTACGCCGTGCTCGAGTCGGGCCCGGGGAACGCGCCGCACCGCGGCCCCGGCGTGATGTATCTCACCAACCGGCGGCTCCTGTTCGAGCTGCCCGTCTCCCGCGGGCTCGTCCAGGACCTGATCGGAGGGCGGGAGTCCCGCCTCGTCCTCGACGTGCCGCTCGGCGAGATCAGGAACGTCTCGATCCGGCACGGGCGCCTGCGGGGCGACCGGCTGGTCGTCGACGTCCTCCACGACCGGCCGGCCTTTGACGTCCTCGAACCGGAGGAGTGGGCGAACGCGATCGCCCTGGCCCGTCGGGACCTACCGGCCGTCACCGGTGGGCTGGCCGTGGCCACCCACCTGATCGAGCGTCAGGTGATCAAGGTCCGCTGCCGGTACTGCGGAACGCTCGGGAACGAAGGCGAGCCGCGGTGCCCGTTCTGCGGGGCGTCCCTTTGAGGACCCGGGGCCGCTAGTTCTCGCAGGCCCCTCGCGGGTCGACCGCTCCGTCCCATCCGAACTCGGCCACCGCCCCCGCCGGCGGACGCAGCGGGCTTCGCAGGGCAGCGACCGCATGGGCCAGCAGCTCGTACGCCGCCTCCTCGACCTCCGACGGGTCATCGCGGCCGCGCCGGTCGTGCGAGAGCACCCGCAGCGTCGTGCCGCGGGCGCGCAGCGCGACCGTCCCGGCCCCGTCGCGGCGGGCCCAGACGAGAAGCTCGTCGCCGTCAACCGAATACGAGCCGAGCCAGCGGAGCTGGCCGAACCATCGGCCGGCGAGGCGAGCCAGGAGCGCGCTCGGCTCGGCCGACCGC
>DATJZK010000058.1:0-29485 GCA_035499145.1 Thermoplasmata archaeon
GGCTTGATCGGCGCGCCGCAGGTGGGGCACTTCAGCTCCTGGACGCCGGCCGGCGCGAGCGTGGGTGCGCCCTGCCGCGGGGCCGCGGCCGGCGCCGCGGCGGCGCCTCCGGCGCCCCCGGCGGCCGTCGCCGTGCCGCACTTCGCGCAGAACCGGGCGTCGTCGGGCAGCTGCGTGCCGCACTTCGTGCAGTAGATCACGGTCGCCTCCCCTCCCGCGGGGCCCGATCAGCTTCCCATCGCATTGCCGCAGTTCGGGCAGAACTTCATGCCGCCCGGGACGCTCGCGTTGCACTTCGGGCACGGCCGCGGCGGCGCGACCGCGAGGGAGGCGCCGCACGCCGGGCAGAACTTGACGCCCGCCGGGGTCGCCTGCCCGCACTTCGGGCACGGGGGACCGCCTCCGCCGCCGGCGCTCATCGGCGCGCCGCACGAGGGGCAGAACCGGTTGCCGGCCGGCACCATCGCGTTGCACTTGGGGCACGGCTGGGACGGACCCTGGCTGTAGACCCCCTGCATCTGACCGGCCATCCCGTAGCCGACGCCGAGCCCGGCGCCGAGCCCGACGCCCGCGCTCGCGAGCGCGCCGGCGCCGCCGGACGGGTTCGCGGCGGCGGTCGTCATCGCCTGCCCGGCCTGGTACTGCATGTAGTTGACGCCCAGCACGCCCATCGTCGACCGGAGGTCGACCGCCTTCTGGACCTCGTCCGGGAGGTTGATCGACAGCCCCTGGACCTGGTTGATGTCGACCCCGAGCGGGCCGAAGTGCTGCGGCGCGAAGCCGAGCACGGCCTGCTCGATCGTCGACAGCTGGGCGGCGAGGTCGGTGACCTTCATCCCCTGGTCCTTCAGCTTCCCGAGGCTGTTGTAGACGAGCAGGACCATCTGGTCCCGGAGCCGGGACTCGACGTCCGCCGTCGTGGCGGCGCCGAAGGTGCCGACGAACTGGTTGATGAAATTGTCCGGCGCCCCGACCTTCCAGCGGTACGAGCCGAACACCCGCAGCTGGACGAGCCCGAAATCCGGATCCCGGAAGACGTACGGCTCCTGGCTGCCGAACTTCCCGTCGAAGATGCGCCGCTGGAGGTAGTAGACCTCGGCCTCCTGGCGCACGCCCGACAGCGCCTGGACGAGGTTGCCGAGGATCGGGGCGTTGAGGCTCGTGAGCGCGTACCGATCGGGCCGGTCGAGGTAGGCGAGGACCTTTCCGTCGCGGTAGAAGACGGCGGTCTCGTCCTCCCGGACGACGACGTTGTCGTTCCAGCGGATGTTGCGCGGCACGCGCCACATCACGTTGAGGCCTTTGTACGCGTCCTCCCAGTTGATCGTCGTCGCGCCGATCAGGCTGCCGCCCTTCGCCGGGATCGGGTTGTTCGTGACCATGGTTGCCTACCTTCCTCCGTACCTGACTATCTACCTACCGACCGCTGCCGCGCGACGTACTACGAGACCCGGACCCCCTCGACCGCCTGGAGCCGGGCCTTGAAGGCGGTGTCGAGCTGGCCGATCTGTCCCCGCGCGGTCGCGACGAGCGTCGCGAGCGCGCCGGCTCCCGAGCCGGCCGCCGAGGCGGCGAGCGACGGCAGCGGGGCGATCGTCTGGTTCAGCTGGTCGGCGGCCGTGGCGAAGCCGTAGTCGTACTCGTACAGCCGGTCGAGCTGCTGCGGGTTCGCGCGGACGGCGGGCGAGATCCCCGTGTATCCCTGCTCCGCGTGCCGGATCTCTCCCTCGAGCCGCATCAGGTCCGCGATCAGCGGCGCGAGGTCGTTGAGGGTCTGGAACTGGCCGCCGTTCGTGAGCGCGGCCCGGGAGTTCTCGATCGTCGTGCGGGCGATGTGGACCTTGTCCGCGACCTGCCGGCGGAGGAGGCTGTCGGCGGCCCGGAGGTCCTCGCCCTCCCGGTAGCCCCGGTAGCCGGGGATCAGCAGCTGGAGCCGCTTCAACGCCCCGCGGTCGCCCTCGACCTTCTGGCGGATGTCGACCGGCGGCGCGCCCGCGGGCGCCGCGGTGCCGGTCGAGCTGCCGCCCTGGACGAACAGCGAGGAGCCGCAGACGTTGCAGAACCGCGCGCCCGGCGGTGCGGCAGTGCCGCACTTCGGGCACGCCGTCGGGGGGGCCGGAGCGGACGGAGGGGTCGGTGCCGAGGCCCCGGGCGGGGGGGTCGCCGTCATCGACGATCACCGCCCCGTCGGCGGCTGCTGCCCGGGCGGCGGGGGGGCCGCCTGCGGAACGCTCGGCGAGTTCGCCGCCGCGTAGGAGAAGGCGTTCGGCGTGGGCTCGTTCCGCCACGCCGTCCGAGGGACCTCGCGGTTCGCGGTGGCGCGGAGGGCGCGGCCCCGCCAGGCGATCATCGCGACGGCGACGATCAGGGCGATGATCGTGAGGAGCAGGCCGAACAGCATGTACGTCGTCGAGAGGAGCCCGTAGTACGGGCCGAGCCCGATCGAGAGGAACAGGACCGCGAACCCGAGCCCGAAGAACCCCCAGGCGAGCGACCGCTGGGCGGTCGGCTCGCGGGAGAACGACTCCGCGAGGTAGCATCCGAGCGAGAGGAACAGCGCGAGCACCCCGATCAGGAGCAGCGCCCCGTAGTGCTGGTTCTGGGGCAGCCCGAGGTAGATCAGGGCGAACAGGATCACCGCGGCGGCGACGAACAGCACGCTGAGGAGCAGTCCGCTCCAACGGTCGCGCACGGGCTGAAGGGCCGGAGCTCCGGTCGTCATCGTTTCTACCGACAGAACGAGGGGGCGGAAGTATTAGAATCTGCTTAGAGGCGAGGTTCGTCGTCGACCTTCTCTCGGCGAGGCCGCGGGGGGGCCGGGGCCGCCGCCTCCTCCTCCGCCCCGTCGTCCTCGTCGTCGTCGCCCTTCGCCGCGGGCGGGGGGGACGCCCCGGGCTTCCCCGGCGACGGGGGCGCGGCGGACCGCGTCTTCTCCGGCGTCGGTCGCGGGGGCCGGTCGGCCCTCGTCTCCGCCTTCGCGTCGGTCTTCGCCTCGGCCCGCGCCGTCGGCTCGTTCGCGGCCCCCTTCACCGCCGGGCCCGGCGTCGGTCGAGGCTTGTGACCGGCGGGAGCCGGGGCCGAGGTCGCCGCCGGTTTCCCGTGGTGCGGCTCGCCGGACGGCGGGTGGATCGGTCGATGCGACTCGGGCGGCACCGGCTGTCCGCACTTCGGGCAACTGGGGAACTGCCCGACACAGGTGTGGCACAGCGCCGCCCCGCAGACGTGCACGACCGAGGCGACCCCGCCGCAGCCGACGCACCGGGCTCCCGCCGCCGGTGGGGGGGCGTGGCCGTGTCCGGTCGCATGCGCCGGGGCGTCGTGGCCGGATCGCGGCGACGCCGGCTCCCGGTCGGCCGGCGCGGTCTTGGCCGGATGGGGGACCGCGGTCGCCGACGCGGCGGGCGCCGCCGGGGGGACCGGGCCGTCCGGGGGCGGGGTCCGGAACTCCGGAGAGAACGCCCCGAGATCGAGCGACGGCAGCGGCGCGTGGACCGCCGAGCCCGCTTCCTCCACGACCTTGATCAGGCGCGCCTTGTAGACCCCGACCCGCAGCGTCCGCACGATCTGGAACAGCGTCCGCTGCTCGGGGGGCATCGACAGCGCCCGGCGTGCGAGCTCCTCGACGTCCGGAGCGAGCGACAGGTTCTCCGGCCGCAGGTCGGCCTCCAGGACCGCGCGGAGGTAGCCGAACAGACGCTGGGTCTGCACGAGCGAGTACGACGGCGGCGCGAGCGCCGCGACGTCCGCGAGGGTGAACCCGCGCCGCTCGATCCCCGGCGGCCGCCGGTCGAGGGCGGCGGTCACGAGCTGGTAGGAGGCGTTCTCCAGGTCGCGGACCTCGGCCGCGTCGAGCCGGGCGAGGTCGATCTTCGGCGACTGGGAGATCGCCCCGAGGACCGGGTCGAGGAACTCGAACGGGACGTGGAGGGTGACGAACAGGTCGTTCTTCGTCACGGGGCGATGGAGCTTCGCCTCGAGGAGGAGCGCCTCGCGCCCGAACCGCTGGACCTCGCCGTCCCGGGTCTGCTGGACGGCGAGCTTCTTCCCGTCCTTCGCCGGCCCGAAGTCGGAGTCGAGCGACAGCGCCCGGTCGAAGCTGCCCTGGGCCTCCGCGGCGCGGCCCGCCGCGATCAGCGCGAGCCCGTGGCTCGTCCACGTCTGCTTGTTGGTCGGGTCCGCCTCGGTCGCCCGGAGGTACAGCGCGAGGGCCTCGTTCGGGTGGCCGAGCTGACCCGCGACGAACCCGGCCCGCATCAGGAGGTCGACCGACGCCGGCGCCAGGGCGAGGGCGTGCGCGAAGGCGTTCGCCGCGTCGCTCCACGCCTTCCGCGCGATCGCGATCTCGGCGAGGCGGGTCCAGAGGGCGACACTCTTCGGCAGCACGTCGACCGCCTGGCGCATCGCCTCGGCCGCGACGTCGAGGTGGCCGACCCCGCTCTCCGCCTCGGCGAGCTCGAGGAACAGCGCCTCCTGCGGCGGGAGCTGCGGGATCGCCGTGCGGAGGAACTCCGCCGCCTCGGCGTGCTTCCCCTCGGCGATCATCGATTGGCCGATCCCCGCGAGCGCGACGGGGGAGCGCGGCTCGCGCCGCCGGACCTCCTCGTAGGCGGTGCGGGCCTCGGCCGGGCGCTCGAGCGCGCTCAGCACCTCGGCCCGGAGCAGGAGGGCGCCGACGCTCGGCGCGCCGCCCCCGGGGACCGACTTGAGGCCGTCGTCCAGCACCTCGAGGGCGAGGTCCGGCCGGCCCGCGGCGAGCCGTAGCCGAGCGCGGCGGATCGAGATCTCGAGGCGGTACGCCGGGTCCATCGTGGCGGCGCGCTCGTAGGCGGCGTTCGCCTCGTCGGGGAGGCCGAGGCCGGCGGCGAGGTCGCCGCGCTCCAGCTGCAGCGTCGGGTCCTGGCCCTCCGGCGCGTTCGACCGGACGAGCCGCGTCAGGGCGTCGAACGCCTCGCGCGTCTCCCCCGCGTCCCGCCGGAGGCGGTAGACCTCGAGCAGCGCCGCCCCGTCGTCCGGTTCGAGCAGGAGGATCGCCTGGAGCGAGTAGAGGATCTCTCCCGGCCGGCCGATCGCGCGCCAGGCGTCGGCCCGCGCCTTCCAGGCGGCGAGGTCGTTCGGGTCCTCCTTGAGGAGCGGGTCGACGAGGCCGATCGCCTCGGGATACTGGCCGGCGAGGAGCAGGGTCTCCGCGAGCGCCAGTCGACCGTGGCGGTTCGCCGGCTCGACCTCGAGCCCGCGTCGGTAGTAGGCGATGGCGTCGGGATACGACCCCTGGACGCGCAGCGCCTCGGCGACCTCGAAGTAGGCGTGCGGATCGCCCTTCGCCGCCCCGACCGCCTCCTGGAGGACCCGAAGCGCCTCGTCCCGGCGGCCGGCGCGGAGGAGCACCTGCCCCTTCTTCCGCAGGAACATCGGATTGCCCGGCTCGCGCGCGAGCAGGAGGTCGAGGAGGCGGAGCGCGGGGGCGTCCTGGCCGAGGTGGGCGTAGACCTCGACCGCGCCCCACAGGAGCTCCGGCTCCTCCTGGCCGGCCCGGATCGCCCGCTCGTACTCGGCCCGGGCCTCGACGTATCGGCCGCTCTCGCGCAGGGCGTGGGCGAACTCCCGTCGGACGTCCTCCCGCTGGGCGTTCTCCGGCCGGCCGAGGAACTCCGTGTAGGCGGCGAGCGCGCGGTCCCGGTCGTCGATCAGGCGGGAGGCGCGCGCGATGCCGAGGAGGCTCACGTCGACCGCCGCCGGGTCGGTCGAGGCGTGCTCGTACGACCCGAGGGCGGCGCGGGCCGCGCGGTCGCGGTCCGCCGACCCTTCGGCGAGCTCGTACGCCGCCTGGAGGTAGAGGTTGCCGCGGTCGACCGAGATCTCGGTCCGGGTCGGGTCGAGGCGGAACAGCTCGTCCAGGATCGGCAGGAGGTCGGCCGCCTTCCCGGCGGCGGCGAGCAGCTCCTTCTTCTCGAGGAGGTACGCGACGTCCCCGGGGTGCGCGGCGATCAGCGCGTCGTACGCCCGGCTCGCCTCGTCCACTTCCTTCGCCGCGGCCAGGGCGCGGGCGAGCTCGAGCTGCGCCCGGAGGTCGGTCGGCTCGACGGCCAGGATCGCGCGCGCGAACTCCCGCACGGCGTCCGGCCGGGACGCCGAGCACGCGAACTCGAGCGCCTTGCTGAGCTCGTGGGTCGCGCGGGGGTGCGCCTTCGCGATCTGCCGGTACGCCTCCAGGGCCTCGTCCGTGTGCCCGGCTTCGACCTCGAGCTCGGCGACCGCGCGCATCGCCTCGAGGTTCTCCGGCGAGGCGAGGAGGATCGCCCGACCGGCGTCCAGGGCGATATCCGGCCGATGGGAGCGGGCCGCGAGCGCGCGCAGCTCCTGGAGGTTGTGGACGTTCCTCGGGTCGACCGCGCGCAGCCGCTCCCGGGCGGTGAGGGCGAGCTCGGGGCGGTCGGCGCCGGCCAGTTCGGCGACCTGCTCCAGGACCGTCGCTTCGGGTGCTTCCTTCGCTTCCACGATCGCGGTGGCGATCGGCATCGCCTCGCCCGCGCGACCGAGCCGGGCGAGCACCTGGGCGTGCAGGAGCGCGAGCGCGAGGTCGTCCGGGCGTGCCTCCCGGACCCGGAGCAACGGGGCGAGGGCGTCCTTCGGTCGGCCGACGGCGGCGAGCAGGGCCGCCTGCGAGCGGAGGAGCTCGAGGTCATCGGGGTGCTCCTTGAGGAGCGATTCGCACGCCTGGAGCGCCTCCAGGTCCCCGCCGCCGGCGCGGGCGAGCTCGACCTTCGCCCGCAGGACCTCGGGGTCGCCCGGGGCGAGCTGGAGGGCCCGGTCGACGAACTGGGTCGACGAGGCGTCGAGCCGCTGCGCCTTCAGGTACGCCCGGGCCGCCTCGACGTTCTGGCCGAGGAGCCGGAGCGCGTCGCCGCGCGTCGCCCACATCCCCTTGTCGTGGGGGGAGGCGGCGAGCGCCTGGTCGACCAGCTTCACCGCGGTCGGGAGGTCCTGGTTGAGGGCGAGCAGAACGAGCGCCTTGTGGTGGAGGAGCGACGGGTGCGCCGGGCTCAGCTTGAGGCCGAGGTCGACCGCCCGCCGGGCGAGGTCCGGCAACGACGCGCGGTAGAACGACATCGCCGCCTCGTCGAGCAGCGGGGCGACCTCCGACGCTTCGCCGGTCAGCTGGTCGGCGTTCCGCTCGGCGGTCGCGAGGAACTCCTTGAGCGCCTCGACGTACTTCGCCCGGTCGGACGCCGACTCCGCCGACTCCGCGGCCCGGTACCGCTCCCGGATCTCCCGGGCGGGCGACGGCGCCGATCCGCGAGCGCTGGACGACACGGCGGACGTTCGACCGAGCCGACGCGATAAATACGTTCGGCCGGACGCGGCACCTTTCCGGCGACCGGGGAGCCCTATAAGCGACGCGGGGCTCGGCGCGGCCGTGGCGCGGGCCCGGGCTCGGTCGGGAGCCGGGAAATCGATCTTCGACCCCGTCCACGGTCCGATCTCGCTCCCGCCGGCCGCGGTCGCGCTGCTCGGCACCCCCGAGTTCCAGCGGCTCTGGGGGATCCGGCAGACCGGCTTCGCCCACCTCGTCTTTCCGGGAGCGAACCATACCCGGCTCGAGCACTCCCTCGGCACCTACTGGGTCGCCGGCCAGATGGCCGAGCGGCTCGGGCTGCCCGACGCGACCCGCCGACAGGTCGAGGCGGCCGCGCTGCTGCACGACCTCGGCCATCCGCCGTTCTCCCACACGCTGGACGGCCCGCTGCACGAAGTGCTCGGGATCGACCACGAGCAGCTGTCGCGTGCCCGGATCGAGGGGCGGGAGCCGACCGGGGCCCCGGCGACCGGGGCCGTCGCCGAGGCGCTCCGCGCCCACGGCCTCGCCCCGCCCGCCGTCGCCGACCTGATCGATCCCGGCCCGGGGCGGCGCGTGCCGCCGCTCCCCGGGGAGATCCTGCACGGCGCGATCGACGCCGATCGGATCGACTACATGCAGCGGGACGCGCACTACACCGGCGTCGCCCACGGGGCGGTCGACGCGGTCCGCCTCCTCGATACGCTCCGCGCCCGGGGCGAGCACCTCGCCTTCGCCGAGAAGGGGCGCGGGGCGGTCGAAGGGTTCCTGGTCGGTCGGGCGCTGATGTACTCCACGGTCTACTACCACAAGACCGTCCGCGCCGCCGAGTCGATGGCCCAGGCCGCCGTCGAGCGGCTCCCCGGGTACCCCGGGGATGCCGGCCGACTGTTCGCCCTGACCGACGGCGAGCTCCTCGTGCGGCTCCGCGACGCCGGGGGCATCAGCGCGGAGCTCGCGGACGGGCTGCTCGCCCGGCGCCTGTACAAGCGCGTCTTCGGCTGGCGCTCGATCCCGCCGGCCGCGCGGGGCGGCTGGCGACGCCTCCTCCACCGGCCGACGGAGCGCCGGGCGCTGGAGGACGAGCTCGCCGCGCGCCTCCGGGCCCCCCCGGGGTCGGTCCTCCTCGACCTCGGGGGGCTCGAGCCCCGCGGCCGACCGGCCGAGGACTGGCGGAAGATCGGGCTCGTCGTCGACGACGTCGTGACGCGCCCGTTCCGCCGCGAGGGTCCGTGGCGGCTGCTCGCCGTGCGGCCGCCGGCGGAGTGGGCGGTCAGCGTCTACGCCGCGCCGAACCTGCGGCGGGCGGCCGAGGCGCTCCGGCCCCGGCTCGCCCGGTGGGCGCCGTAGCCGCGGCCGGCAGGGCGGCGGCCGTCTACCCGACGACGATCCCCTGCGGCGTGATCGTGAACGGGCGACGCTCCGGGTCGTGGGCGTAGCCGCGCATCCGGACGATCTTGATCTGGCGGACGGAGCGGTCGCCGATCCACTTCCGCGTGAGGAGGATCTCGCCCCGCGTCAGGATCTCCTCCGGGGTCAGCACGCCCGGGTCGGGCGGCGTCGTCGTGATCAGCGTCGTCACGCCGGCCTCGGAGAGGAACCGGAGGAGCGACTGGATCTCCGTCCGCTCCGCCTGCGGGTCGGTCGACGACTTGATCGCGAACCGCCGGATCGACGTCATCGAGTCGACGAGGACGCGCTTGAACGGCGCGCCGGCCATCTGCTGCCGGAGCTTCAGCTGGATCCCCTGGACCGCGATCTCCTCCGCGTCCGCGGCCCGCTTGCCGTCCTGCGAGAGGTCCCGCATCGACTTGAGGTCGTTCATCGCGCGGATCTCCTGGACGGCCGCCATCCGCCGGAACGCGCGCGTGCCGGGGTTGGCGTCGAGCGTCTTCACCTGCGCCAGGTCCCAGCCGAAGGCCACGACGTTCTCCAGGATCTCGGACGGGGGCTCGTCGACCGCGACGAGGAGCACTTCCTCGCCCCGCCGGAGCCCTTCCAGGAGGAACGTGAGACCGAGCAGCGACTTCCCGCTCCCCGAGCCGCCGGTCACGAGGTACGGCCGGCCCTCGATCAGTCCTCCGCCGAGCATCCGGTCGAGGCCCGGGATCCCGGTCGGGACGCGGTGGTCGAGCGAGTGGGTGTCGCCGCTCATTCGCCTCCGGACGGCGGGCCCGACGGCGGGGCCTCGGCCTCGGTCCTCGGCAGGGGTTCGGCGGTCGCCGCGACGACCGGGGGCGCCTTGCGCTTCCGCACCGCCCGACGCTTCGGCTTGGGCGCGGCCTCGGCCGGCGTCGGGGTACCGGTCGCGGGCTCGGGTTCGGCGCTCGGCTCGGCCGCCTTCTTTCTCGGCGCGGCGCTACGCCGGCGCCGCTTGGGAGCGGCGGTCGGGAGTTCCGGCGAGGGAGCGGACGGGGGCGGCGGCGTCGGGGTCGGCGGGGCGATCGGTGCGATGACCGGCAGCGGAGGCGGCGCCGGCTCTGCGGGCGGCATCGGCGAGGCGGGGACGGCGGGTGCGGCCGGCTTGGAGGCCGGGGGGCTCGTCAGCACCGGTCCGGTCGCCCGCACCGGCGCGGGGGCCGGGGAACGTAGCGGGAGCGGCGGTGGCTCCGGGTTTGGCTGCGGGGCGCGCGCCGGCGCCGGTCGCTCCGCCGCCTCGGTCGGAGTCGGGGGGAGAGCCGCGGGGACGGGAGCCGGACCGGGCGTCGGTTCGGCGGCCGAAGGAGCGGGGACCGGGGGTGCGACCGACGCCGGAGGGACAAGCGGCGGGGAAGGTCCCACGCGCTCGGCGGGCCGGTGTTCCTCCGGCGGGGGGCGCGGGGAGTCGGACGCGGTCGGCCGCGCCGGCTCGGGGATCTGAGCGAGGACCTGGCCGAGCTGATGCTCGAGCTCGGCCGGGTCGGGGAGCACCGTCGGCGGCACGCCGATCCGGATCGTATCGGCCCGCTGCACGATGCGTCGGATCGCGTCCGACCGGGGGGACGCCGGCCCTCCGGCGGCGCCCGGGTCGGCGGCGACGCTCCCCGCGAGCCCGCTCGTGATCGACGCGAGCCGGGCGATCTGCGCCGCCGCCTCGTCGGAGCGGCCGCCGCGGACGGCGGCGAGGGCGGTCTCGACCACGCTGCGCACGGAGCCGACGTCGACCCCGATCGCGACGAGGTCCCGGACCTCGTCGGAGACCGGCTCGAGGACCGAACGGACGACGACCGCCGGGGCGACGGGGACCGGCGCCGCGACGGTCGGGTGCGGCTCGACGATCTGTCGGGTGTCGCGGGAGATGGTGACCGCGAGGTTGACGTCGAGCCCTCCGCGCCCGATGCGGTACGGGTGGAGACGCACGTCGTGCGAGCTTCCGCGGAACTTCTCGACGCCGATCGCGCGGACGGTGACGCCGTCGAGCTCCCACCGGAACAGCCGGATCTCGCCCCGGGCGAGCATCCGCTCGGCGGTCTCGACGTCCTCGAGCGGCGACTCGACCGTGAGGACGGTCGTCGTGCGCAGGTCGGAGAGGAACCGCAGGAACGTCTGGGCGCCGCCGATCGGGTCGAACCCCTTCATGCAGAAGTACTGGAGCGCCGTCAGCGAGTCGACCGCGATCCGCGAGTAGTTCCGCCGGATCACCTCGGACCGGAGCATCTGCTCGAGCGCGGTGATCGTCACCTCGACGCTCGACAGCTCGGGGCTCTTCCGGATCTCCGGCGCGATCTTGCTGAACGGGGAGATCTCGCGGACCGACGCGATGTCCTTGAACGGCGCCCGCTCGTAGCGCATCACGTCCGGGATCGCGTCGAACACCTCGACCCGGTCGAGGTCGGGGGCGAGCGACCGGTGGTTCAGCCGGACCTCGTTCGGCGGCTCCTCGATCGTGACGAACAGGACGCGCTCGCCGCGCCGGACGCCCTCGCAGAGGAACTGGAGGGCGAGCGTCGTCTTTCCGGTCCCGGACGGTCCGACGATCAGGTATGGCCGATGGGGCACGAGGCCGCCGTCCAGCATCGCGTCGACCCCGGGGTTGCCGGTCGACACCCGTCCGCCGGGCGGCGGGGTCGGTGCTTCCGGTTTACTCACGCTGCGACACCCCCACCGGAGAGTTCCCACTCCTCGTGTACGCGACGCGATGGCGACCCGAGATTCATCTACTTTCCTCGCGAGCGGCCCCGCCCCCGCAAGGGATATCTTCGCGGACGCGGCCCGAGCGCCCGATGCGGGGGGAGCGACGACCGGGGGCGGCGACGATGCGCGCCATCGCCGCGGACCTCCCGAACGCCCTCCTTTCCGGTTTCCAGCGCGGACGCGAGGTCGAGCTCCCGAACGGACGCCCGCCGACGACCGTCTACGCCATCGGGATGGGAGGCAGCGCCATCGCCGCCGACCTCGCGCGCGACCTGGCCGAGAGCGAGACCCGGATCCCTCTCAGCGTCGTCCGCGGAGCGGAGCTCCCCCGCCCCCTCGGGGAGAACTCCCGAGCGATCCTGGTGAGCTACTCCGGCGAGACGTGGGAAACCCTCCGCGCCTACGCCGCGGCGGAACGCGCGGGCGCGAGCCGCGTCGTGGTGACCTCGGGCGGCCCGCTCGCGGAACGCGCCGAGGAGGACGACGTGCCGGTCGTACGGCTCCCGCCCGGACTGCCGGCCCGCGGCGCGGTCGGCTACCTGTTCGGCGGCCTCCTCGGCCTGCTCGACCCGACGTTCCCCGAATCGAACGAGGGCCGTGTCGCCGCGATCGCCGAGCGGCTGCGACCCGAGATCGGGCGGTACGCCCGGGCGGACGGTCCGGCGGCCCGCCTCGCCGCCGGGATCGGCGACCGGATCCCATCGATCTTCGCCCCGCGCGGGTTCGGCGCGCTCGCCCGACGGTGGAAGACCCAGATCGAAGAGAACGCGAAGCGGATCGCGCAGTTCGACGAGTTCCCCGAGGCGTTCCACAACGCGGTCGTCGCGTGGAGCGCCCTATCGAAGGCGAACGCCCGCCGGCGGGCGGCGGTCCTGTTCGACCGCCCGGGCGGCGAGGCCTCGGTCCACCGGCTCATCGGCGAGTTCGAGCGGACGCTGCGCGGCCGGGGAGTCGCCGCCGTCCGAGTGACGCTCGACTCCGAGGACCGGCTCGAGGCGATGCTCCGCGGGGTCGCCCTCGGCGACCAGGTCAGCCTCCGTCTCGCGGAGCGGGGCAAGGTCGATCCGCTCCCCGTCGAGGCGATCGCCCGCCTGCGGGAGGCGCTCGGCCCCGCGGCGTTCCTCCCGCCCCGGCCGTCGACGTGACCCACGGCCTCGACACCCCGGGGCTTCTGTGGCTACGCCCTCACGCCGGAGGGCCGGACCCGCTCCGACCACCGGCTTCCGTTCGCCCGATCGCTGGGCGCGTACGACCGCGGGGTGTTGGAGGGCCGGTCGGCGAACCGCCAAATAGGCGCACGCCTCCGCGGACTCGGGTGCTGAGGTAGCCTAGCTCGGCCAAGGCGCCAGATTCGAGATCTGGTGATGCGTATGCATCGCGGGAGTTCAAAGGGCGGACGGCCGCGGAGCCGACCGCCGGAGATTCTCCCCCTCAGCGCCTCCCCCGACGGGATCCCGCTCGACCTCGAAGTCGCCCGCGCAGGACGCTCGCAGCGCTCCTCGGTCCGGGTGGCGCGGGGGACGCTCGTCCGCGACGCGATCCGGGCGGTCGCCGGTTCTCCGGAAGGGTGCGCGGTCCTGCTCGACGGGGTGCCCATACCGCTCGATCTGCCGGTCGACCGGCCGATGTCGCTCGTCATCGTCCCGACGTTCTCGGGCGGCTGACCTCGAGCGCCGGGCGGGCCGTATATCCCTCCGCGCGACCTAAGGCATTAAGGAGAACGGCATCGTCGCCGGAGTACCGAGGGGGACCTTGGTGGTTTCCAGCTGCCCCATCTGCGAACAGCCGATCCCGGGCACCTCGGAGCACTGCGACGTCTGCGGGTTCCCGACGGCGCTCGCGATCGAGGGACTCCGGGCCGCCCGGGCCGCGCCGGCCGACCCCGGGTCGGGGTCCGCGCGCGCACCGGCGACCGCCACCCCGGCGAGACCCCGACCGGCCCCGGCGCCGGAGGCGGAGCTCACCGCCACGTTCGGCCGAGGGCTGCGCGAGCGCACCGAGCGGCTCCGGCCGCTGGGCCGGGACTGCCCCGATGTCACGAGCGAGATGTGCGAGGCGGCGCTCAGCGAAGCCAGCGGCCGCGTGGGCGAAGCGCTCGAGATCCTCCGGGGCGCGCAGAGCCGGCTCGATCGGCAGTCGCGCGACGCGATCCGTCGTCGGTGGGAAGCGGCCGACGATCGGCGCAAGGCGCTCGAGAGGACGGGGGTCCGCCTCGCCCTCGATCTGCCGCCGGCCGATTCAGTAGGCACTGACGGGGTCGAGGAGGCGGCGGAGAGCGTTCGCCGACTGGTCGAGGTCGAGGCCCGGCTCAGCAAGTTCGAAGCCGACTGGAAGGGGATCCAGGGGCTGCTCGCCCAGGTCGAGACCTTGCGGGCCGAGGCGGAGGATCTGGGGGTACCGCTCGGGGAGATCCCGGCCCAGATCGCGGAGCTACGGCAGAAGCTTTCCGCCGAGCCGGTCCGGGAGGAGCAGCTGGACGCGCTCTCCCAGGACGCAGCCCGGGTGTTGATGCTGTTGCACGAGGCGGTGCCGTCGGCGCTGGAAGAGGAGCTCGGCCGTCACGGGCTCACGCTCGCGCGGATCGCCGCCGACTCGGACGGCGCCGCGCCCGCGCAGCGCCTCCACGACGAGGCGACGGGGCACCTGGCGAAGGGACGGCTGGTCGAGGCGACGCAGAGCCTGCGGGACCTGCGTCGGGCGATCCAGGAGGTCGAGCACCCCGCGCCCGCGGCGGCGCCGCCCGCCCGAGCGAAGCCTCCCACCCCGGTCCCCTCGGATGACGAGACCCTCGCAACCCTCCTGAAGAAGGCCCGGAGCCTCGCCGGCCGGGTCCGCACGCTCCCCCCCGAGAGCGCGATCGCGCTCGAGGCGGCGGCCCAGATCCGCGAGGCGACCGATCAACTGCGGGCCGGACGGCTCTCCGACGCCGACCGCACGCTCACCGAGCTGATGCGCGCGCTGTCGCGCGAGGAGGCGCGGCACTAGATGGCGGACGCCCCCGACGCCTACGGCGATCTCCGCAAGCGCCTCGAGGCCGTCGAGGAGCAGGGCCAGAAGCTCCAGCAGGAAGGGCTCCCGTTCCCGACGCCGCAGATCCGATCGACGTTCGACGAGGCGACGAAGTCGGGGGCTTCGGAGAAGGCGAGCCTCGTCGTGAAGCGCGCCGAGGCACTGCTCGCCCGGGTCAGCCGCGACTGGGGCTGGGTGCGCGAACTGCTCCGACGGGTCGACGAGCTGCGCGCGATCTCGCAGGAGCTCGGGGTCGACCTCGCCCACCTGGACGCGCGCGTCGGCAATCCGCGCGCGCGGCTGATGACCGACCCGCTCAGCGCCGGGTCGCTCGAGAAGGCGGCCGCGAGCGCCTCCTTGGCCCTCGCCGTGCTGAACGACGCGGTCCCGAAGTTCTGCATCCAGGAAGCCCAGGCGCTCGGCACGTCGATCCGGCGCGCCCGCGATCGGGGCGAGGACGTCGGGGCGGCCGCGACGTCGTTCGCCCGGCTGCTCCAGGCGGTGCAGGACGACAACCTCCCGAGCGCGGCGCAGCGGCTGGTCGAGACCCGGCGGATCGTCGCGCGGATCCCCCGCGCCCCGACGGTCGCGCGCATCTCGCCGAAGGAGGAGGAGGAGATCCTCCTCGAGGCCCGGAACCTCGCCCGCCGGCTCCAGCGGATCAAGACGAGCGCGCGCGACGCGCACAGCGCCGCCCGCCTGATGACCCAGGTCCGCGCCGCGCTCAGCGAGGACCGACGGTACGGGACGCCCGAAGAGGAGATCGAGGAGCTCTGGCAGGAGGTCGACCGCCTCACGCAGGAGAAGCGGCGGGCGATCCCCGAGCCGACCCCCCCGGTCGGGGAAGCGTCTCCGGAGGAGGCTGCGGAAGAGTCCGCCGACGCGGGCGCGGCCGAGCCGTCCCCCGAGGAGCCGCGCGAGGCCGACGCCGCCGAGGAGGAGCCGATCCGCTCGTCGCCGCCGTTCTCGTTCTACGTGCCGTACGTCCCCCCCGACCTGCCCGAGAACGCCGAATCGTCCGAGTCGGACGGGACGGGGCCGACCCGCCGGGGTCGTGCGAGACCTCGTCCGTAAGAGTTTAATACCTATCGCAAATCGTTTATACCACTTGGCGCGGGAGTCTGCGCGACCGGCATCGATGGCGGTGGGGACCGTCGTCGCGCTCACCCCGACCGGCCTTCTGACGGTGCGCTCGCCCGGCCCGGCCGTCGTTCCCGAGGGAACCGCGGTCGCCGACGCGCGGCATGTCGTCCGGGGCCGGGTCGTCCGCGTCTTCGGTCCGGTCGCGCGCCCGTACCTGTCGGTGCGGCCGCGCCGCCCGCCGACGCCGACGGAAGGGGCGTCGATCCTCGGCGCCGAGATCGTACGGGAGTGACGAACGATGGCGGACGGCGAGGCGCCGGCGAACGGAACCAAGCCCGCGGGACGGCCCGAGGACCTCGCGGTCGCGACCCGCTGCACGAGCTGCGGTTCGTCCCACCTGACCCGGGACTACGAGCGCGGGGAGCTCGTCTGCGACGAATGCGGCCTCGTCCTGGAGGAGTCGATGATCGACCAGGGACCGGACTGGCGGGCGTTCGACGCCGAGCAGGGGGAGAAGCGCGCCCGCACCGGGGCGCCGACGACGCTCACGATCCACGACAAGGGCCTGTCGACGGAGATCGGCTGGAAGAACCGCGATCCGTACGGCAAGTCGATCCCGACGCGCAACCGCGCCCAGCTGTACCGGCTCCGCAAGTGGCAGCGGCGGATCCGCGTCTCGAACGCCACCGAGCGGAACCTCGCCTTCGCGCTCGCCGAGCTCGACCGCATCGCGTCCGGGATGGCGCTCCCCCGCAACGTCCGCGAGACCGCGGCGATGATCTACCGCAAGGCGGTCAATCGCAACCTGATCCGCGGCCGGTCGATCGAGGGGGTCGTCGCGGCGTCGCTGTACGGCAGCTGCCGGCAGTGCAACGTCCCGCGCACGCTCGACGAGATCGCCTCCAAGTCCCGGATCGGGCGGAAGGAGATCGGCCGCACGTACCGGTTCATGACGCGCGAGCTCCACCTCAAGCTGATGCCGACGCGCCCGCAGGACTACATCCAGCGGTTCTGCTCCGAGCTCAAGCTGAAGGGCGAGATCCAGTCGCGCGCGAACGAGATCCTGAAGCTGGCCACCGAGCGCGAGCTGACGAGCGGCCGCGGCCCGACCGGGGTCGCCGCCGCGGCGATCTACATCGCGAGCGTGCAGAGCGGCGAGCGCCGGACCCAGCGCGAGGTCGCCGAGGTGGCGGGCGTCACCGAGGTGACGATCCGCAACCGCTACAAGGAGCTCACCGAGAAGCTGAGCCTCCGCGTGATGCTCTGACGGCCGCCACCGTCTTGTAAGCGGCGCCGGTCGTCGCGTCGTGCCGCGGCCGCTGCCGATCGCCGTCCTCGTCTCCGGCGAAGGGACGACCCTCGACGCGCTCGCGGACGCGGCGGCGTCCGGCCGGCTGCCGGTCCGGATCGTTCTCGTCGTCGCCGACCGGCCGGGGACCGGGGCGATCGAGAAGGCCGAACGCCGGGGGCTCCCGACCGCCGTGCTCCCCGCCCGCGGGGTCGCGCCCCGCGACTGGTCCGAGTCGCTCACGCGCGCGCTCGAGGCCCACGGTGCCGAGCTGGTCGTCACCGCCGGGCTCCTCGCGATCCTCCCCGACGACTGGACCGCCCGCTGGGCGGGCCGCGCGATCAACCTCCACCCGTCCCTGCTCCCCCGGCACGGCGGCCGGGGGATGTACGGCGCGCGGGTCCACCGGGCCGTCCTCGACGCCCGCGAACCGGAGACCGGCGCGACCGTCCACCTGCTCACGCCCGACGTCGACCGCGGACCGGCGATCGCCCAGGCGCGGATCGCGGTCCGCCCGACCGACACCCCCGAGAGCCTCCGGGCCCGGCTCCATCCGGTCGAGGTGGCGCTGCTCGAGGAGACGCTCCGCCGGTTCGCCACCGGGGAGCTGCCGATCCCCTACCGGGCCGACGACGGTTCCGACGTCCGGCGGCGGCGGACGTCCGGCGTCCGGTGACCGTCGGGCGGCGGCGGCACCGGCGCGAGCAGGGCGTCGAGCGGGGTCGACCGCTCGCCGAGGTCGCGATCGAGCTGGTGCTTCGTCGTCTTCGGCGGGAACAGCAGCCCTTCGCGCGCGCGGCGCTCGACCTCCTCCTTCGAGATCGGCGGCCCGGGCGACCAGCGATCGACGTGGACCGCCTCGCTGTGGTAGTCGATCAGCCACGCCGGGGCACGGACCGCGCCGAGGCGCCGGAGCGCTGCGACCCGGTGGTGGCCGTTCAGGATCACGTGCGAGCCGCGGGCGACCCAGATCGGGTAGTGGAGCTCGCCGCGGCGGCGGATCTCCTCGACGAGCCCGGGCAGGTCGTTCTCGTCGATCTCCTCGTGGGCCCGGAGCGCGTCGATCGGGACGAGGGCGAACCGGGCGCGCATCGTCATGCGGCGACCCCCGCCCGGGCTTCCTCGATCGCGCGCCGCACGAAGACGGCGACCATCTTCTTGCGGTAGTCGGGGAGCAGGAACGTGTTGTGGACCGGCCGCACCCGCTTCGCGACCTCCTCGCCGAGCGCGCGCACGCGGTCGGGCGAGAGGGCGGAGCCGACGAGGGCGTCCGTCAGCTCGTCGAACCGGCGGGGGTACGGGTCGACCCCGCCGACCGCGAGCCGGAGCGCCTCCACGCGCCCCGCGTCCCACCGGGCGGAGACGGCGACCCCGAGCTCGGGGAAGTCGAACGCCGGCCGCACGCGGAGCTTCTTGTACCGGCCCGGACGGCCTCGGGCCGCGGCCGGGAGCTCGACCGCCACGAGCAGCTCGCCCGGCGCCAGGGTGAGGCGGCGGATGCCGTCCCCGGCGGCGTCGTACAACTGGTCGAGCGGGATCGTTCGCCGGCCGCTCGGCCCGGCGACCTCGACACGCGCGTCCGCAACGAGCAGCGCGGGGGCGAGGTCCCCCGAGAACGTCGCGTAGCAGCGCGTCGTCTGCGGGACGACGTGGCAGCGGTCGCCGTCCGCCTTCAGGCAGTAGCCGAGGCTCTGGCGCCAGAACTCGCTCTGGTTGAAGAAGAAGCAGCGGGTCTCGACCAGGAGGTTCCCGCCGACCGTGCCGCTCGCGCGGACGAGCGGCGTCGCGACCTCGGCGATGGCGTCCGCCGCCGCGGGCCAGGCGGCCCGGACCGCCGGGTCGCGCTCGAGGTCGGCGAGCCGGAGCATCGCCCCCCACCGGTCCGGGGCGCGGGCGAGCAGCTCGTCGACCCGATCGAGCGCGATCAGGTGCGGCCGCAGGTTGAGGTGCATCTTGTAGTTCGGGAGCAGGTCGGTCCCGCCGGCGAGGTAGTCGAACCGGCCCGCGAGCTCGCGGGCGAGGCGGATCGTCTCGTCGACCGTCGTCGGCCGGTGCAGCTCGAACGGGTCCAGGTGCATCGGGCTACGCCCCCTTCCACGGTCGCCGTTCGTCGCGGCGTCGCTCGAGCGCCCGGACGACCCGGTCGGGCGTGATCGGCAGTTCGGTGAACCGGCAGCCGATCGCGTCGTAGAGGGCGTTCGCGACCGCCGGGAGCGTGGCGACGAGCGGCCCCTCGCCGGCCTCCTTCGCGCCGAACGGACCGTCCGGGTCGTCGTCGCCGACGAGCAGCACCTCGACGTCGGGCATCTGCCGCGGGGCGGGGATCTTGTACTCGAGGAGCGACGGGTTGAGCAGTCGGGCGCCGCGATAGTTCATCGACTCGCCCATCACCTGCCCGAGCCCCATGTGGATCGACCCCTCGATCTGCCCCTCGACGGCGAGGCGATTGAGCGGCCGCCCGCAGTCGAACGCCGCCCAGACCTTGTCCACGGTGTACTCGCCGGTGTCGACGTCGACGCTCGCCTCCGCGACGTACGCCGCGAACGAGTAGGCGGGCGCCGTGCCGGCGCGCGCCCCTTTGAACGACCCGCCGACCGGCCGGGTCTGGAACGAGCCGGAGGCGGTCAGCGCCCCCGTTCCCTCCATCGCGCGGTGGAGCGCGTCGAGGAACGGGACGGACGCGCCGGGCCGTCCGCGCGCCCGGAACTGCTCGTGGCCGACCTCGACGTCGTCGACCGGGCAGCCGAGCAGCGCCGCGGCCCCGCGGGCGATCTGGGCCTGGAGGTCGAGCGCCGCGGCCCGGGCGGCGTTCCCCATCATGAACGTGACGCGGCTGGAGTACGACCCGAGGTCGATCGGGCTGACGTCCGAGTCGACCCGCTGCACGTGCACCCGGTCGAGGTCGACGCCGAGCACCTCGGCGACGATCATCGCGAGGAGGGTGTTCGACCCCTGGCCGATGTCGGCCTGCATCGAGTGGACGGCGATCCCGCCGTCCATGTCGACCTTGAGGTGGACGGTCGACTGGGGCATCTTCGGCGTGAAGTGGATCGGGCTGTTCGATCCGGAGATGTAGAAGCCGCAGCCGAGGCCGACCCCGCGGCCGTACGGGAGGCGGCGGAACTTCGCGTCCCAGCCGCTCCGCGCGCGGGCGATCGCGAGGCATTTCGCGAACGAGGTCGACGTGATGCGGAACTCGTTCACGGTCGTCGAGTTCGGGGGGAGCGCGTTGCGGAGGCGGAGGTCGAACGGGTCGATCGCCAGCTCCTCCGCGAGACGGTCGAGCGCGACCTCGACCGAGTAGCGGATGTTGGTCCCGCCGTGCGCCCGCATCGCCCCGGACGGCGGCTTCGTCGTGTAGACCCGCCGCCCCCGGTAGCGGAAGTTCGGCACCCGGTACGGCCCCATCGCGAGCACGCCGTTGTAGTACGTCGTGACGGTGCCGAACGAGCTCCACGCGCCGCCGTCGATCACCGCCTCGATGTCGTACGCCGAGATCCGGCCCTCCGCGTCGGTGGCGATGCGGACATCGTTCTGGGTCGGGTGGCGGCCGTGGTTCGTGTAGAAGACGTCCTCGCGGTCGAGCAGCATCTTGACCGGCCGGCCGGTCTCGAGGGCGAGGGCGGCGCACGCGATCTCGTGCGGGAGCGGGTCGGATTTCCCGCCGAAGCCGCCGCCGACCTCCGGCTTCACGACGCGGATGCGGTGCATCGGGATCCCGAGGACCTCGGAGAGCGCCCGATGCAGGTAGTGCGGCACCTGCGTCGCGCTCCAGACCGTCAGCCGGCCATCGGGGGTCGCTTCCGCGATCGTGACGAGCGGCTCGGTGAACGCGTGGGTGACGCCCGCGAACGTGCCGCGGACCCGCACCGCGTGGGCGGCGTGCGCGAACGCGGCGTCGACGTCGCCGAAATGCTGGACGACCTCCTTCTGGATGTTCGTCCCCGCGAGGCCCCGCGCGTGGATCGGCTCCGCGACCTTCGCGAGGCCGGTCGTCGGATCGGAGTACTCGGGGAGCGGCTCGACGTCGATCCGCACGGCGGCGAGGGCGTCCTCGGCGGTCCGCTCGTCGCGCGCGGCGACCGCCACGACGATATCGCCGATGTAGCGGGTCTTGCCGACGGCGAGCGCCGTTTCGTCGTGGGTGATCGGCAGCACGCCGAAGGCGGTCGGGTACTTCTCGCCCGTCAGGACCGCGTGGACGCCGGGCAGGGCGCGCGCGGCGGTCACGTCGATCGAGCGGATCCGGGCGTGGGGCCACGGACTGCGCAGCAGCCGACCGACGAGCTGCCCCGGCCGCTGGATGTCGTCGGTGTACTCCGCGCGTCCGGTGACCTTGAGCGGTCCTTCGACGTACGGGACCCGCGTCCCGAGCAATCGGTACTCCGGCTCGGGCGCGGTCGCCATCAGGCGGTCTCCCGCGACGCCGCCTCGATCGCCTCGACGATCTTTCGGTACCCCGTGCACCGGCAGAGGTTCCCCGAGATCGCCCGTTCGATCTCTCCGCGGCTCGGATGGGGTTGCTCGGCGAGCAGCGCCGTCGCCGTCATCACGAACCCGGGGGTGCAGAAGCCGCACTGGGTGGCGCCGTGCTCGACGAACGCCCGCTGCACGCGGGACAGTCCCTGCGGGGGGCTGACTCCCTCGATCGTGGTGACGTCCCGTCCGTCCACGGAGCGGGCGAGGGTGAGGCAGCTGAGCGTCGGCCGGCCGTCGATCAGCACCGTGCAGCAGCCGCACGTGCCGAGGTCGCAGCCCCGTTTCGTCCCCGTCAACCGGAGGTCCTCGCGCAGGAGGTCGAGGAGGATCCGCGGGTCCTCGCACGAGGCGGCGACGGGGTGGCCGTTCAGTCGGAACCTAACGGGATCGGCGGACGACATCGCTCTCGGACGCGCTCGTCGGGACGGCACGCGTGGGAGTACCTAAGCTCGGGGGGTGGACGTCCCGGACGATCTCGGCGACGACGCTCACCGCGATCTCCGTCGGCGTCTCGGCCCCGATCGGGAGCCCGACCGGCGAGCGGACCCGGGCGAGCGCCTCCCGGCCGACCCCGCGCTCCCGCAGCCGGGCGTAGATGTGCTCCCGCTTCGAGGCGCTCGCGATGAGGCCGATCGTGTTCGGGAACCGGCGGATCGCCTCGTCGAGGACCTCGAGGTCCTTGAGCGCGTCGTAGCCGAGCAGGAGCAGGTGCGTGAACTCGGCGGGATCGAACGTGTCGAAGACCCGCCCGGGGTCGACGACCTCGCGCCGGTCCGCGTCCGGGAACCGGTCGCGCCCGACGAACTCGGGTCGGTCGTCCGCCACGGAGTAGTCGTACTCCAGGGTCGGGAGGAGCCGGGCGACCGCCTCGGCGACATGGCCGCCCCCCCAGAGCAGGAGGTTCGGGCGGGCCGGGACGAACTCGAGCGCCACGTCGACCGATCCCCCGCAGAGGCTGGGGAGGCCGCCCTGCTTCCACGCCGCGAGGTCGAAGTGGGCCAGGTCGCCGCCCCGCCGCTCGATCGCCACCGCGGCCAGTCGCTTCACCTCCTCTTCGAGCGCGGCGCCTCCGACCGTTCCGACGGTGGTTCCGTCGGCCCGGACGATCATCGTCGCCCCGAGCTTCCCCGGGACCGAGCCGGTCGCGCGAACGATCGTCGCCTTCACGAACGACTGGTGCGCCTCCAGCAGGCGGAGCGCTTCGCGCGCCGTCCGGCGGTCCATCACGCCCCCCCGCGCCGACGCCAGTCGTCGAGCGCCGCCCGAAACTCGTCGGGGGTGTCGACGTTGGCGACGACCCCCGGGTCGTCGACCCGGATCCGGCGGACCTGGGGGCCGAACTCCGGGAGGAGCGAGCGGATCGGCGCGTCGGACCGGAGCGCGAGCAGGTCGCGGCGCAGGGACGCCCGCCACAGCACGGGGTGTCCTCCGCGATCCCGGTACTCCGGCAGGAACCAGACGGCCAGCGGATCCGAGTCCCGCGCGGCGAGGAGCCGGTCGACCGTCCGCTCGTCCACGAACGGATGATCGACCGGCCAGAACAGGAGGTCCCGGTCCTCCGGGATCGCCGCCAGTCCGGCCTGCATCGAAGCGGTCCGGCCGTCGCGCCACTGCTCGGCGAGGACGACCCGAACCGGCACCTCGCGGACGGCATGGGCGATCGGGCCGTGGTGCGCCCCGACCACGACGACGACCGGGTCGAACCCGCGCGCGAGACAGGCCTCGGCGAGCCGGCGCACGACCGGCTGGGCGTCGACCTCGAGGAGCGCCTTCGGGAACCCGCCGAACCGGGCCGACTCGCCCCCGCTGAGGAGCAGTGCCGCGGTGGTCATCGTCCCCGAGGTCGGAGCCGCCCGACGCCGGACGAAGGGGGAGAGGGGTTAAAGGGACGTGGGGCGCCCACCGAGGAGGCCGGGGCTCTCCGGACGGCACGCCGGCTGTGATTTTAAATAGGCAGGCCGGGTGGGCGGCCCCTCGATGGTGCATCCGAACGACGTCCCGACATCCGCCCTCCTGACGAAGCTCGCGGCCGAGCTGAAGGGCCGGGGCGCGGTGGCGCCGCCGCCGTGGGCGGAGTTCGTGAAGACCGGGGTCCACAAGCAGCGGGCGCCCGTGCAGGCCGACTGGTGGTACCTGCGCAGCGCCTCGGTTCTTCGGAAGATCTACCTCAAGGGCCACATCGGGATCGAGCGGCTCAGCGCGGAGTACGGCGGGAAGCGCGATCGGGGCAGCGCCCCGTACCACTCCCGGACCGGTTCCCGAGCGATCCTGCGGGAGATCGTCCAGCAGCTCGAGAAGTCGGGCCTGGTCCAGCCGTACAAGACGCTCGGTCGGCGGGTCAGCGCCTCGGGGCAGAAGCTGCTCGACACCGCGAGCCGCGACCTCTTGCGCACGCTCGCCGCCGAGCGGCCCGCACTGGCCAAGTACCTCTGAACTTTCGGGAGACAGGACGGTGAGCTGGGATGGCGTACGGCGAGGATGCGGAGCTCGCGGAGCTGCGCCGTCGGCGGATGCAGCAGCTGCAGGACATGCAGACCAGCGAGGCCGTCAACTCGCAGGCGTACGCGGCCCAGGAGGCCGACCGCCAGCGACGGGAGGCCGAGCGGAGCGAGGTGCTCCGACGGATCCTCACGCCCGACGCCCGCGAACGGCTGGGGCGCATCCGGCTCGCGAAGCCCGACGTGGCGAACGCTGTCGAGCAGCAGCTGTTCTCCCTCGCGGCGAGCGGACGGATCCAGCGGGCGATCGACGATCCGACGCTCCGGGCCCTGCTCGAGCGGATCTCGCCGGAGCGGCGGGATATCAAGATCACGCGACGGTGAGGGGTATCGATGGCGAACCGTAGACGCAGCCTGGCGCGCAAGGTCCGACTGTTCCGCGTCGTGAAGCGCAACCGCCGCGTCCCGGCGTGGGTGATGCAGCGGACGAACCGGACCGTGACGCGCCACCCGAAGCGCCACACGTGGAAGCGCGGCCACCTGCACAAGTAGGAGGGGACGATCGATGGCTCCCGAACCGACACCCCGACGCGGCGAAGAGCTCGAACGCGAGTACGTCATCCCGCTGCGGGCGAGCCAGCACCAGCCGTCGCGCCGGCGGCGGGCGGGCCACGCGGTCGAGACGGTCCGCCGCTTCATCGTCCGCCACATGAAGGGAAAGCCGGTCGACGTCTGGATCGACCCCCGGCTCAACGAGCACATCTGGGAGCGCGGGGTCCAGCACATCCCGAGCCGGGTGCGCGTGAAGGCGATCCGGTTCGAGGACGGCCTCATCGAGGTCGACCTGCTCGAGGCCGACTGAGCCCGGGGGCGGGGCCGTCGCGTGCCGGTCGGACGCACGCTGTTCAGCGGCAGCCCCTACCTCGGCGTCTTCGTCCGCGCGGGCGAGCGCGTCGTCGTGGTGCCGCCCTCGACGCCCGGTGCGCTGGAGCGGGAGCTCGCCCGTCTCCTCGACGTGACGCCGCTGCGTACCACCATCTCGGACTCCGAGGTCGTCGGCGCCCTGATCGTCGGCAACTCGAACGGGTTCGTCGTCGGGGACGACCTCGACCCGGACGAGCGGCGGGCCCTCGAGTCGGCGGCGCCGGTCACCGTCGTCTGGGACCGGCGGAACGCGATGGGCAACAACGTCCTCGCGAACGACCACGGCGCCCTGGTACACCCCGAGTTCTCGGACGAGGCGATCGCCGCGGTCGGCGCGGCGCTCGGGGTACGGGCGGCCGCCGGGACGATCGCCGGTCTCGGGACGGTCGGGATGGCCGGGATCGCGACGAACCGCGGCGTGGTCCTGCATCCGAAGGCGACCGAGCGCGAAGCCCAGCACGTCGAGAAGGTTCTCGGCGTCCCCGCGCACCGGTCGAGCGCCAACTTCGGCGTGCCGGTCGTCGGGGCGTGCGTCCTCGCGAACTCGCGGGGCCTCGTCGTCGGGCGGCCGACGACCCCGGTGGAGATCGTCCACCTGCAGGAAGGGCTCTCGCTGCTCGACTGACCCGGCGGGCCCGTCGGACCTACGTGCCGCGCTTGCGCTTCGTGTACCGGGTCGCGTATCCCGCGATCCGGTTCGCGAGCTTCTTGTGCACGACGGTGTACTTCCCGTCCGCCCCGGCCTTGCCGAGGTCGGTCAGTTCGAGGACCTTCTGCTTGTTGTGGGCGAAATCTCCACCGAAATCGTTCGGGTAGTGGCGGATCAGCTCGATCGCGACCCGCTTGATGTACGTCTGGCGGATACTGCCCATGTGCGCGGGCCGACCCGGGCTCGGGTTATAACCGTTCGCCCGGCCGGCCCTCACGAAAACGACCCCCGGGCCCCGGTGGATCGATCCCTCGCGACGGGACCGCACGGGAGGGAGTTATACTCCACCGGTCGCGCCGTCCGGGGCCGCCAGCCCCCGGATTCACGGGAGGGAAACCTCGCACGCCCCGGAGTTTGCCGGGGTCCGCCCGGGGCTCCTCGACGTCGGAATCGCCGCCCGGCTTCTACGGAACGCACAAATACCCACGCCAAGGTAAATGAACGCGTGCAGCGCGGTGGGCTCTCTCGGCCGGAGGGCCGGGACTGACCGGAGAAGGCCGGAAAGTTGGGCGCCCCGCAATCGGCCATGGAGGAAGCGACCGCCGCCGCGCCGCCGGAGCTGAAGCTCCGGGAGCGGAACGTCCTCCTCCTCGATCTGTCGAAGAGCATGCTCGCGCCGCTCCCCGATCCGCAGGGGGCCCGCGGCGAGCGCCAGAAGATCGAGGTCGCCCGGACCGCCGTGTTCCGGATCCTCCAGGACGCCGCGGCGACCGGGCTGCCGTTCGGGCTCGTCACGTTCACCGAGACCGTCCGCGTGCCGGTCCCGCTCGGCGAGGTCCACCGCGAGAACCTCCCGTACATCGAGAACCTCCTCGCGCTCCTGCAGCCGAGCGGACGGTCCGCGGTCTGGGACGCGATCGCCGTTGGGGCCGACCTCTTGCGGGTCGGCGTCCATGGCGTACGCGGGAACCTCGTGCTCGTGACCGACGGGTGGGACAACGCGTCGACCCGCTTCGGCGTGCGGTCGTCCCCCGACGAGACGCTCAAGGGCGGCCTCACCGACCTCGTGCCGTACATCCTCCCCGCCGGCTCCGAGCTGAGCCTGCGGATCGTCGGGATCGGGAGCGGCATGGAACGCGACCGCGGCGTCGACGCGGGCGCGATGAACGCCTGCCTCGACCAGCTCCGCGCGCGGGCGGCCGAGCTCGGCCTCGCGGGCGCGTTCGGGTTCCAGGAGGTCACGACCGGCACGCAGCTGTTCACCCAGATGGTCCAGGCGTTCCTCGACGTCGGCTACGAGGACGACCGGCCCCTCGAGGAGCTCCACCCGGAGGAGCTCGCCCAGCACGCCGCGAGCGCGGCGCGGGCGCTCAAGGAGCCCCAGCAGCACGCGACCGTCTCCCGGCTCCGCGCGCCCCGCCCGACGAGCGGCGAGGCGGACGCCGTCTACATGGAGTCGCCGGACCTCGAGGTCGGGGTCCTCCCCGCCTCGGGCGGCGCGCCGGCGTACCTCAAGGAGCGGTACGGTCCGCTCGGGGAAGTGATCGAGTCGTACATCGGCGGCCAGTACTCTCGGGCGCTCGCGCTCCTCGGGGAGGCCCGCTCGGTCCTGCCCCCCGTGACGCGGCTCTACTGGGAGGCGCGGATCCAGTTCGCCCAGCGCTCCGTGGTCGAGGCGGCCCGGGCGTTGCTGCAGGCGTGGACCGAGGCGGAGAAGCTCCCGCCCGCGAGCCAGGCGTCGGTCCTCCGGCGCCTCGCGCTCCTCCAGGCGCGGATGCAGAACGACAAGGAGACCGAGACCCTCGTCCGGTTCATCGACGACACCGAGCACCGCCTCGGGGGGGTCGACCCGGGGGCGCGGGAGCGGCTCATGGACCTGCTCGCCCGGCTGATGGAGCTCCGCGGCACGTACCAGCTCACCCGGCTCGCCGGCGAAGGCGACCTCCAGGACGCGGCGCTCCGCCACGAGGCGGCGGTCGAGGATGTCTTCGGCCGGCTGCAGGATGCGCGGCTCGAGTTCTCGAGCTCGGGGCCGGTCGTCGAAGGAGCGCTCGACTTCATCGAGATATGCCTCGCCGAGATGCGGTAGGGAACCGTCCATGGCGGAAGTGAAGGTCACCACGAAGACGCGGCGCGCCGCGGGGACGAAGCGAGAGCCGAAGGCGCCGAGCGCCGACACGGCCCGCATCGCCGTCGTCGGGATCCCGGCGTCGGGGAAGACGACGTACTTCCGCTTCCTCTCCGGCCACTTCGGCCTCAACCTCCCGATCCTGTACGTCCCGGCCCGCGAGGACGGCGGCAACCTCCCGCTCTTCGGCGACCTCGACAACGACGTGGCGCTGGAGGAGACGACGTACGAGACGACCGACCCCACCGACCCCGAGGGGAGCCTCGAGACGACGACCCGGTACTACGTCAACCGGCCGATGGAGGACCGCCGGAAGCTCTGGGTCGAGCTTTCCGCGGGCCGCGAGGACCAGGGGATCCTGACGAAGTACCCGCTGCCGACGAAGTTCAACCAGTTCGTCGAGATGAAGATGCACTTCCGCTACGGCGCGGCGGACGAGAAGACCGGCTCCAAGCCGATGGAGCTCAACACGGTCGACGAGGCCGGCGGGATCATCGCCGACTACTTCAGCTACGACCGGCTCTGGATCGACTCCACCGAGGGCGAGGTCACCGAGAAGAGCTGCCGGGTGATCCCCCACTTCGACTCGTGGCGCCCCGACCGGCGCGACCTCTGGCGCCGCGGGCTCACGCTGCTCGGCCGGTTCGTCCAGGAGGCGGACGCGATCATCCTGTTCCTCTCGCCGTCGCTCGCCTCGCTCCGCGACCAGGCGCAGCAGATCAACCTCGCGCGCGGGGTCTTCCGCTACACCCGGACGCGCGACATCCCGCTCGTCATCGCGATCTCGAAGGCCGACAAGCTGAAGGAGTTCTACTCGGAGGTCGACCGGAGCGTCCGCGAGCGGACGTTCCGCAGCACGTTCGACCCCGTCGACTTCCTCCTGCGGCGCGACGGCGCCGGCATGGGGACGATCCTCGTCGCCCAGGAGGGGCGCGGGATCTCGATCCGGGAGGACGTCTTCCTCGTCTCCAGCGCCGTCTCGACCGGCGAGGGCCATCCGCTGCTCGTCGGGGAGGGCGGCCAGGAGGCGCCCGCGATCGGCACCCCGACGCTCGGCGTGCCGGTGATGGTCAACACGACCCTCCCGCTCGCCCGGGCCTGCGAGCGGATCCTCGAGCGACGCGCGACCAAGGGGTCGTGATGGCTGGGGAGCCCCCGCCGCTGCGGGCGGTCGCGCCGGTCGCCTCCGTCTGGTGCCGGCAGGTCGACAACGAGGCCGAGAGCCCCGGCTACACGACGATCCCCGACGACTTCCCCGGCCTTCGCGACACCCTCGAGTCGATCCGGATCGTCGGGAACCTCACGATCAACATCGCCGACACGCACGACTACTGGGACCCGGGACCGTCCCAGTCGCTGTCGTTCTACCCGAACCTGTTCCTCTACCCGGCGGCGGGCCACCGCTACACGTGCGTGGGCCGGATGTTCCTGTCGACCGAGGACCGGCCGCGCCTCGGGATGAAGACGCTCGTCTTCTCGACCGCGGAGCTGCTCGCGAGCGGCGACTTCGGCGGGATGGTCCGGCGCGCCCACGCGACGATGGACGGCCGCGGCGAGATCCGCCGGCTCGCCGCCGACCCCGACCCGTCCGTCTACCAGGCGGTCGCGGACGGCTTCTTCTTCGCGAAGGGGACGACCGACCCGGTCGTAGTCCTCGCGAGCGACCAGTGGGAGGCGGCCGCGCAGGCGGTCCTCGAACTGGTCGGGGCGATGCCGGCCGCCCTCGTGGCGCTCGGTGCGTTCCTCGTCTTTCCGTACTTCCTGCCGGCGCCGAAAGTGAACCTCGCCGAGTTCTCCGAACAGCTGCCGACGGCGCTCGCCGTGATGCGGGTCGCCCGCGGCGAGGCGGCCGGCGACCGCCACGAGAAGCGGATCAAGAGCTGGGAGGAGCTCTCGGTCTCGTTCCGCGACCTCACGAAGCCGGCGGCCGCGAAGAAGCCGGACGCGCTTCCGCTCACGCTGCAGTACCTCCGGGAGCACCAGGACGAGAAGCTCCGCGAGGTCGCCCGGCGCGTGGACGCCGTCGAGCTCCCCCGGCTCG
>DATJZK010000059.1:0-14003 GCA_035499145.1 Thermoplasmata archaeon
GATCCCGGCGTCCCGGAGCTCCTCGCGCCGTCGCCGACGCTCGGGATCCCGATCCCCGCGTACTCCGGCCGCTCCCTGCCGAACGTCGTGGCGAGCGTCGTACGGGCGGTCGGTGGGCCGGAGGGAGGCGACCCCCCCCTCGCCCCTCCGTTGACCCCCGACCGGGATCCGTTCGCGGGCCGGCGCGCGGAAGGGCCGGTGCTGGTGCTCCTCGCCGACGGGCTCGGCTGGACGTCGTTCGACCGGTGGCGCCACGGGGGCGGACGGCCGTGGGCGGCGCGATGGGGCCGCCGGGCCCGGCCGATCACGACCGTCTTCCCGACGACGACCGTCCCCGCGATGGTCAGCCTCTCCACGGGAACGACGCCCGCGCAGCACGGCATCGTGGGCTACCGGCAGTACCTGCCCGGGTTCGGGGTCGTCGCCGACCTCCTGCGCATGTCGCCGGTCGGCGTCGCGCCGGCGGAGACGCTGGTCGGACCCGCCTGGAGCCCGTCGCTCGTCTCGGGGGCACCGACCGTCTTCCGACGCGGCACCGCGGGGACGGCGGTCTCCCGCGGCCGGTTCGAAGGGCTCGGCTTGACGCGACTCCTGTACGACGGGGCCGGATTCCGCCCGTACTCCACGGCGTCCGACCTCGCCCACGAGCTTACGAAGCTGCTCGGCGCTCCCGACGCCCCGCCGGTCGTCTACGCCTACTGGGACGAGCTCGACGCCGTCCACCACCTCCGGGGCCCGACCGACGCGCTGTTCTCGTTCGAGGCCGACCGGCTCGCCCACCTCGTGGAGTTCGTCGCCGACCACCTCGACCGGAGCCGGGCGGCCTCCGTGCAGCTGATCGTCACCGCGGACCACGGCCTGGTCGACCTCGACCCGGCACGCCAGCTCCGGGTCGACCGGATCCCCGAGATCGCCGCCGAGATGGCCCGGCCGCTCGCCGGGGATCGTCGGGCCTCGTACTTCGCGGCCCACGCGGGGCGCCTCCCTAATCTGCGGGCCGCGCTCGAACGGCACCTGCCGGTCGGGACGCGGCTGATCGATGCGGACGCGGCGATCGCCGCGGGGCTGTACGGTCCGCCCCCGCACCACCCCGAGCTGCGGGCCCGCATCGGGGAGCTGATCGCCCTCTCCCCGGCGCCGACCGGCCTGCTCTCCGCGATGCCGGGCAGCGGCCTATCCGGGCACGCGGAGTACCTCGGCGGCCACGGCGGCCTCTCGTCGGACGAGCTCCTCGTCCCGCTCGTCGCCGGCCGCCTCGACGAGTTCGGCTCCCGCACGGATCCCGCGGCGCCGCGCGGGGCCCCCGGGAAGAAGGATCCGAGGTGACCGCGGCCGTGACCGAGCTCCGCGAGCCGATCGTCTCCCTCCTCGGGCACGTCGACCACGGCAAGACGACGCTCCTCGACCGGATCACCGGGAGCGTCCGGGCCGCGAAGGAGGCCGGGGGGATCACCCAGCACATCGGGGCGCTCGAGGTCCCCGGCGAGGCGCTGCGCCGGCTGTGCGAGGGGGTCCTCCGCATCGAGCAGCTCGTCGTGCCCGGCCTCCTGTTCGTCGACACGCCGGGGCACCGCTCGTTCGAGACGATGCGGCGGCGCGGGGGCGCGCTCGCCGACCTGGCGATCCTCGTGATCGACGCCCGCGAAGGGGTGATGCCCCAGACGCGCGAGTCGATCAACATCCTGCGGCGCGAGAAGACGCCGTTCGCGGTCGCCCTGACGAAGATCGACCTCCTGCCGGGCTGGCGGAAGGTCACCGGTCCGATGCGGATCTCCGAGCAGATCGCCCGTTCGGGACCGGAGCTGGGGAAGCTGCTCGACGCGCGGGTGTACGCCGTCGCGGAGGAGCTGGACGGCCTCGGGTTCAGCGCCGACCGGTTCGACCGGGTGAGCGACTTCACGCGCAACGTCGGCATCGTGCCGGTCTCCGCGAAGAGCGGCGCGGGCGTCGCCGAGCTCGTCGCGCTGCTCGTGGGCCTCTCCCAGCGGTTCCTGACGGACGAGCTGAAGCTCGTCGCGGGCAGCGGGGAGGCGACGATCCTCGAGCGGGGCGACCAGAAGGGGGTCGGCCCCGTCGGCAACATCATCGTTTACCGGGGCGCCCTCCGGGTCGGCGACGAGCTGGTCGTCACGGGGCGCTCGGGCCCGTTCGCGACCAAGGTCCGCGGGATCTACCGGCCCCGTCCGCCGAAGGCCGGCCGCGCCGCCAGCGCCCACGCGCGGCTGGAGTCGCTCGACGAGGTGCGGGCCGCCGCGGGGGTGTTCCTCGCCGCCACCGGGATCGAGGACGCGATGCCCGGCGGCCTCCTCAAGGTCGTGCGCTCCCCCGCGGAGGCGGACGAGGTGCGCGCCGAGCTCGCGCGCGAATCGACGCCGGTCGCCGACCTCGCGGAGAGCGGCGTCGCGATCACCGCCGACACGCTCGGCGGGGTCGAAGCGCTCGCCTTCGAGTGCCGGGAGCGGAAGATCCCCGTGCACGAGGCCGGGGTCGGCCCCGTCGGACGGCCGACGGTGATGCGCGTCGCGGACGTGAAGGACCCGACGCACCGGGCCGTGCTCGCGTTCAACGTCCCCGTGCTGCCCGACGCGGTGAACCCCGACGCGCCCGACGCCGTCCGCATCTTCCGGGCGGACGTGATGTACCGCGCGATCGAGGAGTACCTCGCCTGGCGGACGGAGCGGCAGCGGCAGCTCGACGCGGCGCACCGGCTCGCGACGATCCACCCGGCCAAGCTCGAGGTGCTGGCGGGGTTCGTCTTCCGTCAGTCGAAGCCGGCGATCGTCGGCGTGCGCGTGCTCGGGGGGACCCTGCGGCCCGGGGTCCGCCTCATGCACCCGGACGGCTCCGAGGTCGGGCTGCTGAAAAGCCTGCAGCGCGAGAGCGAGTCGATCTCCGAGGCCGAGGAACGGGCCGAGGTCGCCGCCTCGATCGACGGGGCGGTCGTGGGGCGGAACCTCGCCGAGGGGGACCGGTTGCTCGTGGTAATCCCCGAAGCGTCCGCCCGCGCGCTCAAGGGCCAGCCGCTGACGCCGAACGAGCAGGCGATCCTCGAGGAGGTCGTTCGGCTCCGCCGGGCCACGCACCCGTTCTGGGGGCAGTGATCCGCCCGATCAGGGCGGCTCCGATCCCGGCCGGTCGTCGTACGGCTCGAGATCGTCGTCCTTCGTGCCGGGGGCCGACGCGTACACCCCCGTGGGCAGGAAGAGGCCGAGGTAGATCGCGACGCCGCCCAGGCCGATGAGGAGGGCGCCGCCGCCGACGCCCAGCGCCAGCGGGAGGGTCGGGATCGGGTGCCCCGGATCGGGATACGACTCGATGAACTCCGCGGAGAAGTTGAGGGGGGAGTTGGTCGGGTCGTCGACCATGATGCAGTACTCGCTGGCGGCCGGTCCCGAACTCGTCCAGTTCCCGTTCGTGGTCGGGGTCCAGCTCTGCAACGGACCGCCGTCCACGCACCAGCCGACCGTCGGCGGGGGGCACGGTCCGGCCTTGTACCAGTAGACGGCGACCGCCTTGCTCGAATGCCAGGACAGGGAGATGCTGGCGGCCCCGACCGACGCCGCCTCCACGACATGGAACACTTCGGCCTTGGCCGGCACCGGGGCCTCCCAGGTGCGGTCCGTGTTCGACTGGTCCGCGGGCGAGAACGGGAGGGTGATCGCGACCACGACGCCCGCGCCGACGAGCGCCATCGCCGCCCCCACGGCGAGCAGCCCGGTCCTCACAGAGGGTTCCCGAAGGGCGCACTCCTAATATCCTTCTGGTGCGGAAATGTCCCCGCGTTCCCGGGGCCCGTTGGACGCACCTTAATATCCCGTCCGCGCCACGCCATAGCATGGCCGAGACCGGGTCTCCGGCCCCTGGAGAGGCGCCGGCAACGCTTGCCCCCTGCCCGATGTGCGGCAGCACGCACCGGATCGTCGACCCCGCCCTCGCCGAGACGCATTGCGGCGAGTGCGGCCTGGTCTTCGACGACGGCGCACCCCTCGCCAGCTCCCCGCCTCCCCTGGCCACGACCGACACGGAGGGGAGCGGACGGGGGATCGGACCGTTCGTTCGACCGGGCGGGCCCCGTCGGACGCTCGGGACGACCCTGTTCCTTTCGCGCGACGGCCAAGGCCGACGGCTCGGCTGGCGCCGGCGCTACGAGTTCCAGCACCTGAAGCGCGTGATGCAGCGGCAGACGGCCCGCACCGCCGAGGGCCCGCTCGACCGCTCGCCGGCCCGCTCGGAGATCCTCCAGGCGGCGCACCGGCTCGGGCTGCCCGATCTGGTCGTCACGGAGGCGGAGCGGGTCTACGCCGACGCGAAGCAGCACGGCATCTTCCGGGGACGCGGGCTCACGGCGTGCGTCGGCGCCGCCGTCTACGCGGCGTGCCGCCGCTACACGATCCCCCGGACCCTGGGTGAGGTGACGACGGCGGTCGGCGGTCGCCGTTCCGAGGTCGGCCGGACGTTCAAGATGGTCCAGCGGAGCGGGGTCGTCGCGGTCCCGGGGGTCGGGTCGAAGGCGTTCCTGACCCGGTACGCCCAGGAGCTCGCGCTCTCCCCGAAGGTTCGCTCGACGGTCGAGGCGATGCTGGACGCGGCGCGGGACGACGCCGAGCTGTCGGGCCTGAGCCCCCACGGGCTGGTCGCGGCGCTGATCTACCTCGCGGCCGAGAGCAACGGCGAGCACCGATCGCGGGCGCAGGTCGCGCGCGTGAGCGCGGTGACCGAGGTGACGCTGCGGTCGACGTGCCGCCTGGTGGAGAAGGTGTGGGCCCAGGGGAGCGGACGGGCTCCCCTCGCGCGGGCACGGCCTACTTAGTCAGATAGTAGCCCGCAGCCTTCTCGCGGACCTTGCGGCGAGCCCAGCCTTTCGCCTGGAGCTCCTGGAGGGCGTTGAGGACCATGTTCTTCGGCAGCTTGGCGGTCTGGGTGACCCGCTCGGCCGTCCCCATCTTCTCCTCGGAGAGCATCGCGAGGTCCTTCATCGTCTTGTAGACCTTCACCGCGTTGCCCGAGACCTCGTCCTCGATCGCCATCTCCGCTCCGGCCCGCCCGACCCGGCCGGCCTCATAATGCCTTTGCCGTCCGCGGGACGGCCACGCCATATCCGCCGCGCCGCTGGCCGGCGCGTGTCTTCCGTCGGCGATGGGTCCCACGGCCCGGACCCTCTCCCGCGCCCCCGGCCCCGGACGGTGGACCCGACCGGTCCGACCGCGCTCGTCGTCTGGGACCCCGAGTTCCGGGCGTACGACTTCGGTCCGGACCACCCGTTCACCGAGCGGAGCCGGGAGCTCGCGGTGCGGCTGTTCGAGCGATCGCTGGACGGTCGCGAGCGCTCGCAGGTCGCGTGGGTTCGGTCGGTCGACCCCGCGTCGGTCGCGACCCTCCGGAACTTCCACGACGAGCGGTACCTCGATTTCGTCCGCCGCGTCGGGGACGGCGGGGAGGCGGTGTACCTTGACCGGGGCGACACGCCGGGCTTCCCGGGCTGCTACGACGCCGCCGGCCGGATCGTCACCGGCGCCGTGCGCGCGGCCGAGTGGGCGTGGGAGCACGGACGCCCCGCGTTCCATCCCGCCGGAGGGCTCCATCACGCCCGGGCCGATCGCGCCAGCGGGTTCTGCGTCCTGAACGACCTCGCGGTCGCGATCTCGCGCCTCGTCTCCGCGGGCCGGCGGGTCGCCTACCTCGACATCGACGCGCACCACGGGGACGGCGTGATGTACGGGTTCTACCGGTCCGGCCGGGTCCTCGACATCGACTTCCACCAGGACGGACGGACGTTGTTCCCGGGGACCGGGTTCCCGAACGAGTCCGGCGGCGGGGACGGGGCCGGACTGAAGGTCAACGTCCCGCTGCCTCCGGGCGCGGGCGACGAGGCGCTCCTCCCGCTGTTCCGCCGGCTCGTCCGCCCGCTGCTGGAGTCGTTCCGGCCCGAGATGATCGTCCTCCAGCACGGCGTCGACGCGCACGCGGGCGACCCGCTGGCGCAGCTGCAGTACACCCCGGCCGCCTACGAGGAGATCGACCGGACGGTCGTGCGGCTCTCCGGCGAGCTGTGCGACGGACGACTCCTCGTTACCGGGGGCGGGGGGTACCGGATGGAGTCGGTCGCCCGGGTCCTCGCCCGGACCGGTCGGATCGTGGCGGGGCTCACCGCGCCGGGGGCGGACGATCCCGTACCTGTCGCGTGGCGGGAGGAGTTCTTCGAGGAGGCCGGTTACCTTGCCCCCGAGCGGTGGGCCGAGACCGAGCGCCTCCTTCCGACCGTCTGGGGCCCCTCCGACGAGGAGCGTCTCATCGAGGAGCTCCAGGAACGACTCGGCACGAGGTTCCGCCGGCCGTGACCGGGACCCCGCCCCCGTCCGTCCGGTCGGACCGCCGGGGGGCTGCACGCCGACGATGAACGCGGAACCGCTCCCGACGCTCGACGTCTCCCTTCTCGCCGGGTTCCGGTACGCCTGCCGCCCGGAGTGCGGGCTCTGCTGCTTCGCGGAGCCTCGGGTCTCCCCGACCGAGCGGGCCCCGCTCCTCTCCATCGCCCCCGGGCTCCGGTTCGTCACGCGGGGCCGAGAGGAGTGCATCGCGTCCCGTTCCGAGGGGGGTGCGTGCGCCCTGCTCGGCGGACTGCGGTGCCAGGGCCACGCCGCCCGTCCCGCCCCGTGCCGGGAGTTCCCGGTCTCGGTGCACCTCGGGGAGCGGTTGCAGGCGACGGTGGTCCTCTCGTGCCCGGGGGTCGATCTGCACGGGCTCGTCCGCGACCCGACGGCGGATCCCCCGCCGGCGCCGATCGGCTTCGACGCGGAGCTCGCCCAGGTGCGCTCCCGCGTGCGGTCGGACGTCGCGGCCCGGTTGAAAGCGAGCGCCGCCCGCCGGCGGCGGATCGCCCGGTTCCTCGCGGCGGACGATCGGTGGGAGTCGGAGCCCGAGGTCCGCGCTCGATGGACCGACCGTCCCGTCGAGGTCCCCGAGAGCGCGTTCCCGGTCGAGCCGCCCCCGGTGGCGGGCGACGGTCTCGACCTGCTCCCGCTCACCTTCGCGGGCGCGGCCGGTCCGTGGGCGATCGCCGCGGCGCTCGGCGGCTGGGAGGTCCTCGAGCTCCGGGAGACCGGGGGCGTCGCGCGTTCCCTCGGGATCGTCCCGCCACCCGAGCGGCCCCCCCCGGTCGCCCCCGATGCCGCCCGACTCCTCGACCGCTACCTCCGCTACTGGCTCGCCCGGGACGCCCTGTTCGGGGTCGTCCACCTGTCGATGCTCGACGATCCGCGCGGCACGGTCTCGGAATGGGTCGCCGCCGAGCTCGCGCGCATCGGGGCGACCGTCCTCGCCCGGGCCGACGTCCTCGCGGCGGTCCGGGGCGGCCGCCCCGAGCGCCTCTCGGCCGACGACGTCGCCCTCGGGATCCGGGCGACCGACCAGGACCTCCTCGACCGTCCGACGTGGGGCGCTCGCCTGTAGGCCGACCGACACCGCCGGGGGCCGGCGCACCGTCTTAATCGGCCGGACCTACCGGGCGGCATGGTGCTCCGCGCCAAGGAGATCATGGACACGAACCTCCTCCTCGTCGACGAGGCGACGGACGCGCTCGCGTGCGCGCAGCGGATGGTCGCGGCCCGCAAGGGCTACGCGATCGTGACGCGCGGAGCGCCGACCGCGATCTGCGGCATCGTCACCGAGTGGGACTTCCTCGAGAAGCTGGTCGCGCCCGGCAAGGATCCGCGGTCGGTCCGGGTCTCCGAGATCGCCTCGCCGCAGTTGCAGTCGTGCACGCCCGACACGCCGACCGACGAGGTCGCCTCCCGGATGGCGAGCCTCGGCGTTCGGCGGATGGTGGTGCGGTCGGGCGAGCAGGTCGTCGGCGTGATCTCGTCCCGCCACCTGATCGCGGTGTTCCGCAAGTACGTCGACCAGTTGACCGCCGAGATCGCCCGGAGCCAGCCGCTCGACCCGCCGGTCGGCTGAACGGATGGGCCGAGCGACGACGCGACCGGGTCGGGGCGGACGGCGGCGGTCGTCCGCCCGCGACGGTCGGCGGGAGGCGTAGATGGAGTACAAGTGGCGCGTCCTGTCGAACACGACGGTCGCGACGCTGATGTCGGCGATCGACGGGAACATCGTCCTGATCGCGCTCCCGACGATCGGCCGAGACCTGCCGGGGACGAACGCCACGCTCCTCCTCTGGATCCTGCTCGGCTACTCGCTCGTCACCGCGGTCGTGCTGCTCAACTTCGGACGGCTCTCCGACATGTTCGGGCGCGTCCGGCTCTACGTGCTCGGCTTCGCCGTCTTCACCGTCGGCTCCGCGCTCTGCGGCTTCTCGCAGACCGGCCTCGAGCTCGTCCTCTTCCGGCTCGTCCAGGCGCTCGGCGCGGGGTTCCTGTTCTCGAACTCGGCGGCGATCCTGACCGACGCGTTCCCCCCGAACGAGCGCGGGCGGGCGCTCGGGATCAACCAGGTGTCGATCGTCGTCGGCGCGGTCTCGGGGCTCGTGCTGGGCGGGATCATCACCACGACGATCGGCTGGCGATGGATCTTCTACGTCAACGTACCGATCGGGCTGATCGCGACCCTCCGCGCTCGGGCCGACCTGCGCGAGCTCGCCCGGCCCGAGACGGCGCCGCGGGTCGACTGGGCCGGCAACCTCGTCTTCGCCGGAGGCCTCACGCTGTTCCTGTTCGCCGTCACCCTCGGCGCGCTGGGCCAGATCTCCGGTCCCCTCGCGATCGCCCTCGGGATCGTCGGGCTCGCCCTGCTCGTGGTGTTCGTCGAGCTCGAGCGCCGCGAACGGTCGCCGATGCTGGACCTCTCGCTGTTCCGGATCCACCAGTTCGCCGCGTCGGCCGGGGCGATGTTCCTGAACGCGCTCGCCCGCGGGGCGTTCACCTTCATCCTCGTCTTCTACCTGCAGGGGCCGCCGAGGTTCCTGAGCGCCTTCACCGCCGGCCTGTTCCTGATCCCGACGTCGGCGTCGCTCGCCGTCGTCGGGCCGCTGAGCGGCTGGCTCTCCGACCGCTACGGGGCCCGGCCGTTCCTCGTCGCCGGCCTCTTGGTCTCCGCCGCCGGGTTCGTCTGGCTCGCGACGATCGGCCCGAACGAGTCGATCCTCGGTCTCGCGCCCGCCCTCGTCCTCGTCGGGAGCGGCATGGGGCTGTTCGCCTCGCCGAACCGGGCGGCGATGATGACAGCCGTGCCCCCGAACCGGCGCGGCGTCGCGTCGGGCATCGGGACGACGCTCCTCAACACGGGATCGACGATCAGCCTCGGCGTCACCCTCGTGATCATGAGCTCGGTCCTGACCCGCCCCGAGATCCAGGCGATCTTCCTCGGGTCGGCCCGGGCGGGCGCGGTCGCCTCGATCGGGGCCGGGTTCCTCGACTCGATCCACCTGATCTTCGCGATCTCCGCGGCGCTGTTGCTCGTCGCGGTGATCCCCTCGATCGCCCGGAGAGCGCATCCGCCGCCCGCGCCGGTCGCGCCCCCCGAGAACATCGAGTAGCCCGGGGGGCTCGGCCCCGCCGCCTAAGGACGGGGCCGTTTCGGCCGGGCGAGGAAGCCGTCGAGCACCGCGGCCATCTTCCCGCCGAGGTCGTCGTAGTCGTACAGGACGCGCACGATCGGCTGCGGGACCTTCACCAAGCGGGCCAGGTCGACCGGGCTCCCGTCGAGGACGATCTCCGCCTCCGACCCGCGGATCGTCGCCTCGAGCTCGTGGACCTGCTCGGGGCCGTACCCCATCGCGGGGAGGATCCGCTCCAGATGCGGGTAGTTCGCGTAGACCCGGGCGATCGAACCGACCGCGCTCTGGCGGGCGTCGACGATCTGGGCGCCGTGCGCCTTCGCGAACAGGGTCGCGGCGCCGTACGCCATGCCGCCGTGGGTGAGCGTCGGGCCGTCCTCGACGAGGAGGACCTTCTTGCCCCGCACCTGCTCGGGGTGATCGGCCGAGATCTTGAGGGCCCCGCGGAGCAGCGGGGCGTTCGGGTTCGCCCGCGCCGCGTTCGCCTCGACCGTGCGGATCCCCTCGGGCGTCGCCGAGTCGGTCTTGCTGACGACGAGCACGTCCGCCATGCGGAAGTTCGCCTCGCCCGGATGGTAGGAGAGCTCGTGCCCGGCGCGGTGCGGGTCGGCGACGACGATGTGCAGGTCGGGGGCGAAGAACGGCAGGTCGTTGTTGCCGCCGTCCCACAGCACGATGTCGGCCTCCGCTTCGGCGCGGCGGAGGATCGGCTCGTAGTCGACGCCGGCGAAGACGACGATCCCCGCGGCGACGTGAGGCTCGTACTCCTCCCGCTCCTCGATGGTGCAGTGCGCCCGGTCGAGGTCGTCCATCGTCGCGAACCGCTGGACCGCCTGCTCGGCGAGGTCGCCGTACGGCATCGGGTGGCGGACGATGGCGACCTTCCGGCCCTTCGCGCGGAGGTACCGCGAGACGAACTTCGTGAGGGGGCTCTTCCCGGCCCCGGTCCGGACGGCGCAGATGCTCAGGACCGGCTTCGAGGACGGCAGCATCGTCGCCCGCGGGCCGGGGAGCTCGAAGTCGGCGCCGGCGGCGAGGGCGATCGACGCCTTGTGCATCACCTCGATGTGGGGTAGGTCGGAGTACGACAGGACGACCGAATCGACCGCTTCGCGGCGCACGAGGGCTCCGAGCTCCTCCTCGGGGACGATCGGGATCCCGTCCGGATACCCGGGGCCGGCCAGCACCGGCGGATACCGCCGGCCCGCGATGTTCGGGATCTGGGCGGCCGTGAAGGCGACGACCTTCGTCTCGGGCCTCCCCCGGTACAGCAGGTTGAAATTATGGAAATCTCGGCCCGCGGCACCGACGATTACGACCTTCCGGGGCGCCATGCTCCCGAGAGGCCCGGAGGACGGTATAACGCGCGCGCCCCGCGTGCCGGAGGAGCGCATGGGAGGGGACGTCGAGCGGCGGTCGGGGCCGGTCGCCCCCGAACCGCCGTTAAGAGAGCCGCGCCGTTAGGGGGAGCGCGATGCGCGCGCGTCGGTCGGTGCGTCGGGGGACGGCGTACGCGTCCGTGCTCCTGGTCGCGACGGCCGTCGTCGTGCTCCTCCTCCCCGGCTCGATCGTCAGCCCCGCGCGGGCCGGGACGCCCACGGTCGGCGTCGTGGCCGTCGCCCCGAGCCTCGCGGCGACCCCCGCGACGGCCGGACCCGGGTTCCCCGGCACGCTCACGGCCACGCTCCCGGTCGGATCGGGCCCGGTCGGGATCACGTTCGACCCGACCGACGGCGAGCTGTACGTCGCCAACTCCCTGTCGTTCAACGTCACCGTCCTGAACCGGACGTCGGTGGCCGGCAGCGTCGACGTGTTCAACTTCCCCGCCGGCGGAAGCTACGATCCGGCGAACGGCTACGTCTACGTTCCCGACGGCGGCTCGGCGGACGTCAGCATCCTGCACGCCGAGGCGGTCGCCGCGACCGTCCCCGTCGGCCCGAACCCCTACTCGGCGATCGTCGACCCGTCGAACGGCCTCGTCTATGTGACCGACTCCGGATCGGGAAAAGTGACCGTCCTGAGCAACCTCAGCCGGAACACCACGCTCTCGGTCGGGACCGACCCGACCGAGGGGGCGTTCGACCCGGCTTCGGGCAACGTCTACGTCGCGGATCACGGCTCGGCGAGCGTCTCGGTCATTCACGGAACATCGGTCGTTGCGACCGTCGCGGTCGGGGTCGGACCGTCGGGGGTCGCCTACGACCCGGGGAACGGGCTCCTCTACGTCCCGAACTCGAACGACGGGACGGTCTCCGTGCTGAACGGGACCGCGGTCGTCGCGACCGTGGGCGTCGGGGCCGACCCCGGTCGACCGATCGCCGACCCGATCCGGGGACTGGTCTACGTCCCCAATGCGGGTTCCAACACCGTGTCGGTGATCTCGGGGGAGTCGCTGCGGGCGACCGTGGCGGTCGGCCGTTCGCCGACCGGACTCTGCTTCGACCCGGCGAACGGCTACGTCTACGTGCTCAACTCGGGGTCGTCGAACGCCAGCGTGCTGGACGGCCCCTCGGTCGTGGGGACGCTGAGGACCGGCAGCGTTCCGACGGCGGCGGCGGTGGACCCCGCGAACGGATACCTCTACATCGTGAACGAGGGGAGCGACAACGCGAGCGTCTTCAACGGGGCGGGGGCGCTCGGCAGCGCCGGCACGGGGGCCAACCCGGGCGCGGGGACCGTGAGCCTCGTCAACGACTGGGTCTACGAGCCCAACGGCGGCAACGCGAACGTGACCGTCCTGAACGGCACCCACGTGCTGGCGACGGTCCCGGTCGTGACGACGCCGACCTGGGCGCTGTACGACCCGGCGGACCAGGAGGTCTACGTCGGGAACGACGGCGCGTCCGGGGTGGTGACCGTGCTCCGGGGCACGTCGCTCGTCCGGAACCTGCCGGTCGGGTCGTTCCCCGCATCCGGGGTGCTCGACCCGAACTCCGGCGCGATCTACGTCGCGAACTCGGCGAGCGACAACCTGTCGGAGGTCCTCGGCACCTACGTGATCGGCACCGTCGCGCTCTCGGCCGATCCCGGCGGGCTCGCCTTCGACCCGGTCGCGGGAACGGTGTACGTCACCGAGCCGAGCGCGAACTCGGTCGCGATCGTGAACGGCACGTCGGTGACCGCCACCGTTCCGGTCGGAGGGACTCCCGTCAGCGCGACGTTCGACCCCGCCGACGGAGACGTCTACGTCGCGAACTCGGGCACAGGAAGCGTGAGCGTCCTCCGGGGTGCGACGGTCGTCGCGACGATCGCGGTCGGAGCGGGCCCGGACGGGGCCGCCTTCGACCCGGCGGCCGACTCGATCGTGGTCGCCGACGGCGGCGCGGCCGAGGTCAGCGAGATCCGCGGCACGACGCTCGTGGCCACGATCCCGGTGGGGGCCTCGCCGGGACCGCCCACCGCGGACCCGGCGACGGGGACGGTGTTCGTCCCGAACGAAGGGGCGGGGTCGGTCAGCGTCGTCGGCGCCGCGGCCGTGCTGGCGACCCTGCCCGTCGGGAGCGTCCCCTCGTCGGTGGTCGACGACCCGGTCGGCGGTCTCGTCTACGTCTCCAATGCGGGGGGAGCGAACGTCTCGATCGTCGGCCCCTCGGCGTACGCCATCACGTTCGGCGAGGCCGGCCTGCCGGTCGGTCGCGCGTGGACCGCGACCGTCGGCGCGAACGCCCGCACGACCGTCGCCTCCACGCTCACGTTCGTCGAGCCGTACGGGACGTACGCGTTCTCGGTCTCGGGTCCGGTCGGGTTCGCCCGGCATCTCTCGGTCCCCTCGCCGGCGGCGCTCCACCACCGGGGCCTCTCGGTCGCGGTCCGGTTCTCCGCCGAGGCAGCGCACTCCGTCACGTTCGACGAACGGGGCCTGGCGCCGCTCACCTCCTGGTGCGTCACCCTGAACGGCACCGTCTGCTCGAACGCCACGTCCGTCACGTTCCCGGACCTCTACCCGGGCGTCTACCACTTCGCGGTGGCGTCGGTCGCCGGGTATCGGCCGATCGTCAACGGGACGGTCCACGTCTCGGCCGAGAACGTCACGCGGGAACTGACGTTCCACGTCCTCACCTACGCCGTCTGGTTCGTCGAAGAGGGATTACCGGCGCACCACCGATGGAAAGCGACCGTCGGATCGGTCTCCGGGTCGACCCGGCGGGGGTACCTGATCCTCCGGCTGCCCGCGGGCACGTACTCCTACGCGATCCAGCCGATCGCGGGCTACACAGCGACCTACCGGGGGACCGTCGCGGTGACCCCCAACGTCACCACGATCAACGTCACGTTCGTCCGGATCCTCTATGCGGTGACGTTCTCCGAGAGCGGGCTGCCGCCGCTCGTCGAGTGGGGCATCCACGTGCACGGGATGCGGATCCACTCGAACGGGACCTCGCTCGTCGTCGACCTCCCGAACGGCTCGTACTTCCCGTCCGTGCTCGTTCCCGGGGCGTATCGGGCGACGGAGACCCCGACCCACCTCGTGGTGGCCGGGGCTCCGGCATCGGTC
>DATJZK010000060.1:0-7765 GCA_035499145.1 Thermoplasmata archaeon
CTTCCTCGGTCCGGGCGGTTCGTCTCGCCGTCGACATGGCGCGCGGAGGACGCGCTACTGTCTGGCTCGTGTTCGCGCAGCAGTCCCGCCCTCTGGCGGCCGAGCCGCGTACCGAGGAGGAGATCAGCGTCCCGGTGCGTACGACGCAGAAGGCGATGGAGACGTTGATCCAGGAAGCGCGAGACGCCGGAGTCAGGGCCGAGGTGATCGTTCGAGACGGTGACCCGGCGACGGTGATCCTGAGCGTCGTCCGCGAGCTGAACGCGGGGATGGTCTTCGTCGGCACTCGGGGCCTCGGTGGGCCGGCCCGTCTCTTGCTCGGCTCGGTCTCCTCCCGCGTGGTCAACGCCGGTTTGGTCCCGGTAACGGTGGTTCCGTAGGGCATGGGCACGAAAGGCGCCGCTACGTATGGGTCGACGGCGCTGGGACGCCTGCTGCGGTGGCCCGCTTAGGTCCCCGCGGCGGCCACGTAGATGACCACCCCGAGCACGACGATGAGAATGTAGGCCAGGTAGCGCCCGAGGTGGCCCGTCATCACCGATCCTTTCAACGCCGAGGCGAGGGCCTCGCCCCCTCGGACGAGGTCGTCATAGAACAGCTTGAACACATCGAGCACCTCGAGGTCGACGCTATATGGCACGGGGGTCGCGATTCCCGCGGCGCTCACCGTGCCGGCGCTCGAACGAATCTCGCCCGTCCCGAGGATCGACCCCATCATGAGCCGGAGCCCGGTGCTGTAGCCGAAGGAGGTGTAGACCTCCCCGGGCAGCCCCGGCGGGCTCCCCGCCATCCAGACCGGAGTGCGGCGAACCCCCGCGCCGCGACGGCCGCCGAGCAGGTAGTAGCCGAGAGCGACCGTGGCCCCGGCCCCGAGCGTGATCGGCACGATCGGGGGCGACAGGATCCCGAACGGCGAACCCGAGAGGATCGACCAGCCGTTCGGGATGTCCAGCAAACCTCCGACCGGAGCGGCCACTCCGAAACCGGCGAAGCTCGAGACGGCGGGCGCGAGGAACCGAAGGATCCACGGCGCCCCCACGCCGAGCCCCAGGACCACGGCGCCGACCGCCGCGATCGGGCCGGAAAGTCCGCGCGACCTCCGGCCGGGTCCGGCGGCCGACGGGTTCCACAGGAACGCGAAGCCGAGGAACTTGACCATCGCAACTACGATTAGTCCGGCGCCGAGCGCGACCGCGGCCCCGGCGACCAGGCCCAGGAACTGGACCCACGCGGGGACGAACTGGTACGACTGGAACAGCGACTCGAGGATCATCCACTCGGCGACGAACCCCGCGAGCGGGGGTGCGGCGGCCAGGCTGAGAGTGGCCGCCAGGGTCCCAGCGAGCGACTCGGGGTCGCTGACCTTGACCCCGCCGCCGATCGCCGTGAGGTCGAATGTGCCGGTGGCGTGCTCGATACTGCCTGCGACGAGGAACAGTACCGTTTTCGCGATCGCATGCGCGAGCGCCTGGAAGAACGCGGCGAACAGGGCAAAGACGTAGAGGCCCTCGAGCCCCTCGGCGCGCGCCAGGAGCGCGATCCCGAGGGCGACCAGGATCAGACCGTTGTTCTCGATGGTGCTGTAGGCGGGGAGGCCCTTGGTGTGTTCGCTCACCGCGGCGAACAGGGCCCCGAGCAGGACCGACACGGCCCCGATCCCGAGGGTCACGGCGCCCCACCAGAGCGGCGGGGAGCCGAGGAGGCTCAACACCCGGAACAGCCCGTACGCGCCGGCCAAGGTCAAGGTAGAGCTGAGAACGGCCGATGCGTTGGACGGGGCCGAGGAGTGGGCGATCGGCAGCCATTCGCTCATGTGGAACGGGGCGACGCCCATCTTCAGCGCAAAGCCGATCAGCGCCGCGACGAAGACGAGGGTCGAAAGGGCCCCGGTGGCCAGGTACGGGTTCTCCACGAACGAGCCGGTGCCGACGCGCAGGCCGGCGACCGCGACGATGACGAACAGCGTGCTGGCCTCGCCGAAGACCAGGAACACGAACGCGGCCGAGAAGACGCGACCCCGCCGGCCCAGTGCCTGCAGGATCATCCCGTACGAAGCGATCGTCATCGTCTCCCAGCCGATGAGGAAGAGGAGCAGGCTCGCCGACGCCACCAGGAGAGCGATGGAGCCGAGCGTGATCGAGAAGCAGATCGCGAGGAGCGGCGAGGACCGCTCGTCGTAGCTCACCGAGTACACCGACGTCGCGAGCCAGACGATCGAGGCGGCGAGCGCGAAGAACGCCGAGACCCCGTTCAGCGTGAGCGACTCCGGGTCGCCCAGTGGACCCGACCACGCCGCACCGTGGATAGGGCCGAAGACGAGCGTCTCGATGCTTGCCGCGAGCAGCAGGGCCGACGCGACCGCCGAGGTCACATAGCCGGCCTTCGGCCGAATCGCCGCCCCGACCCCACCGCCGAAGAACAGGGCTATCGAGACGGTCAGCAGAATGCCCCAGCCGTCCATACGCGGGCTAGCCCTCCACTCGGCCGCGGCCGACGAGCGTCAGGATCGCGTCCAGAATCTGAACCGGGGTCGGGGGGCATCCCGGCACGTAGATGTCGACCGGCACCAGCTCGTCGATCGATGCCCGCAGGCCGGGGTTTCCGCGGAACGCGCCGCCGCTGATCGGGCAGGCGCCGACCGCGATGACCGCTTTCGGACCCGGCATCGCCTCGTAGGCGCGGCGAACCGGCTCGACCATCGGCTCGGTCGGCACCCCCACGACAAGCAGCGCGTCGGCGTGCCGGGGCGAGTTCGTGAAGAACACCCCCAATCGCTGCGAGTCGTAGAACGGGTTAGCGAGGGCGATGACCTCGAGATTGCAGGCGTTGCAGCTCCCCACGTCGACCAGGAACACGTGCAGGGACCGACCCAGCGAGGCGAGGGGCGCGGAGGGCCGCGGTCGCGCCGCTCTCGTCCCGGCAGGGATCTCGAGCCCGGAGCGGGCGGCGATCGCTCCCTCGACCGGGCCATCGAACCTGAAGTTGTGGGGAAGGCACCGGGCGCACCGGATGCATCGGCCTTGGTCCAGCCCGCGCGCTGAGATCGCCGCGACGGGACAGGCGTCGACTGCCGTCGGAGGGATCGGCTCTGACTCTGGCGGAGCAGGGGCCCGCGCCGTGACCGGGATTTCGGATTCGGAGGCCGGCGTGCGCGGATACCGCGTCGTGACGATCCCGCGGGCCAGCGACCGCTCGATCCAACTGGTCATCGGCTCACCGGTCCGTTTCGGCAAAGACGAGGCCGAAGCTCTCCAACGCGAAGTGAAAGTCGGTGAACACCGCGTCCCGCATCCCGAACGCGAACAGCGGCCAGTTCGCCTGGCTCGGGGTCCGGGCGGAAATGTCGGAGACCTTGTCGCCGGCGAGCGTGACGTCGTAGACGACATCGCCGCTCGGGCCCTCCACCCGTCCGAGCCCCCGGTTCGGACCGACGGGCGGGGCCGCTGGGACGAGCGCGCCCGAGGCGGTCGCCCAGCGGTCGAGCATCTGTTCGATGAGGAGGAGGCTCGCGCGGACCTCCTGAACCCGAACGAGCATTCGGGCCAGGGCGTCCCCGTCCCGCTCCTCCGGGAGCGCGAGGAAGAGGTCATTGTACGGGGCGGTCGGGGCTCGGAGGCGGTCGTCCCAGCGAACCCCGGACGCCCTAAGGGTCGGGCCCACGCCCCCCCAGCGGACCGCGACCTCCCGGGGCACCGGACACGTCGACTGGATTCGATCGATGAACGTTCGGCTGTCCAGGAACAGTTCCCAGAGCTCGTCGAACTCCTTCGCCCAGCGCAGGAGCGTCTCGCCGAGGGCCTTCCGATCGGCGGCGTCGAGACGACGTGGAGGCCCTCCCGGCAGTAGCGCGCCGAACAGCCACCGGTGGCCGAACGCCCTACCCTGCATGCGCAAGACCTCCTCGGCGAGCGCGTGACTCTGCGCCGAGCCGACGTTCTGCGAGGCGGCCTCCGCGATCCGGGCGAGGACGTGGACGTGGTTGTAGATGCGCTGCAGCTCTTGCGCGAGCGCCCGCACCCACAGCTCGGAAAGCGGGACCGCGGTTCCCCGAGCGCTTTCGGTCGCCGCGAGGAATGCCGCGACGTGCGACGCGGAGACGTTCCCCGCGATCCGCTCGATGCACAGGGCGGCGTCCTCGACCGAGGTGCCCGCCAGAGAGGTGAGCACCTGCCTGGCCTTGTATCCCCCGAGCGGAACGAGCTCGAGCACTCGCTCGCCGTAGGTCACGACGTCGAACCGGCCAGACTCCGGCACGCCCATCGAGATCGGTCCGTACGGGAACGTGAACGTCCCGTACCCCTCGACCGCCTCCCGGGGGGCGAGCCGACGCGGGACCGGACCGGCGAGTTGTCCGTGCCACGCCGCGACGACCTCCGTCGGCAGCGACGGGGAGGCTCCCGTGACCAGAACCGAGGCGTGCCGGGCATAATCGTTGTAGAGGGCGAACGCGCCGTCCGGAGCGACGTAGGCGAGCGCTTGCTCGGCGGTCGGCACGAACCGCTCCCCCGGTTCTACCGTCCAGCGGGGTCGGCTCATGGTGCCCCTCCCCCGAAGAGCGACGCGGCCGACCGAAGCGCCGGGGAGAGGTACGGGATGCTGGCGACCCCGAGGGCGAGCGCGAACGCGAGGTTCAGGTACACGACCCCGGTCCCCCGGTCCCCGATCGGAGTCGGGGGAGACCCTGCGTCCCGCGCCTCGCCGAACACCATTCGGCCGACCTGGCCGTTGATACCCAGAAACGCCACCAGGATCGCGAGGACGAACAACGCCGCGACCCAGACCGCCCCGATCGCGAGCGCGCCGATGACGATCAGCAGCTCCCCGAGGAAGGTGCCGAACGGAGGCGCCCCGGTGACGGCCAGGGAAGCGAGGACCCAACCGGCTCCGGTCCGGGGTAATCGCCCCCTCAGGTCCCGCACTTCGTCGATGCGAGTCGTGCCGGTTTCGCGGAGTACATTGCCGGCGCAGTAGAACGCCGCAGACTTCGCGAACGCGTGCGCGACGAGGAGGATCAAGGCGCCGTAGAGGGCGATCCCGCCGATCGCGATCCCCGTGACCGCGAGCCCCATCACCTCCATGCTGGAGTAGGCGAGCATGCGCTTGTACGAGCGCTGTCGCTGCAGTAGGAACGCCCCGACCAGCGCCGTCGCCAGTCCGAACGTGAGGACCAGGTCGCGGACGGTCGCGGGGACCGGCGAGCCGAGGACGAGATAGACCCGCAGGAATGCGTAGAGCCCCGTGGGCAGCAGCACCCCGGAGAACATCGCCGAGATCGGGGACGGCGCCTCCGAGTGAGCGTCCGGGAGCCAGGTGTGCATGGGGAACAGGCCGGCCTTGGTCCCGTAGCCTACCAGCGCGAGCGAGGCCGCCATCACGACCGGCAGCGTGAGCGCCGGCGGTTGCGATGCGAGGCGAAACGCATCGAGCGTCCCGGTGTCTGTGTACAATAGGAGGAGCGCGAACAGGGTGATGGTCAGGCCCGCCGACGCGATCAGCGTGTACCGCCACGCGGCCTCGACACTGGTCGGCCGCCGCTCCAGCACGATCAGCAGGGCGCTTGAGACCGTCGTCGCTTCGATGCCGATCCACATCAGGCCGAGGTCAGTGACGAGAAGCGCGGCGATCATCGTGAACGCAAACGCGCTCAGCAACGCGTAGTACACCTGCGGGGTCAGGAACGGTCGCTCGACCCGGCGGAGGTAGAGGTCCGAGTACCACGTCGAGGTGGCGTAGATGCTCGTTACCGTGAACAGCAGGACCTCGCTGAGCGCGTCGACCCCTAGGAGCGAACCCCAGCGCCCCGAGGCCCGGGTCACGATCAGCCCTATCGCGGCCACGACCGTCAAGATCGAACCCGTCCGGGCCGCGAGGCGACTGACCGTTGGACGCGGCACCAGCGCGAGGACCGCGGCGATCGATGGCGCGGCCAGCAGGACGAATAGCGCGAGTTGCGGGACCGAGTCGATCATCCGGCCAACTCCTCGAGCGACGCGTGCTCGGGGGTTCCCGTCACGTCCCGCTGGATCGACAGGATGACGCCGACGAGAACGACCCCCAGCACGTCGAGGAAGACGACGACCTCCACGAACAGCGGGAACTGGGGGGCGAAGAGCGCGCCGGCATACACGACCGCGTTCTCTTCCTCAAGGTACCCGATCACCTGAACGATCGTGTTCGAACGGGTCGCTAGCATCAGCAGCCCTTCGGCAAGCAGGACGAACGGGAGCGCCCCGCCGGGCTGGGGAAAGATCGAGGCCAGGGTCTCCTGAAAGACGAACCAGGCCACGATCGCCAGGGCGACCGCGGCGAGGGCGTGACCGGTGACCCGCTGGGCCGCATGCACCTCGCGCAGCCGCCAGCGGAACGCCCGAATCTGCCGGTCGAGGACCCAGGGAATGATGAGGGCGCGGACCGCCACGGCCAGACCCGCGAGGAGGGCGAGATCGAGGCTCCGCTGGCTCCAGGCGAGCCATCCGAGGAGGACTCCGAGCAGCAGGGACTGGAGGGCGATGCCCCGGACGAGTGGCCCAACGAACGACTCGGACTGCAGGAACAGGGCCGTCAGGAGGATCCCGACCCCGACCAGTGCGACCAGCTCGGCCGAGGCGTCCAATTAGGGCACCCCCAGGACCACAAAGGCGAAAATCGACAAGATCGCGAGCGAGAAGGACAGGGCCAGGAAGTCGCGGATCTTGAACAGGCGGACCTTCGCGAGCGTCGCCTCGAGAAGGACGATCACCGCCACCAGAAGCAGAAGCTTGGCGCTCAGGATCCCGATGTTGGCGAGCGCCGCGAGTACGGTGGGCTGGGCGAACAGCCCCCACGGGATCAAGAACACATTCAGGAACACCGAGTACAGGAGGAACTGCTTCATCCAGCCGTTCCAGCGAAGGATGCCGAGCAAGCGACCGGAATGTTCGAAAACGCGTCCGTCCTCGATCATGCCGAACTCCATCAGACCGGAGCTCTCCACCGGGAGCTTGCCCGTTTCGACCAGGAGGAGCAGAAAGAATGCCGCGGTCACGAGAAGGTGGGTGGGGGCGAGGTATGCCGACATCGACGAGGAGAGCAGGTTGTTCGTGACGTACGGGTTGTTCGTTCGAGTGATCACCGCGACCGCGAAGAACACGATGATGAGCGTCGGCTCGGCGAACGCCGCGAACGACACCGTCCGACTCGCGCCGAGGACCGCGTAGTTGCTCCCCGAGTCGATCGCGATCAGCAGGGTCAGCACCCCCGCAAGTCCGAACAACAGCCCCCCGCCGAGGAAGTCGACCGTGGAAGCGAACGGGATCGGGTACGGGGTGATCACCGGGACCACGATCGAAATCGTCAGGTAGGCGCCGAACGCGACGAACGGTGCCACGACGAAGACACGGGACGAGCCTTCGGGCAGTAGGATCTCCTTTCGGAGGTACTTGCGCAGGTCGCGGTAAGGCTGGAGGACAGAAGGGCCGGTGCGCGACTCGGTCCACGCCTTCCAGCGGGCGGCGATCCCCGCGATCAGCGGGGCCAGCAGCAGGACGGTCGCCGCCTGCAGTATATTGACGACCTGTGCTGTGGCGTCCATCCGTGCCTACTCCGTGTTTGGGGAGCAGGCGTCATTGGCCCTGGGGCGGTTCGCCGGGGAGCCGGCTGGCGGACGCCTCCGCCGATTTGGTGGGAGTCCGCCGCATACTTAGCTCTAATGTTGGAGCGCGAGGGTGTGTCGGTCGCTCTTCCCTGTCGCCCGGGGAGCCGCCTGCCCTCCCGAAAAAGCGCGGAA
>DATJZK010000061.1:0-10777 GCA_035499145.1 Thermoplasmata archaeon
TGGCCCCTCCACGCACGGGAGGTCGACGCCGAGTTCGTCGCGCGCGGGGTCGTCCCCGACCTCACCGCCGACTCGTTTGCCGGGGCGGTCGTCCGCGTCCTCGCGCGCGGCTGATCTCCGCCGGGTCAAAGCCGTTAAGGCCCGCGCCCCCTCCGCGGGCGGGCGCCCGTGGTACTCGGAGCCGTGGCCGCGGGGATCGGCGTCGTCGCCACGCTAGCCCTCGCGGCGGGGGCGGTGCTCGGTCGGGCGTTGACCCCCCTGGCCGGAGCGGTCGCCGCGGCGTTCGGGATCGTCATCGTCGTCCTCGCCGGCTTTCCGTTCCTGGTGCTCCTGGTGCTGTTCGTCGCGGCGAGCGCGCTCGCGACCCGGTACCGGTTCGAGGAGAAGCGGCGCGGCAGCCTGCAGGAAGGGGTCGCCGGCGAGCGGGGCGTCTCGAACGTCCTCGCCCACATCCTCGTCCCCACGGGGCTCGCCGCGGCCGGGGCGGTCGTGGGGCACGCGGGGGCGACGATCGCCATCCTGTACACGAGCGCCCTCGCCTTCGGGGCGTCGGACACGTTCGCGAGCGAGTTCGGGGTGCTCGCCGGTCACGCCCGCAGCATCCTCTCGTTCCGGCCGGTGGCCCCGGGCACGAACGGGGGGATCTCGGCGGTCGGGACGGCGTTCGCGATGGCGGCCGCCGTCTTCACGGCGCTCCTCGGTCTGATCGCGTTCTACGCGTTCCACGCGCCGACCGGCGGCGCAGCGTTGTTCCTTGGGGTCGTGGCGGTCGCGGGCTTCCTCGGCTGCCAGGTCGACTCGGTCGTCGGGGAGCTGATCGAGAATCGGGGCCACCTCGGCAAAGGCGGCACCAACTTCGTGGCGATGCTCTCCGCGGTCGCGATCGCCGCCGGTCTGCTCGCGCTCGTGGGCGGGGCGGGGGCGGTATGACGCGCCCGTGGGCCGGCAGCGTCGTTCTCCTCTCGGGGGGGATGGATTCGGCGACGTGCCTCGCGCTCGCGGCCCGGCGCGCCCGCCCCGTCCACGCGCTCACCGTCGACTACGGGCAGCGTCACCGTCGGGAGCTCCGCGCCGCCCGCGCCCTCGCCCGGCGGTACAAGGTCGCTCGGCACACCGTGCTCTCCCTGCCGCTCGGCCCGCTCCTCGAGTCGGCGCTGACCCGCCCTGCCCGTTCGCTCCCCTCGGGCGGTCCGCGCGCCGGACGGATCCCCGCGACGTACGTGCCGGCGCGGAACACGATCCTCCTCTCCGTCGCCCTCGGCTATGCGGAGAGCCATCGGCTCGGATCGATCTGGATCGGCGCCAATGCGATCGATTACTCCGGCTACCCGGACTGCCGGCCGGACTTTCTTCGGGCGTTCGAGCGGGTCGCCCGGCTCGGCACCCGCGCTGGCCGTGAGGGCCGGGCGCGCCTCTCCGTCGAGGCCCCGCTCCTGCGCAAGTCCAAGGCCGAGATCGTCCGGCTGGGGGAGCGTCTCGGCGTGCCGTGGGCGCTCACGTGGAGCTGCTACGCCGGCGGCGCGCGGCCGTGCGGCCGCTGCGACTCCTGCCGGTTGCGCGCGCGGGGGTTCGCCGCCGCGGGGGTCGAGGACCCCCGGTGCCGTCCCGTCTAAGCGACGGGCGTCACCGTGGACGTGCAGAACGAGCAGCGCTTCGCGGCGAGCGGGATGGTGGACAGGCACTCGGGGCACGGACGGGTCGTGACGGGGGGCTTCGGCGCCTTCGCCGCCTTCCGGTCCATGTAGCGCTGGTACGGCAGCGCGATCGCGAAGAAGACGACCACGGTCACGGTCACGAACGTGATCAGGGCGTTGAGGAACGCCCCCTGCTGGAACTTGCTTCCGTTGAGGGTGAACACCCACGCGTCGAAATTGAAGTGACCGGCGACCCCGATCAGCGGGGTGAAGATGTCGGCGACGAGCGCCGTGACCAGCGCGGAGAACGCCGCGCCCATCACGAACGCCACGGCCAGCTGGACCAGGTTCCCTTGGCGGAGGAATTTTCCGAAGTCCTCGGATATCGACCCCATGCGAACTCGCCTCGGCGGGGGAGCGGGCCGTGCGTATTAGTCGGTTGCCCCGGCCGCCCGCCGGGGGTCGTCACATCGTTTCGAGACGTGCGACGCCCAGCAGGTCGAGCGCGTTGCCGAGCGTCTGGCGGACCGCCGCGACGAGGGCGAGCCGGCTCGACCGCTCGTCGGCGGACTTGAGCACCGGGACGGCGTGGTAGAACCGGTTGAACTGGTCGGCGAGATCGTGCGCGTAGCTCGCGAGGCCCTGCACGTGGGTCGACCGGGCGGCGTACTCGATCGCCCGGGGGAGGCTCGCCACCACCCGAACGAGCGCCTGCTCGTCCGGGTGGCTCAGCCGCGCCGGGTCGAACGGGTACGGGGCGGCCGCGTCGTCCGCCTTGCGGAGGAGGCTCGCCGCGCGGGCGTACGCGTACTGCACGAATGGGCCGCTCCGTCCCTCGAAGGAGAGAGCGTCCTCCCACCGGAAGACGACTGGCTTCTCCGGCGCGACGCGCACGATGTGGTAGCGGACCGCTCCCGTGGCGACGGCCTCCGCGATCCGCTCCATCTCCTCAGGGGCGAGGTCGTCCCGGCGGGCCGCCACCTCGCGGCGGGCCCGTTCGAGCGCCTCGGCGAGCAGGCCGTCCAGCCAGACGGCCGAACCGCCCCGCGTCGACATCCGTCCGCCCTCGGGGACCGTGATATCCTGGTAGATGACGAACTCCGGCCGTCGGGGCTCCCCGATCTCCGCGAGGAGCGCGTCCAGCGTGCGCGCGTGCAGCTGGTGGTCCTGGCCGAGTACGTCGATGACGCGGGAGAATCGCGCGAACTTCGCGAGGTGGTAGGCGATGTCGCGTGTGACGTAGAGGCTGGTGCCGTCCCCGCGCTGCACGACGACCCGGGTCGATTCCTTGGGGAGGCCGTGGCCGGAGGTATCGATTGCGACCGCCCCGTTCGGCTCGCGGATCGCCGTCGGGGCGCTCCGCAGGCGCTCGAGGACCCGGTCGACCGAGCCGTCGGAAAGGAAGCTCGACTCCCAGACGAACTCGTCGAAACCGATTCCAAGCCGGGCGAGCGATGCGAGCATGCCGTCGAGGATCGCCTGGGCGAGGGCGTGGTGCTGTTCGGGGGGCCGGCCGGCCTCGATCTCGGCGACGATCCGGGCGACGGCTGCCTGGGCGTCGGGGTGCTCCTTCAGGTAGGCGCTCACCGCTGGGTAGGGCCGGCCCCGGTGCGCGTCGGACTTCTCCCCGGGGACCTCCTTGCCCGCGACGGCGTCCCGGATCTCGGGGGGCCACTCGCTCGGCGGCTGCGACCAGATCCACGAGATCATCGCGGTCTGTCGGCCCATGTCGTCCACGTAGTACTGGGTCGTGACCGGCACGCCGGAGGCCCGCAGGGCCCGCGCGAAGGTGTCGCCGATGATCGCGTTGCGGACCCGACCGATGTGGAACGGTCCGGTCGGGTTAGCGCTCGTGTGCTCGACGCACGCCGGGGGCCCGCTCGGGGGCCGCTGCCCGTAGCCGGCTCCGAGCCGTACGACCGTCTCGAGCGTCGTGCGCACCAGCGCGGTGCCGTCGACCCGCACGTTGACGTACGCCCCGGTCGCCTTGACCTCCGAGAGGTTGGGCGAGGCCGGGAAGTGGGTGGCGAGCGCAGCGGCGACCTCGGGCGGCGGGCGCTTGGCCGCCGCGGCGAATCGATGCACCGGGAGCGCAAAATCCCCCTCGGGTCCCGGGCTCAGGGTCAGCTGAGCCGCGAGCGCCCCGGGCTCGAGCGTCAGGCCCGATGACCGTGCGGACGCCGTCAGCCCGTCGAGCACGAGGGTCGAGAACGGCGCCCACGGGTCGGCGGACGACGCGGAACCGCCGGCGTGCGTCGTCATCGTCCCCGCCCGCGGGAAGCGCTTTAGCGGGCCGCTCGTCTTAACGTTCGCGATGGCGGGGACCGTCCTCGTACGCTACGGCGAGCTCGCGCTCAAGTCCCCCCCGGTCCGCCGCGAGTTCGAGTCGGCGCTGCGACGCAACATCCTCGACCAGTTCGTGCGGGAGGGGGTCGCGGCGCGCCTGCGGTCCGACCGCGGTCACTTGTACGTCGAGGCGGACGATCCCGAAGCGGCCGTCCGTCTCGTACGCCGGGTCTTCGGAGTGACGAGCGCGAGCGTTGTGCACGAAGTGCCGACCGACCAGGCGCAGATCCGTTCCCGTCTGCTCGAGCTGGCCGACGCGCGCCTCCCCCCGGGCTGCTCGTTCGCCGTCCGCGCCCGCCGGACGGGAGACCATCCGTTCACCAGCCAGGAGCTGGCCCGCGACCTCGGCGGGGATCTCCTGGAGCGGTTCGCCGACCGGGGGCTGAAGGTCGACCTCGGGCGGCCGGACGTGGAGCTGTTCGTCGAGGTCCGGGGGCCCCGGACCTACCTCTACTTCGACCGGGCGGACGGACCCGGCGGGCTCCCGCTCGGGGTTGCGGGTCGGCTGGTCGCGCTGGTCGACGGTCCCCGGGGGGCGCTCGGGGCGTACATGATGATGAAGCGGGGTTGCCGGGTGTCGGTCGTCGTTCCGCCGGCGGGACCCCCCCAGCTCTCCGAGACCCTCGGTCGGTTCGACCCCCGGCTCGTCGTCGAACCGGCTCCGGCGACCCCGAACGAAGTGCTCACCGCCCTGGCCGACCGCTCGCACGCCGACGGGGTCGTCCTTCCGCTGTCGCTCGACGAGTTCCCAGCGTCCCGCGCCGCGTGGGGCGATCGGGTGCTGTTCTCGCCGACGATCGGGCTCACGGACGAGGAGGTCGAAACGCGATGGCATCACGTCGCCGAGCTCGCGACGTAGGCCAGCACCGCCTGGACGCTCCCGAGCCGCCGCCCCCGTCCCCGGCGGAGACCCCCGACGAACCGGTCGAGATTCCGTCCACGAAGCCGCCGAAGGCCCCGATCGAAGAGATGCCCGGCGGTTCCGCCTCCGAGCTGCGCGAGCGGCAGCGCCGGTGGTACAAGGAGCGGGCCCGGTACGAGGCGTACGCGGCGGCGAGAGACGCCGCCGGCGACCGTCCCGCCGGTTAGGTTTAAAAGGCCCGCCCGGGTGGCCGCCCGCCGAGGGCAGCAGATGCCGATGTTCACCGTCACGGGATCGTTCTACGCCCGCCGGGGCTACTGGCAGGCGTTCACCAAGGCGCACGCGGCCGACTCCGCGGCGACCGCGCGTGAGTGGGCCCTCTCCGAGATCGGCGGATGTCACGGCGTGAAGCGCCACCAGATCCGCGTCGATTCGGTCACCGAGGCGCCCGCGGCATGAGCGGCGCGCCCGGCGCGTCCGGTCCCCCGACCGAGCAGCAGGTCCAGGAGGACCTGATCCGGCTCGATGCGTACCGCTCCCAGCTCAACGGGCTCGTCCAGCAACACCAGATCCTGATCGCCTCCCGCCAGGAGCACCTCCGGGCCCGCGAGAGCCTGGAGGGGATCGACCGGTCGGCGAGCGGCGACGAGGTACTCGTCCCGCTCGGCGGCGAAGCCTACGTGCGAGGACGACTGGCGCGGGAAGCCCCGGTGCTCCTCGGGATCGGTTCGGGCGTCGCGGCGGAGATGGACCGGGGGAAGGCCGCCGAAGTGATCGCCGAACGCGTGACCCGGATCGAGCAGACGATCCGGGAGATCGAGGGCCAGATGGGGGCGGTCGACGAGCGGATCCAGATCCTCTCGCGGCGCCTCGACGCGATCTCCCGTTCCGGGAGGGCCCCGCCCGATGTGGGCCGCGATTAAGGCCCGACTCCGACGCTCGAGCGAGCCGGAGCCGGCGGAGGAGTCCCCCGCCCCGGCTCCGGTACCGCCCCCGACGCCGGTCCCGTCCGCCCCCGGCGCGCCTTCCCGGTCCGCGGGCCCGACCGCCCCTCGGTCGCCCCCGGCCGACCTGTTCGGGGGCGGCGTGTTCGCCCGGCGGCTGAAGGAAGGGACGATCGACGACGTGCTCGACGACCTCGAGATCGTGCTGCTGCAGTCGGATGTCGCGCTGCCCGTTATCGAGCGTCTGCGACGGGACCTCACGAAGGAGCTCGCGGGTCGGAAGCTCAAGTTCGGGGTGGACGCCGAGGAGGCGATCCGGACCTCCCTCGAGCACTCGGTCCGGTCGATCCTCGGGCGGAGCACCCTTGACCTCGCGGCCGCGATCCGGGCGCACGTTCCGAAACCGTACGTCATCATGTTCGTCGGCGTCAACGGCACTGGCAAGACGACCACGGTCGCGAAGTTCGCCATCTGGCTGCGGCGCGAGGGATTCTCGAGCGCGATCGCCGCCGGCGACACCTTCCGGGCGGGCGCGATCGAGCAGCTCCTCGTGCACGGGGAGCGGCTGGGCGTGCGCGTCGTGCGGCAGCAGGAAGGCTCCGATCCGGCCGCGGTCGCCTTCGACGCCGTCGCCCATGCGAAGGCGAAAGGGGTCGACGTCGTGCTGATCGACACCGCCGGCCGCCAGCACACGAACGAGAACCTGGTCGAGGAGGCGAAGAAGATCCGGCGGGTCGCCGCTCCGACGCTCACGCTGTTCGTCGGCGACGCCCTGTCCGGCAACGACGTCCTCGAGCAGGCGAAGATGTTCGACAAGGCGCTCGGCGTGGACGGGCTGGTCCTGACGAAGCTCGACGCCGACGCCAAGGGCGGCGCGGCGCTCAGCGTCTCCTACGTCACGAAGAAACCGATCCTGTTCGTCGGCATCGGCCAGGGGTACGACGACCTCCGGCCGTTCGACCCCGACTGGATGGTCCACCGGCTGTTCGCCGACGAGGCGGCGGCGTGACCGCCCGCCTCGACGTGGTGCTCGTCCGGCCCAAGGAGGACGGGAACGTCGGGGCCGTCGCCCGGGTCGCCCGGAACTTCGGGGCCGAGCGGCTCCTCCTCGTCGCCCCGCGCGCTCCCGTGGCCTCGGAGGCCCGGCGCCGGGCGATGGGGGGTCTCGCGATCCTCACCGCCGCGGAGCGGTTCGCGTCGCTGGAGGCCGCGGTCGCCGGAGCGGACCTGGTCGTCGGGACCACCGACCTCTCCACCGGCCGGTCGACCGCCTATCTGCGCCGCTCGGTGAGCCCCGAGCGGCTCGGTGAGATCGCCCGCGTCCTCGAAGGCCGCCTGGCGGTCGTCTTCGGCCCGGAGGACAACGGGTTGTCGCGGCACGAGCTCGAACGGTGTGACCTCCTGGTCCATATCCCGGCCCGGCGCGAGTTCCCCACGCTCAACGTCTCGCACGCGGCCGGCGTCGTCCTGTACGCCGTCCACCGGGGGCGCGGGATCGACGACCCCGACACGACCCCGGCGCCGGAGCAGCTCGAAGTGAACGGCCGCGAGAAGGAGCTGTTCCTGACGCGGCTCGGCGAGATCCTGGCCCGGACGCGGTATCCGTCGCACAAACGACGGGGTTTAATCCTGCTGTTTCGTCGGGTGCTCGGCCGGGCGACGCCCACCGAGGCGGAGTACCGGATGATGCTGGGGCTCCTCCGGAGCGTCGGCACGACGTTGGACCGGGGAGGACCCGATGGCAAGCGAAGAAGGCGATTGGCTTAGGGTGCGTGGGATCGGCCGCGAGCGGTTCGCCGGCTATCTGGCCGACTACCTCACCTCGCTCGGCTACACGGTCGAGCGGGCGGAGTCGACCGAGACCTCGACCAGCCGCATCCGCGGCCGGCTCGAGCGGATGAACCCGGCGGTCCCGGCGTCCGCCAGCGCCCTCGAGTTCCGGGTCTATCCCACGAGCGGGGGCGCCGCGGTCGTCTGGGAGTCCCCGATCTCCCTGCCCGCGGAGGACCTCGCGCGGATGGACCGCCTCGTGCGGGAGATCACGAGCCACCTCGAACGCGCGATCGCGACGGAGAGCCATGCGACCGCGAAGGTCGTACGCCCGACGGTCTCGCGGCTGCCGTGGGTCCCCCCCGCCTCCGCCGGGAGCTGAGCGGGGCCTTCCGGGGCCGGTCCGAAGTATAACCCGATTTCGAGAGGTTTATCCGCGCGGGGACGGGTAGGGCGCTCACGGGGTCGACGGAATGCGGTCCGTACGGTTCGCGCGCGGTCGACGGGGCGGGGTCCTCTTGGACGCCGTGCTCGCCCTCGGCGTGGTCCTCGTCGGGGCGTTCGCCCTCAGCGAACTGGGGCTCACGTTCGCCGAGATCGTCCGCGGCGCCGGCCGGTTCTTCGGCGTGTAGGCCCGGATTCGGCAGCCTTATAAACGGGTCCTGGGTCCCCCGCCGCGCCCGATGACGATCTCCTCCTACCGGTACATGTCCCGGTCGTTCCGCCGGACGATGGGTCCGGAGGGGGCCGACGTCCGGCACGACCGGCTCCTCACCTGGCGACGCGAGGAGACGGTCACCCGCCTCGAGCACCCGACCCGCCTCGACCGCGCGCGCGCGGTCGGCTTCCGCGCGAAGGGCGGCTACTTCGTCGTCCGGGTCCGCGTTCGACGCGGGGGCCAGGGGAAGCGCGCGATCATCGCCGGGCGCCGACCGAAGCACAAGGGGATCCTCCAGATGACGCTCGCCAAGAGCCTGCGCCGCATCGCGGAAGAGCGGGCGCAGAAGCACTACCCGAACCTCGAGGTCCTCAACTCCTACTGGGTCGGCGAGGACGGGAAGCAGAAGTTCTTCGAGGTGATCCTGGTCGACCCGGACCACCCCGAGATCCTCGCGGACCCGAAGATCGCCTGGATCGCGGCGCCGTCGCAGAAGGGCCGGGTCTACCGGGGGCTGACGAGCGCGGGCGTCGAAGGGCGCGGGCTCCGCTGGAGCGGGAAGGGCGCCGAGCGGTTCCGCCCGTCCCGGGCACGCAACCGCCGCCCGACCCGCCGGACCCAGTCGAAGGTCATCCCGTAGGCGCGCCACTCGCGTCGCCCACGATCGCCTCGAACGGCACCCGGTGGCGCTCGGCGTTCCGTCGGACCCATCCGTACAGGCCTTCCACGTGGGCGAGCTCCCCGCGGAGCAGCCGAGCGAATCGGCGTCGGTACTCGAGGTCGACCCCACCCCGCCGTCCCTCCAGGAACTCGCGCAGGCGACGCGCCAGCGTCCCCCCTTCGCGGTCCCAGTCGGTGAGCACGATCACGCGCGCGTGCTCGTCGATCAGCTCCTGGGCGGTCTCGGCGATCGGGCGCCCCCGGTGGACGAGTCCGACCGGCCCGTCCCATCCCAGCCGCCGGAGCGCCCGACGATCGCGTTCGCCTTCCACGACCACGATCGCCGTCGGGTCCCGTCGCTCGTCGAGGAACTGGTCCCAGAGATCGACGAACTCATCGAACGCCGCGGCCGAGTCGTCACTCCGCGCCATCGCCTCGGCGGCACCCCCGGCGGCCGCGCGCGCCGTCCGAGGAGACCGCACATCTCCTATAGTCCTAGCGTCCTCGCCCGACCCCCGGCGATGCCCGACCAGTTCACCCTCCTTCTCGAGTGGCGGCGCAACGAGGCGGCGGGGCGCGGGCTCTCGAAGCTTCCCCCCGACTACTTCGGCGGAACGACCGCCTACCTGACCGAGCTCCGCCGGTCGTACGAAGCGGACCTGCGCGAGAACCCGTCCAGCCGGAAGGGCGAGATCTCTCGGCAGACGTACCAGCGGGCGAGCCAGGTCGCGCGCGACATTCTCGAGGCCCGCGTCCAGAAGATCCTCTCCCTCGCGTTCCAGGCGAGCATCGGCGGGGCGCACGAGCTGCCGAACTCCCTGCCGGAGGAGCGGTCGATGTTCGACGGTCTGCTCGGCGCCCTCGCCGATCACCGCCGGAAGACCGCCCCGTACCTGGAGGTCGTCTCGGCCGCGCCCGCCCCGGCGCCTATCCCTCCGGCACCTCCCCGGGCGGCCGTCGCCCCGGCTCCGACCCCAGCGTTGCCCCCCCGCGCGCCGGCGGAGCGGGCCGGACCGTCGACCGCGGCCGTCGCCGGCTCCGCGTGGGTCCGGATCCTTCAGGACGGGCACACCGTCGCTGCCGGGGCCGACACGCTCGACCTGCGCGCCGACGACCTCGTGTCGTTGCCGGCCCCGGCCGCGAAGGTCCTCGTCGACACGAAGGTCGCCGAGCCCGTCACCAGTCCGTTCCTTCCGTCACGCTGATCCCGACCGGAGCCGGCGGGTCGTCGCGAGTTCCAGGACGCGGAAGCGGTCGAACCCGAAGACGAGGTTCTTCGCGGCGAGCCGGGTCCTCACCTCGGCCTCCGCCGAGCCGGCGGCGGCGATCGCCGCTTCGAGGAGCGCCGGGAACCCCCAGGCGCCGAGCGCCTCGGACTGTGCCCGGAAGGCGACCTCCGTCCACCCCGCGGCGGCGGCGACGCGGCGGAGGCGGTCGAAGTTGACGAAGCACGAGAGGTCCACCCGCCCGGGCGAGGCCAAGGGGTCGTCCACGAACCGGTGCGCTCGCAGCGACTCGAGCGTCCCGGACGGATGCGCGCGCAGGAGTTCCGCCTCGCTCATCCCGTAGTCGATCAGCAGCAGCTCGCCCTCGGTCAGGTGATCGGCGACCTCCCGCAGCCAGCCCTCGGCCGCGGGGGAGAACTCGACGACGACCCCGTCCTCGAGTCCCGTCGGGAGCCGAGGAATCGGGTCGATCGGGCCGGGCGAGGCCTCGGCGGCGACCAGCCGATCTCCCTCGACGCGGACCCCGAGCTCCCGCCACCCCCCTCCGGCGGAGCGGAGGCGCCGCGTCGGGAAGGCGTCCAGCAGCTCGTTCGCGAACCCGACGCCGCGGAACGGCCCGTTCGCCCCGACCGAAGCCGAGCGTCGAACGCACACGGCCGTCCCCTCGGCGGCCGCCC
>DATJZK010000062.1:0-11049 GCA_035499145.1 Thermoplasmata archaeon
CCGATCGACGGCCGCGGTGACGGTCGCCGCGGTAATGCCCCCGGGGGACGCCCCCGCCATCGGCAGCCGCACCCCCCGCGGCGCGGTGACCTCGGGTCGGCCGAGCCGCCGCCGCAGCCAGTGCCGGACGTCGGCGATGTACAGGTTGTCGTACGGGCACGCCTCGACGCACTCCCCCACGCCGCAGCACTTCGAACTGCGGAACTCGCCCTTCGTGCGGAAGTGGCCGGGCATGTCGACCAGGCCGACCGGACAGCCCCGGGCACAGTCGATCGTCGTGCACCGGCGGCAGACCTCCTTGCTCCGGACCTTCAGGCGGAAGAAGCCGATCTTCTGGAACGCCTGCGCGATCGTCCCCGTGTAGCACCATCCCATCGTGACGCAGTTGTAGTTGCCCGCGTACGGGATCGTGACGAACAGGACGTACCACAGCACGGCGAAGTACAGGGTGAACAGGAACACCGTCGGGTCGTTGCCCTGGATGTAGAAGTTGGCCGCGCCGGTGGTGTCGAGGTACGACACGATCGAGGTAGCGACGAGGGATCCCATCACGACCCCGGTCGTGATCGAGTAGGTGCGGGAGATCCGACTGCCGAGGTACTTCTGCGCGGGCCACTCCGTTCGGTTGAACTCTTTCATCGAGTCGATGGTCGTGCCCTGGTACATCAGCGGGGCGGTGCAGAACACGGAGCAGACGACCCGGCGGCCGAACAGAACGACCAGGGTGCCGGTGACGAGGTAGGTGAGCAGCACCGTCGAAAAGACGCCGATCGCCAGCGGGTACGAGCCGACGCCCATGCTCCAGCCGAGGACCGGCACGGTGCTCGGGTCCGGGGCGTTCGGGAAGTACAGCCCGAAGTACAGGCTCGGATAGAAGACGGCGAACGCTCCGTAGCAGGCGATCATCAGCGCGAGCCGGATGCGGTTCTCCAGGTGGCGGGTCTCGCGCATCTTGAAGACGACGAGCGCCCCCATCTCGAGGCCCATCATCACCAGGAACCACGTCGAGGCGGTCGCGGAGGCGACGAACCAGAACCCGTTCGAGACCGCGGTGGTGAGCACCGCGAGCGGGCTCCCGACCAGCGGGGCGAAAGCGAACGCGGCCTGGTACGTCGCGGGGGCGAGCGTCAGGTCGAGCGCGACCCCCATGAAGAGCTCCGAAACGAACACCACCGACATCACGGACGTCGCCCACCCGGGCCGCGTGAGCCACGCGAAGCCAGGCGGGGCCGCGAAGCGGTCGAGCGAGAGGACCGCGGCGAAGTAGACCGACATCTCGGCGACGATCGCGACGCCGAGGCCGATCGCCGTGCCGTACTCCAGCCAGAGGTACAGGCCCACCATCATCGCGCCGTAGGCGGCGAGGAGGGCGAGGACGTAGGCGGCGATCGCGCCGGAGGTCGTCCGGTGCCGATGGAGGTGCTCCATCACCATGACGATCGCCACGGTCATGGCGGCGCTGCCCCCGACGACCGAGAGCGTCAGCCAGCCGGGCCCGAGAGTGGGCGGGCTCAGCACCATGACGACCGTCTGGATCGGGAGGAGTCCCCGGAGGAGCCGTGGCAGCCGGGACCAGAGGAGCACCGAGGCCAACGCCATCTCCGCGCCCATCGTGAAGACGAACCACGGGGAGAGGAGGAGGCGGGCGATCCCCTCCGCGGAGAAGGCAACAGGACCGAGGCCGCCGAACGGGGCGACGATCCCGAACGTCCACGCCATCGCGCCTTCGCCCACCAGGACGAGACCGACGGCTCCCCCGACGTACGCTCCGCGGTTCCAGGGGCGGGGGACCGCGGCGGGCCCGGCCCGGTCCGCCCCGGTCCAGGCCAGGAAGACCGCCGCCGCCGTGGCCGCCATCGCGCCGCCGCTGACGGAAAGCGCCTCGACCAGGGTCGCGGCGCGCGGGTGGGCCGCGTAGATCCCGGCCCCGACGAACATCTCGGCCATCATGGCGAGGAGGAACAGCGCGAGCGCGCGATCGCGGGGACCCGAGGCCGCGGCCGCGAACCGGATCAGGAGGCCGGTGACCCCAGCCATCGCGGCGGCGACCGCCAGCAAGAGGAGCCCCTCGATCGAACCTATCGCGGCCACCGAGCGAACCCTCGACCGGGCCGCGAGTCGACCGCGATTTAAGTCAGTCTCGTACCGACTACAAGTTCCGTAGGTGGGCGCCCGTCGATCGAGTCCACCGAGGACGGTGGGAACCCCCTACCCCGCCCCCGGCGGACGGTCCGCTGTCCCGGTCGGTGGAACCCCGTATTCCTCGGGCGCCACCGCGGCGGTGAAGAACACTCCCATCTGCAGGACCGTCGAGAGCCCGAAGACGGCGAGACCAGCGCCCGCGGACCAGAGCGCGAGGCCAGCGCCGGCGACGGCCGTCGCCACCAGCACGCGGACGAGCAGGTGCCGCGTCGTGCGCGGGAAGGCGACCCCCCGGTAGGCGGCCCAGAGGACGTACGCCAGGAAGGTCGACATCGCGACGGCCGTCGCGACCCCGCTCCCGATCCACCACTCGGGATTCGCGAACGCCGGCGGGGAGGCGATCATCATCGCCCCCTGCGCCCCGAGCGCCGCTACGGCCGCGGGCGGGAATCGGGGAGCGAGCCAGACGATCGTGAGCCCCATTTCGAAGCCCATCGGTAGGAGGAACCAGGGCGAAGCGAGCGTGGCGACGAGCACGGCCAAAAGTTCTCCCGACGCCGGACTTCCGTCGGCGAGGGCGAAGCTCCGGCCCATCAGCATCTCCGAGGCCAGCACCAGGACGGCCACGGAGAGGGCGAGGAGCGTCGGCGACCGCAGCCGTCGGGGGCGGTACGCCGGCCCGTGCTCGGCGTGCGCGCGCGCCTCGCGGAGGATGAGGGCGAACACCGGGAACACGCTCGCCGACATGATGGCGGCGGCGACCCACAGTCCCAGGACGAGCGAGCGCGGGTCGGGGGCGGCGAAGTAGATCTCCGTCCCCACGAACATCGCGGCCATCATCACGAGCAGGAACACGGCGATCGAGGCGGCGACGACCGTCCGCGTCTCGGCCGTCCAGCGAACGAGGGCGGCGATGATCGCGCTCATCGCCACGGCGACCGGCCACAGCACCAGTGCCGGGTCCATCGTCCGGGGGAGCGGTCGTGGGGTATCTCGCTTCTCCCCAGTAAAGACCGACGCGGCGCCGCCTGGAGCCCTCCGGGCGCTCGGGCCGACAGGTCGGGGAGAGCCTAGTATCCCGAGGGGGTCGCGCCGGCGTCCGTCGACGGCGCCGCCGGGTTCCCGCCGGGCCGCCCCGCGGACCACGCGGTCAGCGAATCGACCCAGCGCGGTCGGACCGCAAGGGCCACGGACGTTCCTCCGAGGAGGGCGAACTGAAGTCCCCACGTGAACAGCAGGGCGGGCACGGCGGTGGACGGCGGGACGACCGACCCCCAGCCGGAATGGATCCCGCCGACCCCCAGGAGCTCGTTGCCCCACCCGACGAGGCCGGCCGACGCGAGTCCCGCCGGGGCGCCCGCGAGCAGAAGCAGACCGCCCACGGCGAGGGCGAGCCGAAGGACGCCGCGCAGCCCCCGGCGACCGGCCGACGAGAGAGCCCGCCCGATGGAGGCCGGAAAGAGGGCGAGGACGATCGCCGCCCCGCTCGGGACGGCGTGGACGACGATCCAGTCCGTCCATTGCGGGACGGTCGCCGTCCCCGGAGCGACCGTGGTCCAGGCCGCTGCGACGGAGAGCAGCCAGGTCAGACCGCCGACCAGCAGCGCGATCCGTGCTCCGGTCGCGGCGAGGGACCAGCGGTTCACCGGGACACGACGGGGGACGACGGACGGCTCCAGCGCCGACCGGCGAGAACCGCTCGTCCGAACGCCGAACAGGTCGCCGTACGAGATCAGCAGCGCCTCCTGGGCGATCAGGGCGACCCAGACGATCACCATCTGGAACAGGCCGAGGAACCAGTCGTTCACGAGCAGGTTCGCGGTGGTGGTGCCGCTCACGAGCGCGATGACCCCGACGCCGGCGGTCGCCGCCGCGGTCGTGGAGCAGCAGGCGCCGAGCGCGAGCAGCGCGATCATCGCCGGCGTGAGCCCGGTGAGCGCCCCGAGGGACGTCGGGGCGACCGCGGCGGAGGAGCGCCGGAGGACCAGGCGCACGACGAGGAGCGCGGCCGCCGTCATCCCGAGGGCCACGCAGACCGTGACGAACAGCATCGCGACCGTGCCGAACAACGGCAGCTCCACGATCCCCCACGGCGCCAGCACGAGGAGCCCCGGATAGTTCCACGATTGATAGCCGGTGCCGGAGCCGGTCACGAGCAGGATCTGGTAGCCGCCCCGCAGCGGAGCGAGCACGAGCATCCCGCCCTCGCTCATCGAGATCAGCGCGTACACCAGGCCGACGAAGACGGCGAGCATGATCGCCGACGATCGCGCGATGTATCGCCGGATCTCCCGCACGGTGAGCAGCGACAGATACCAGTCGAGCGAACGGGACGCCGGCACCGGTCCCGGTCTGACGGGTCGGCTTATATGCGGTGGGTTCGGACCCGGCCCGCAGATCGCCGCCGTCGCGGCCTCAGATCTCGTCCGGCCCGACGATCTGGCTCCGGCGTTTCGGCGGGGGACCCCGGGGCCGCTTCGGCCGGTCGGGCGGCGGCTCCTCCGGCGGGGCTTCGTCGGACTCGCTCTCGGCGTCCCGACGCCGGACGATCACGACGGCCGCCACGATCAGCACGACCGCGGCCGCGATCCCGCCGACGAGCACGTAGCCCCAGACGCCGAGTCCGAACAGCCCGCTCGAACGCGACGGCACGACGATCTCGATCAGCACCTTCGCGCCCTTGCCGTCGATCTGGAACGTCCCGCTCGACGGATGGGCGGAGTCGCCGGCCGGCAGCCCGGAGATGTTGAACGGGTACGTCCCGTTCGGCAGCGCGACGACGTACGGGCTGGTCGCCCACCGGCGGACGGAGTCCGTGCCGATCGTGACCGTCCATCGGACGACGACCGGCGAGGACGTGGTGGGGACGATCTTGGCGTTGTAGGTGACGAGGTCGAACGTCACGTCGACGGTCTGCGGGTTCGGTCCGATCGTGAACGTCCCGGTCGAGCGCGCGGGCGCCCAGCTCGAGTTGTCGCTAAAGACGTGGTAGGAGTACTTCGCGTAGACGAGCGTCGCGCCGACCGAGGCGGTCGTCGTGCCGATCGGCGCGCCGCCGTCGATCGTGACGTGCCACGGGAACGGGAACGTCATCGCCCCGAGGGCGTCGAACGTCACCGAGTTCTGCTTCGCGATGAACGTGATCGCGATCGAGACCGGGCCGCCGTCGACCGTCACGTTGCCGCTGGCCACGGCGATCGTGAAGTTGTTCGAGGCGATCGAGACGGTCCAGCCGTAGCTGCCGTTCTCGAGACCGCCGACGAGCGACGGGGTCGCCCCGGTGCCTTTCAGCTTCAGCCCGTTGGAGAACGTCACCGTCCACCCGACGCCGCCCGGCGCCCCGGTCTCGTTGACCGTCGCGGCGTAGCGGTACGGCTCGGCGATCGAGATCCCTTGCTCCGTCGATCCGGACTGGTAGCCGAGGGTCCAAAGGTTGGCGGCCGACCCCGCGAAGTACCCCAGGTTCTCCGAGTACTCGGCGGTCTGGTTCGCCCCCGAGAGCAGCGGGCTCGTTTGGGCCGCTTCGAACGAGGTCGTGCCGAGCGGTTCGACGTAGGCTGCGACCGTCGCGGCGGTCCCGCTCTCGAAGTTCGCGACGCCGCTGCCCGGGTAGCCGTAGAATCCGAGCTGGGGCCCGAGGAACCCGCGGACCGATCCGGCGGGGCCCGGACCGTTCGAATACGCGCTTCCCTGCCAGGAGTAGGCGTGGTCGTAGCCCCCGAGGATGTACGCCGCTCCGGGGACGGGGAGCGTGATCTGGGAGACCCCGTCCCCGAAGCCGAACGTCACCTCCGAGTTCCAGCTGGGGTGGTCCGCGGTGATGAACGTCGTGAGAACGAGGTCGAGCGGGAGCGTCACGTTCTTCCCGTTCGTCGGATACCAGTACTCGTACACCGTCTCGGCCGGGTAGATCCCCCAGAACGGGAACGTCACCCAGCCGGTGAAGTTGACCGCCCAGTGGCCGTTGCCGGTGTAGTAGTAGTACAGGACGCTCTGGACCCAGTAGATCGGGGCGCCGAGGCTGTCGGCGAGGAACAGGTTCTGCTGGACCGACATCACCGGCGCGGAGCCGACGTGGTTCGGCGCGATCGAGAGCGCGGTGAGGTTGACGTAGTCCTGGACCGCCCGGAGCGGGCCGGACGCCGGCAGGTTCGGCGGCGCCAGGACGTAGATCGTCAGGTTGTAGGCATCCGGGACCCCCCAGCCGGTGACGAGGTCGTAGCCGGCGAGCGCCCGATCGGCGAAGTTCCGTCCCGAGGCGACGTCGTGGAACGGGAGGGCCGGAAGCGGGGACGTGTACAGGGACGTGTAGTACGCCCCGTGGACCAGCCCCGACGGGAGCGCGGCGTACTCGAGGTTGCCGACGGTGTAGATCGTCGGCTCGGCGAACCCGAGGAGCTTGTTCGCCTCCGCGCCGAGGGCGTGGTCGATCTCGGCGAACAGGCCGGCATCCGCGGCCGTCGCGAGCCCGGTCCCGTTGGCATTGAAGAACCGGCCGCCGAGCGAGGCGTTCGCGGCGAGGTACCGGTAGCCGTACCGGCTCACCGTCACCGCCGAGTTGTTCGCGAGGCCCGCGAGGTCCGGCACGCCGCGGCCGGTGCCCCCGAGCAGGGACGCGGCGGAGCTCGTCTTCTGCCAGTTCGGCTCGTGGAAGACGGCGCTGATGCCGCCGGCCGATCCGATCGGGCCGCCCTGCGCGGGGACCTTCGTGGAGATGTTCCACGCGGTCGACTGCTCGATCCGCAGGGTCGTCGCGTTGAGCGTCAGGGTCGCCCCGCCGACCGCGAGGTTCCCCAGCGCGGCCGTCGCCATCGACGCCGGGAACTCCGCCTGGGAGCCGAGCCATCCGAGGCTCGCCGGATTGTCGGCCGAGTTGCCGGAGGCGGCGAGGACCGTGATCCCGCGCGCCGCGGCTTGCTGGAGCGAGGCGTACCACGAGCTATCGTTTTGATCGCGGAACCCCCACTGGGTCGCGATCACGCTCACGTTCCCGAGGTTCGCCGCGACCGAACGAGAGACCGACGACCCGGGATTGAGCACGGTCGCGAAGGCGGCATCGAGGTTCACGAGGCTCGGGGTCGGCCCGTAGACGCCGTAAATGCGGGCGCCCGGGGCCGTCGCGCCGATCGACTCGAGGTCGGCGGTGTTGGCCACGACCGCCCCGGTTCCGTCCCACGACGCGAAGCACCCGGGCGCCGTCGCCCCCGCGAGCGGGACCCCCGTCACGGTCGGCGTCGGCTCCCCGGCGGGCAGGATCGACCCGAAGTAGCTTGCCAGGTCCGCCGGATCCCATCCGCCGACGTCCTGGCCGGAGGAGACCTGACCGCACCGGGTCGAGTTCGTCCCGGCTTCCGTGTACGTCCCCGCGCTCGTCACCAGGGCGACGGTCGAGTTGACGGGATATCCATACGTCGAGAACAGCGTGCGCTCATCCTGGGCGACCTGGAGATCCGGCGCGAACTCGATCTGGGTCCCGTTGCGCACGACCGGGCTCGGATACCCGCCGGTCGAGGGGATCGCCCCGGCCGCCGGGAGGGCGGGTTCGCTCGAGATCCCGTTCCCGCCGGTGAGCGGAGCGCCGTTCTCGAACGGGGACGTGCTGAGCCCTTCGACCTGGCGGACGAGCCCGGCGATCGGCGCCGGCCAGGTGGGCGCATGCGTCGGAGCCACGTAGCGGCCCCCGTCCAGCGCGAACGTCGAGATCGACGTCCCGAAGATCGCGTCCGTCACCGCCGGGGTCGCATCGAACGAGACCGTCGCCCGGTCGGAGTAGGTGGTCAGCCGGGAGACGTCGAACGCCGAGAGGTAGTCGACGATCGCCGCGTACTGCCGCACGCTGGGGGAGAACTCTGCGGAGAACTCCGCCGCCGACAGGTAGGAGGCGTTGGCCACGGAAGAGTGGGCCAACGTGCGCAGCAGGGCGTCGAGGCGACTCTCGTTGGAGTAGGCCAGAGTGACGACGATCGAGAGCGTCCCACCCGAGGTCCCGGCGATGGGCGTCGACCCGGGGACCACCGAGTCCAGCGACGACAGGGGGATCGCGACCCGGGGCGCCGAAAGCATCGCCAGCGTGGCCGAGGGCCCCGACGCGGGCGGCTCCGACCCGCCGAGCGCGCCCGGCACGTCGGGGGTGGCCCCGGCGAGGCCCCCCGGTGCGGCGACCAGGACGACCGAGAAGACCGCGAGCGCGACGGCCCAGCCCCCGGAGAACGTACGGCGCGAGAGGCTCATCTTCGGCGGAGGAGACCTTCCCCCGCGGGAATAGTCTCCGGGGGCGGTTAAGGGTTGGTGGGCGACTTCCGGGGCCACAGCTCACGGGCCATCGACCGCCGGATCACTTCGGACGCCCCGTGGGCGATCGACCCGCTCCGCACGTCCCGCCACCGCTGCTCGTGGGACAGGGCCCGGGAGTAGCCGCGCCCTCCGTGGAACTGGATCGCGTGGTCGATCGTGCGCAGCGCGACCTCGGCGGCCATCGCCTTCGCCATCGAGACGGTCCCCTCGCCGGCGACTCCAGTGTCGAGCTGTTCGAGAGCGTGGAGGGTGTACTGCCAGGTCGCGACCATCGCGGCTCCGTCGTCGACGAGCGGGAAGGCGACCGCCTGATCGTCCGAAAGCGGGCGGCCGAACGTCGCCCGTTCCCCCACGTACCGGACGGTCTCTTCCCACGAGGCCCTCGCGACCCCGAGGTACACCGCCGCGAGGAGACCGCGCTCCCGCACCAGCTCGGACCGAACGTACGTGAACCCTTCGCCCTCGGCCCCGATCCGGTGGGAGAGGGGGATCTGCGCTCGGTCGTAGACGACCGAGCCGCGCCGCTGCCAGCGCTCTCCGAGGTCTCCCGAGCCCGGCACCCGGCGTACCCCGGGCAGGTCCTGCGGGACGAGGAAGGCGCTGATCCCGCGGTGGCGGGTCGAGCCCGGCGACCGCGCGTACACGAGCGCCGCTTCGGCATCGAGCGCGTGGGCGACCTCCGTCTTCTCCCCGCTGAGGACGTAGTCGTCCCCGACCCGCTCGGCGACCGTCGCGAGCGCGGAGGCGTCCGACCCCGCCCCCGCTTCGGTGATCTGGTTCCCGACGAGGGTCTCCCCGCGGAGGAGGGGCCGGAACCATCGCTCGACCAACGCCCGGTCGCCGTGATCGGCGAGGACGCTGGAGAACTCGGGCTGGAGCGAGATCTTCGCGAAGGCGGTCCCTCCCCGGTACGCGAGGTGGTACAGGCCGACCGCCGCCTCGGTCAGCGACAGCCCTCGACCGCCCCGCTCCTTCGAGGTCGCGAGGCCGAGCAGGCCGGCCTCCCCCATCGCGCGGAACTCGCGTCGGGGGAACTCCGGGCGCTCGTCGACCTCCCGCGACCGCCGGTCGAGCTGGTGGGCCGCGGCGAACCGGGCGACCTCCTCGGCGATCGGCGCCGTGGGGAGAGGCCAGCCCGCGGTCACCTCAGCGCCTCCCCGACGCGAACGACCGCGGGGCGGTCGACGGAGGACCGTGGGGCGGGTCCTCCCCGACGACCCCGTCGGCCCGGAGGCGGGCGATCGCGTCGGGGGAGTAGCCGAGGAGCTCCCCCAGCACCCGGTCGTTGTCCTGCCCGAGCCAGGGGGCGCCCCGCCAGACCCGGCCGGGGGTCTCGGAGAACTTCGGCGCGATCCCGGCCCCCTTGACCCGGCCGGCGATCGGGTCGTCCCACTCCACGAACATCTCCCGGGCCGCGAAATGAGGGTCGCGGGCGAGGTCGCCGATGTCGCTCACGCGGGCGATGGCGAGGTCGTGCTCCCGACCCACCCGCTCCAGCTCGTCGCGGCTGCGCGCCGCGCAGAACTCCGCCACCGCCCGGTCGACCGGCTCCCGATGCGCGAGCCGATACCCGGGGTCGTCGAACGCCGGATCGTCCACGCCGATCAGCGGCTTGAGACGGGCCCACGCGTCGGCCGTCGGGGCGGCGACGACGACCCACCCGTCGGCGGCGCGGTGGACGTCGTACGGGTGCAGCCGGGCGTGGCCCGAGCCGAAGCGGCCGCGGACGACCCCCCGCATGAAGAAATCGAGGGCGAGGTTCTCGAGCAGCGTGAAGAACACCTCGTACTGGGCGACGTCGATCGCCTGGCCCCGGCCGGTGCGGCTCGCGTGGATGTACCCCATGAGGGATGCGGTCGCCGCGGCGAGCCCGGTGACGGTGTCGTTGAGCGCCGTGCCCGAACGGGTCGGCGGCGCCGGATCGGGCGACCCCTGCAGGGAAAGGTAGCCGCTGTACGCCTGCCCCGTGAGGTCGTACGACGGCGCGGCGACGCGGGCGGGGTCTCCGGTCCGGCCGTAGCCGGAGACGTGGACGACGGTGATCCGCGGGTTCGCCCGCCAGACCTCCGCGTCGGAGAGCCCGAGCCGGTCGTACGTCCCGGGGCGGGACGACTCGATCCAGATGTCGGAGGCCCGGACCAGGTCGAGGAACACCCGGCGCCCGTCCGGATGCCGGAGGTCGATCCCGACCGACATCTTGTTCCGGCCGTACTGCACCCACGACTCGGACACGGAGTCGGCGGGGGAGCCTCCGGAGAGGAGCGGACGGAGCGTCCGGGTCGGGTCGGCGTACGGCGGGGCGAACGGCGGACCCTCCACGTGGATGACGCGCGCCCCGAACTCCCCGAGGTACGTCGAGGCCCACGGACCGGCGACGAACCGGGCCGACTCGAGGACGCGGACCCCCGCGAGCGGGCCGTACGGCGGAACGAGGCCGGCCGACGGCGGCGCCGCGGACACGGCGAGAAACCGGAGCCGGCCGCATTAAGCGGCGAGGTTCCGTACGGAACCTCGCGGAAGATATACCGGACCCCGCTCGCCGGCGCGATGAGCGAGCCTCCGTGGGTGCGGTTCGAAGGCGCCCGGTTCCGGGACGAGCTGACGAACTTCAAG
>DATJZK010000063.1:0-4446 GCA_035499145.1 Thermoplasmata archaeon
CTCGGGAGCCATCTGGCTGACGCCTCCCAGATCGGCCGCGACCGACGCAAGGAGATGTGGCGGATCGGCGCCGCGATGGAGACCGCCGCCCTCCTGCTGAGCAAGCCGAAGGGCCGCTCCGTCGCGGTCTCGGGCGAAGCCGCGAAGCGGGCGAACGAGTACCTGCAGGCCCGTCCGGCCGAGAGCGAGGCCGCGGCGCCGATGGCGGCCGCGTCGTCCCCGCCAGCCGTCAGCTCGCCGGCCGCGGTGGCGCTCCACCCGGCGTGGCTTCGGCCGCCCCCGCAGATCGCGGTCGGCTCGTCCGACGCGACCGGGGTGCCGGTCCCGACGGGCGACGATCCTTCGATGCTTCCCCCCGGCACGGCCCCGACCGTGCCGGCCCCGCCCCCCGCCGCGGACAGCGGTCCCCGGCTCTCGTCCGGCCGGTCCGGGGAGGTCGCTCCGGTCGCGGTCGCCGCCCCCGCGGTCGACCTCGCCGCGATCGACGCCCGGGTCCAGGCCGCCTTGAAAGAGCAGGAAGGGAAGTGGGCGATCGCGCTCGAGGCCCGCATCCACGACGCGGAGGCGCACCTCACCCAGGCGGCGGCCGAGGCGAACACCGCGCTCGAGGGCGCCCGGGCGGAGCTCGCGGCGCGGCTGGTCGCGCTGGAGGCGGCCCGTACCGAGCTCGCCCCGCGCCTGGCCGCCCTCGAGAGTTCCGGGGCGGAGCTGACCCCGCGGCTCGTTGCGCTCGAGGCGCGGCCGACGGTCGACCCGACGCAGATCGAGCAGGAGGTCGACGCCCGCGTCTCCGCCGCGGTCGACGAGCGTGCGTCCGCGCTGGCCGCCGCCGCGTCGAAGGAGGCGGGGGAGGCGTGGACGACCCGGTTCACGACCGAGCTCAAGCGGGCGATCGAGGAGTTCGATGCGCGGGCGGCCAAGTCCGAGGAGGAGCTCCGCGCGGCGCTCGTCGCCCAGCTCGACGTCGAGCTGAGCGAGTCGAAGGAGCAGGGGACGGCGCTCCGCGAGGAGATCGAGTCCCGGGTCCGGAAGATCATCGACGAGCGCGGCGCCGAGAACGCCCAGCGCGTGGCGCGGGAGGTCCACGACGTCGAGCAGCGACTGAGCGTGCTGATCGAGGGCCGGGCCAAGGACCTCGAGACGAAGCTCGGCGGACCGGTCGCCGGCCAGAAGGAGAAGCTCGCCGCCCTCGCGGACGAGCGCGTCGCCCGGGTCGAGCAGCGGGTCGCGCTCGAGCGGGAGGCGCGCCTCAGCGAGATCACCGAGGCGCAGACGGAGGCGCTCGCCGGCCTCCAGGTGCGCATGCAGTCGTTCGTCGAGGGAAAGCTCCGCGAGGGGTTCGACAAGGAGCGGGAGCAGACGGTCGCCCTCCTCGCGCGGATGAAGCTCGACACGGAGCAGTCGCTCGCGCGCACCGTGGACGCGGCGCATCTCGACACGCTGCTCAACGAGCGGCTCACCGAGCTCATGGAACGCGCGCACGCCGACCAGTCGAAGGCGGTCGCCGCGGCCGTCACCCACTCCGAGGCCCGGATCCGCGCCGCGCAGCAGGAGCTGCTCGCCCGCGTCCACCACCTCGAGAGCACCGCCCCGACCCAGCCGATCGACGTGGGGCTGGTCGAGCGGACGGTCCGGCGCGAGCTCGACGACTTCGACCGGCGCCTGAAGGTCGTCTACGACCACATCCTGCCGATGGTCCGGCAGACGTGGCTCAAGGTCTCGGCGCAGGAGTCCGGCGGGAGCCTCCGCGACCTCCGCCAATCCCTCGAAACGGAGATCCAGAAGGTCGAGGCGTCCCTCGTCGCCCAGAACGACCAGCTGCGGGAACGGCTGGAGACCGCGGTCGCGCAGCACGGCCGCATCTGGCTCAACCTCCTCCAGCAGCTGTCGCGGGGGGAGACGTCGCTCGCCGTCGAGCCGCCTGCCTCGCGCGGCCGGAGCCGGGCGGGGGTCCATCGGGCGGCCCGCCCCGTCGCCGTGCCGCCCCCGGCCGCGGTCTCGGACGGCTCGTTCCCCCCCGAAGCGACCGCGCCGTACGGCCGGCCGGTCGGGGGCGACGCCCGGGGACCGACGGAGACGGTCGATCCGGCCGAGCGCCGGCGGCTCCGGCGCCCCGCTCCGTGAGCGGGGAACGCGTCGCATAACGCTAAGCCCCCCGGGCCCCGTCGGGCGCCGATCGCCGTGACCGACGACCACAGCCACTGCAAGGTCTGCGGGCGCGTCTGCGCCGCCGGGGAGGAGACGTGCAGCCGGAAGTGCGCCGAGCAGCGCGAAGCGCGGGCGCGCGGCCGCCGGACCTACTCGTACATCCTGTACGCCACGGCGGCGCTCCTGTTCGTTCTCCTGATCAGCCACTACGTGGTGTAGCGGGCCGTGCCGCGGTACGGGCACGCCGTCCTCGGGGGGACGTTCGACCGGCTCCACGTCGGCCACGCGGCGCTGATCGGCGCGGCGTTCGCCCGCGGCCGACGCGTCTCGATCGGCGTCGCGACCGACGCGCTCGTCCGTTCGTCCGCCAAGCCCCACCGCACGGCGATCCGATCGTACGCGCGCCGACGCGCCACGCTCGCCCGCTGGATCCGCCGGCGGTTCCCCGGTCGGTCGTTCCGACTCGTGCCGCTCGCCGACCGGTTCGGCCGATCGGTCGAGCCGGGGATCGACGTGCTGGTCGTCTCCGCCGAAACGGCGGCCGGGGGTCGGGCGGTGAACGCGGAGCGGCGGCGCCGCGGGCTCCGACCGGTACCGATCGTGGAGGTGCCGGTCGTCCTGGCGGACGACCTTCGCCCCGTGAGCTCCCGGCGGATCCGCGCCGGGGAGATCGATCGCCAGGGTCGTCGGCGGGGACCGATCTCCGTCGGGCTCTCAGCCGACGATCCCCCCGGGGTCGCTCCGCTCTGCACGGCGGTGCGACGCAACTTTCCGGCCGCCCGGGTCGCCGTGGACGAACGCCCCCCCCGATCGGGCGGGTCGAGCGAGAGCGCGGCGCGCCGCCGGGCCGAACGGGCCGCGCGCGGTCGCGACCTCGGGCTCGGACTGGTCCGGGCCCGCGACGGACGGTGGGTCGTCGTCGAGGCGTCCGCGGAGGTTTCGCTCGACCCCGTCTGGCTTCCCGCCGGGTCGACCCGGGCGCTCGCGCGCGACGTCGCCCGGCTGCTGCGCCCCGGCCGGTCGCAAGCCCTTTGATACCGCCCCCTCTGCGACCGGCGATGGAAACGTACCTGCGCGTGACGTTCAACAGCGAGGGCGCGAAGCCGTCGGAGGTGGCCGACCGGCTCCTCTCGTGCGGCTTCGCCCCGACCCACGGCAACTACGACTTCGTCTACGACTGGCAGGGCGGCGCCACGCGCGAGCAGATCCTCGACCTCTCCGACGAGGTGACCCGGCAGCTGCGCGGCTACCGTGTGCTGTTCGAGCTGGAGACGATCTGAGCGCCCCGGCGCCGACAGGGTTTTTATCGGGCTCCCGGGTGGCGGTCCCCGTGCAACGGTACCCTGTGCGCACCGACCACCGGTCGAACCTCGCCCCCGAGCCGCTCGCCGCGCTCCTCCGCGAAGCGTTCGACTCGGCGAGCGTCGACGGGGAGACCGCCTCGACCGCCTTCGGCGCGATCGTGCGGATCGCGGTCCGCGCCGACCGGAAGGAGCTGGCGGTCGAGGTGACGATGAACCCGAAGGTGCCGAACGACGTCGCCCGGGAGACGATCGCGCGGTACAACCGGTTCCTGGAGTCGGCGACCGGCTACTCCGCGAAGGAACGCGCGAAGCGCCTGAGGAAGTCCGCCGGCGAAGCTCCCGCGGGAGCGTAAGCGATGGCGTCGGGGGACCGCCCCCGTTCGGCGTCCGGTCCCTCCGAGCTCGAACGGATCCGCGCGGCGGTCGCGGCGCGGTTCCCGGTCTACGAGACCCGGCTCGCCCCCCAGTCGCTGCTCCTCGCCGTCCGCATCGACCCGGCGACCCTCGAGTCGCGGTTCGACGCGCTACGCCGCGAGCTCGGCGCGCAGGGGTACATCCCGTTCCTTCGTCGCGAGATGGGCGAGGAGTTCATCGAGGTCGTTCGGCGCCCCCGGATCCAGCCGCGCGGCACCTGGCTCAACGCGGCCCTGCTGGCCGCGACGCTCGCCACGACGGTCTTCGCCGGCGCCCTGATCTGGCTCGTCTACGTCGGCGGGGCGGGACTGACGGGGACGGACGTGCTCGACGGCGGCCTGTTCTTCGGCGTCCCGCTGATGGCGATCCTCGGGCTCCACGAGCTCGCGCACTACTGGATCGCGCGGCGGCGGCACCTCGACGCGTCCCTCCCGTTCTTCCTCCCTGTCCCGCCCCCGCTCCCGTTCGGCACCTTCGGAGCGTTCGTCAGCATCCGCGACCCGTTCCCCGACCGCAAGGCGATGTTCGACGTCTCGGCAGGCGGACCGGTCGCCGGGTTCCTCGCGTCGATCCCGGTCTC